>NZ_JBQKLS010000008.1:0-121884 GCF_052116105.1 Oribacterium sp. Sow4_G1_1
CGAAGACGACCTCCGGCGGCGATAACCCATACGACATTCATGACGCAAAGTTGAGCAGTTCAGCGACAGCTCATGAGAGCAGCTCCGTGACAGCTCATGAAATCAGCAACACTTATAAGAACTGAAACATAGTATCTATCAGTTCTTATAGAAACATGACCACTTTTAATCACATACCCATCTTTGGTCGTAGGAAGGTATCCTTTTTCTTTGATACGGACCCAACCAAGTGATGGAATATTAATTCTATGTCTTTCGCAACGACAATCCTTTGGATTATTCTTTACAAAATACATCTTCACATCAGACTTTCCTTTCTTTTTAAAAGTAGGAAAAGCACTTTGATGTTTGAAAAACCTAGTAAATGCGACACAACCATTTTCGATTGAACGCTTTACAGATTTTGAACTTACTTCCTTAATCCATAACTTATCTGGATTTGTGGGAAGATATTCATTGTTCAGCCAGACACTAAAACTTTTACCACTCATAAACTTTTCTCCATTGTCATGAAGTTCTTTATTATGAGCGAGATAGAAGTTGTAAATATATCTACAAGTCCCTATTGTTTTACGTATCTTAACTTTCTGTTCCTCTGTTGGGTTGATTTCCGTCTTGAAGCTCTTTAGCAATTTCCTCATCTCCTTCTATTTGCTTCTTATACTTACGAAGTCCATATAACCTACAGGAAAACGCCTGAAGAATCGAAACAATATCCTGTACAAATTCTTCTTGCGGCGATAGTTCTTCATTATTTACCACCACAATGGTTGTGTTGAATTTCATACAGAATTTTTCAAACCAGTCGTAGCCAAACCTAATAAATCTATCTTTATTGGTTACAATTATGGTTTTGATTTTTTGCTCCATTACTTCATCTAATAACTCATTCCATTTTTTACGATTGTAATTAAGACCACTCCCATAATCTTCAATACATTCGTCTACAATAATTCCTTTGGCATTACAAAACTGCCTTAAAAATGCGACCTGGTTTTGTAAATCATCTTTTTGGTTTCTTGTAGACACTCTCGCATAAATAACTACTTGTCGTTGGTCATTTTTGATATTTATGCCTTTAAATTGAAGATACTGGTCGTAAGTGTAATAACGCCTATCAGTTGGAGTTCTATTTGCTTTTAGAGTTCCTTTCCTATCCCAACGTTGCAATGTTTTTACAGACACGCCTAACAACTCAGCAAAATCTTTGGGCTTATAATTCGTGATATTAGATGTATGCATAAACAATTCCCTTCTATGGGTATATTTAAACACATTTAATCACGTTTGTCAGTTAATTTAATCTCCTAACATCCTCTCCTCTTCATACATCGCGAGTGCGGTTCGGCGAAGCTCATTCAGCTTTCCGACCGGATAGAACGCATCGCCATGCACCGATACCTGTACGTTTCCTAATGTAAATGCGGTGCCACCGGTTTTCCGGAGCCGCGCCTCGACCTCCGTCGCCTGCACCGGCCGCTGCTCGGCTGGGAGCACGAGGTCCTCCGACACCGCGGTCACCATGCGACCGGCTGCGTCGCTGAGGGTCAGCACCGCCGGCGCGCCCACCGTCATGTCCATCACGGCGTCCACCGTGATCGTCCGGTTGCGGTCGATGTACGCGGCCTGGATGCGGTCCGTCACCGTCTGATCCACCGCACGGAACTTCTTCTCCGACAGCGCGATCATGTCCGCGCCGTTATGCTTCTTCAGATAGCTGCTGGTGCCGCCGCGGTCGAAGATCTCGCGCAGCGTCCGGAGGTCCTCCTCGGCCACGCGGTAGCCCGACATACTGCCGTGCTTCGCTGCCCCCTGTTTTCGGTCAATGCAGTCGAGCGCGAGGTCGAGGTACTTGCGGTAGACGCTGACGACCCCCGCGGTGTACAGCGGGGACTTCATACGGCCCTCGATCTTAAAGCTGTAGGCACCGGCTTCGATCAGCTCCGGCAGCAGCTCGATCGTCTGCATATCCTTCATGCTGAGGTAGTAGCCCTTCTGCCCTGCAGTCTCATAGCAGAGACGGCAGGTGCCGGCGCAGCGTCCGCGGTTGCCGGAACGGCCGCCGAGGAGCGAGGACATGAAGCAGGCACCGGAGTAGCTGTAGCACATCGCGCCGTGGCAGAAAACCTCGAGCTCCATGCCGCTTTCGTCATGAATCTTCCGGATCTCCTGGAGACTGAGCTCCCGGGAGAGCACCGCCCGGGTCATGCCGAATCGCTGCGCCATGCGGGCACCGGCCACGCTGGTGATGGTCTGCTGCGTGCTGGCATGTACCTCGAGGTCCGGAAACATTGCCCTGATCCGACGTACGGCGCCGAGATCCTGCATGATGAGGCCGTCGACGCCCTCCTCGTAGTAGGGTTTTATGTACGAAAAAAGCTCCTTAAGTTCGTCGTCCTTAAAGAGTATATTTACCGTCATATATAGTTTTACCGAGAAGAGATGACAGTAACGGATCGCCTCCATCACCATATCTTCCCCCTCGGCCTGTGCTGAATCTGCGTAGGCGCGGGCACCGAAGCGACGGCCGCCCATGTATACCGCGTCGGCGCCGGCATTGACCGCCGCGACCACGGACTGGAACGAACCGGCCGGGGCCAGCAGCTCTACACGTTTATCTCGTTTGATTTTCATACTCTTATTTCTTCGTGGATGCGAGCGCACGATCACGCGCATCCTGCGCTGCCTGCTTCGCCTCGAGCTCCGCCAGCTTCTTCTGCGTGTTCTCGAGCTCACGAAGCGTCGTCTCAAGCTTCATCTGCATATTCACGAGGTCATGCTTCGCCGTATAGCTCTCGCGCTCCGCATCATCCCGCGCCTGCTGGATGTCACGGCTTCTCTTACGCTCCTTGAAGAGATCGTCACAGATGTTCACCTCGAGGAGAAGGGCCTTGATGCTGTCGTCGAGCTTGTTGTAGCCCACGGTCTCCTTCTGAAAATCGAGAATTTTCTGGTTCAGGTAGCTCGCCACCTCATGCATATAGCTCTCGGACTCACTCCCCGCCAGCTGGTAGATCTTGCCATTGATTACGACCTCTACAGAATTCTTTCCTGCCATGAAACTGTTACTCCTCTATCTCTTACGTCCATGAAGCACGGGTGAACGCGCCTGTGCCTCACGGTGTTCGCCATGTTTTCGACCACTTATTATAACATAGCCCGCAAGCGCGATGCAACCGCAAGCGATGGCAGCGGTGGGGGACCCGGAGGGGCGGCAACGGAGGCCATACGTAGAGACCGTGTGAAATCAAGCCGGGTCCCCCCGCTGCCTGAACTGTAAACTTCGCTCAGAGCTTCCGCGGGTCGCCAATGAAGCCTTCGCCGTAGGTTTCCTTCGTCGGGGAGACGATGACAAAAGCGTGCGGGTCGTGGCGGTCGATGATTTCCTTCACGATCGGAAACTGCTTACGGTCGACGGCGCAGGTGAGGGTGAGGCATTCCTTGCCGCTGAAGCCGCCGATGCTTTTATAGAAGGTAGTACCGCGGTCCATGGTTTCCATGATTTCATGCGCGATTTCTTCGTTTTTCACAGAGTGGATCGTGATAAGGCTGCCGCGGTTCAGTCCATAGAGAAGCGCATCCATCGACTGGGTAGTACAGACGATGGAGATGATGCCGTACAGCGCCGCTTCGATCTCACCGAACACCAGCACGGAGATCGTGACGATCACGAAGTCCACCAGCATGATGGCATAGCCGGTCTGCATATAGGGGAAACGCTTCTGAAGGAGCTTCGCCAGGATATCGCCACCGCCGCTCGTCGAGTTTCGCATGAAGATCAGTGCCAGGCCGACGCCCACGAAGATACCGCCGAAGGCGCAGGATACGAGGCGGTCTCCTGCGTACTGCCACGGACAGAGCGCCGACACGAGATCCTGGATCACGCTCATGAAGATGACCGTGCGGATGGTCTTCAGTGTCATCCCGCGATTCAGCAGCAGCCAGGACGCCAGCAGCAGTGGGATGTTGATGGCGAGGCTGAGTGCACCGATCGGTAAGCCGAACAGATGGTTGATCATCAGTGCGATGCCCGACACCCCGCCCGGCGCGATCCGGCTCGGTTCGATGAAGCACCAGACACCGATCGCCTGCAGCAGCGCACCCGCGAAATCCCCCAGGATATCAAGCCCGGTTTCTCTCCACTTCTTTCGATTTTTCATCACTATCGTTTCCATTTGTTTTTCCTCCTCTTCCACTTTTCTGCATATGAAAAGGGCTGACATTCATGTCAGCCCTCTCATCGGTATGCGGCTGCACGAAAATAGTCTGAACTATAATCAATGCAGCTGCATTTCTTTTCGATTGTCTGATTTCCGCACACGATGCACTTTCCGAATCGCTGCCTGCGGAGATCTTTTGTCTGAAGTATTCGCAAACCACTCTGCTGTATGCCTCACACGGCTTCTATCATACACGATTTTCGCTCGAAAATCACTGATATTTCTTTTTATTCTCCGCATATTCTGCCTTGACCGCATCGAGGAGACCCTCGGTATGCAGCAGGTCATAGCATGCACCGGCGATGCTCTTTGCACCGTAGATTACACAGTTATGCGCTGCGTCGCTCTTTCCGGCATCCACGAACTCCTGGGAGTGGGACGCGGTCCCCTCTGGTACGAACGCGACACGGATGCAGGAACCCGGAATCTCGTACATGACATTGCCGAAATCGGTCGAACCGGTCTTCTCACGTGGCGGCGCGAGCTGCGGAGCACCCGCGAGCTCAGCATTGTCCATCAGAAGCTGATTCAGACGAAGCACCGGAATCTTGTTGAAGAAGAAGGTGCCGTCCTTGATCTCATAGTCGACGCCGGCAATCAGCGCTGCGCCCTTGATGATATCCTGGAAGCGGACACTGATATCCTCGAGCTCTTTCTTTGAGAAGGAACGCAGTGAAAACTCACCCTTTGCCGTCGCCGGCACGACATTGGACGGGCCTGGAAGCTCGGTCATGCAGTAGTGCATGCGCACATCATCCGGCACATGCTCCCGCAGGAACTCGACGCCCTGGAATGCGACCAGCATGGCATCGAAGGCACTTCTGCCCTTCTCCGGTGCCAGTGCGGCATGCGCGCGCTTTCCGTGGAAGGTCACGTTGAAGCTCTTCTGCGCGAGGCACTTCACATCCGTGCAGGTATTCGGACCGCCATGCATCATGAAGGCGACATCCAGTTCACGGAAGCAGCCACGCTCCAGCATCTGCACCTTACTGCCGAACGTTTCCTCGGCCGGTGTACCATAGATGATGAGCTCGAACGGCTCCGCACCGTCCATGTTCTTCAGTGCCACCGCGGCACCGAGGCAGCCCGGCCCCTGCATATGATGGCCGCAGCCATGTCCGAGGTTCCGAAGTGCATCGTACTCGCAGAGGATGCCGAGCTTCGGACCGCCCTCGCCATGCTTGAAGGTCGCACGGAACGCCGTCTTGAATCCGCCGACGCCCATCTCGACCTCGAAGCCATGTGCACGAAGATAATCGGTCAGCAGTCCGCTGGCAAACACCTCTTCTCCATCATATTCCGGATGATCGAAAATCTGGTCCGCCATCGAGCAGAGCGCATCCCGCTGTGCATCGATCGCAGCAAATAAAGTCTTCTTATCGCTCATAGTACTTTCTCCTTACATCGGTCCGAAGTGGATGATCTGCGCGATCACCAGCAGCACTGTACCGACCACCAGCCAGATGGCAAACATCTTCCACATGAAGCGCATCCAGCGATCATACGGGATGTTGCAGGCACTGATGATGCCCATGAGTGCAGTCGAGGTCGGCAGGATGTAGTTACAGAAGCCGTCACCGAAGTTAAAGGCGAGCACCGCGGTCTGTCTCGTCACACCGATAAGGTCGGAAAG
Organism: Oribacterium sp. Sow4_G1_1; assembly: GCF_052116105.1. Classification (NCBI taxonomy): domain Bacteria; kingdom Bacillati; phylum Bacillota; class Clostridia; order Lachnospirales; family Lachnospiraceae; genus Oribacterium; species Oribacterium sp. Sow4_G1_1. The sequence goes on from NZ_JBQKLS010000008.1 coordinate 5,854, forward strand.
CGGCACCATGATCGGCATCACCGCTGCGGCCTGTCCGGAGCCGGAGGTCAGGAACACGTTGATGATGGTGTTCGCAATCAGCATCGCCGGTGCCTGCAGAAGCGTCGGCACACTGCCGAGTCCGCCCGCGAGGGCATGTACGACGGTATCGATGATCTTACCATCCTTCATGATGGCACTGATGGACTGTGCGAGGCCGATAATGATCATCGCAGACATCATCTTCTTGCAGCCCTCGAGGAAGTTCTTACAGATCGTATCCGTATCGAAGCCGGAAATGATGCCGACCACGATGGCGAGCCAGATGAACATCGCCGCCATCTCTGGCATATCCCAGTCCAGCTTGATGCTGCCATAGATCACGACCGCAAGTGAAACCACGAGTGCGACGATATTTAAGATCTTTCGCAGATCGATGGTCCCGAAATCATCCAGACCGCCGGCTGTGCGGAACTCACTCTTCTGGTCAAGCTCATACATCGGGCTCTTCGTCGGGTCCTTCTGAATCTTCAGTGCATAGCGCACGAGAAAGATGTTCGTGATCACATAGTACACAGCGAAGCATACCCAGCGGTAGCTGATGCCGGAGTACAGCGGCAGCTCCGCGATCTTCTGTGCTACAACCGTCGTATTCGGGTTCAGCGTTCCCGTCGAAAATCCGATGGCGCCACCGAGCAGGATGATGGCTGCACCTGTGATCGAGTCCAGACCGATCGCCAGTGCAAGCATAACCATCACCGGTGCGAACGCGATGAACATGTTGACACCCTGGGTCGTGCAGATGAGACCGAACATCAGCGTCAGAATCGGGATAAAAACATACAGGTTGTTGGAAAACTTCTTCGCGAGCTTCGCGATCACCGCCTGCAGTGAACCAGACTGCGTCAGCATGTGGAAAGCCGCACCCGAAAACAGGATAACCAGCATGATATCGACACGCTTTACAAACGCATTCACGATATACATCGGGATCAGGAACGGATTCACCGGTGTACGATCGACATAGCTGAACTGCGTCGGATCGATGACCTTGATGCCGTCTGCATTCTCCACACGTACATACTCACCCGCCGGGATGATCCAGGTCAGAAGCACAGCACACACGATGATCGAAAACACGATCATGAAGCTGTGCGGCACATGAAATTTTTTCTTCGTTGCCATAGTTAATATTCCCCTTCTTTATGATATTGTTTCTTTGTATAACATTATAGCAAGAGCGGAAATCGCGTGCCATTTGATTTTTTCAAATGCTTCATTAAAGGAAACTTAATGCAGCACGGATTCCAGCATTTTTGTGAAAATCGCAGGCCACTTGATTTTTCCGAACGCTCCATTAAAGAAAGCTTGATGCAGAACGGATTCTCTGTTCGCTCCGTTACTCTTTATAAGTAAGCTTCCGGCAAATCGTTTCCTCGATGATGCTGATCAGATGCTGCTCGCAATCGCTCAGCACATGCCCTTTTCGATAAGCGAGCCTGAAGCTGGAGGTCTCCGCTTCCCGATTGATCAGGAAATAGCGCACATGCTCGAATCTCTGCATATCCGACAGATACCCGAGACGGTTAAAACCGACACCCATCCCCTGATTCACCATCGACATGATGATTTCAAAATGACCGATCTCGATCAGACGTTTCGGATGGATATTATTCTCCCGGAAGAGGCGATCCGCTGTTCTCCGCATACTCTGATCCGGCAGCGGCACGATAAATGTCTCCCAGTCCAGATGCGAAAGGTTGAGATGCAATAAGCCATCCCCCTCCACGGAATAAGCATACTGAATCGCCGGATGCGTATCTGGAAGCGCCAGCAGCACCGGTTCCTTCGCAATTTCGTGATACACCGTATCCGGAAGCTCCTCCAGGAAGTTTGAAACCATGAAATCGATCGCATTTTCTTTAAACATCTGCTTCAGATCCGCGACGACAAGATCGTGGAAAACCAGCTCCACATCCGGATAGCGTCCCTTAAAACGGGCCAGCACCTCCGGCACCATCGAAATCGCTCTTCGCTGCTGTATACCGATACGAATCACCGGCTGCTCCTTCTTCTGCTCCCGCTTCAGAAGATCGTCGAACTCCGCCTTCATCTCCAGCATCTTCTCCGCCCGCTGCACATACTCCTCTCCGATCGACGTCAGAACGAAGGATTTTTCCTTCCCCACACGCTTAAACAGCGGTACGCCGAGGTTCTTCTCAAGATTACTGATATACACACTCAGCGCAGACGGTGAGATAAACAGCGCCTCCGCCGCCCTGGAAAGGTTTCGGCACCGCGCCAGCGTGCACACATACTGTTGCTCCTTTAAGTTCATGCCGTCCTCCTTCCTATAATTTCAAGCCCTAAATCCTTCACTTACTGAAGCTGCCGTTCACTGCTCAGCTCGCCGTCGCCGCAGCAGCATTCGTACCTTGGCTTGCGTTCAGTTGATTCATCGCAACCTCAATCGCAACATTTTCGTCCTCAATCGTAACATTGCTTGCGGTTGCCACAGCTCCATCATTCAGATTATAGAGTGTAACTTGAGAATTTCATTTTTCGTTGTTTTGATACAGCATCATCTAATCTAGCGCCCGGAAAACGTCCACTTACAGCTCCATCGTCGTCTGGTACGGCAGTCCGAAGTGCCGGTAGGCGTTTGCGGTGGCGACGCGGCCACGCGGGGTGCGGTTGATGAGTCCGTTCATGAGGAGGTACGGCTCGTAGACGTCCTCGATGGTGCCGCTGTCCTCGCCGAGAGCGGCGGCCAGGGTTTCGACGCCGACCGGTCCGCCGGAGAACTTATCGATGATGGTCATGAGGTAGTTCCGGTCGTTCTGGTCGAGGCCGAGCTTATCGACGTCGAGGATGTCGAGGGCCATATCGGCGACCTCCTGGGTGATGCGGCCGTCGAAGCGGACATCTGCGAAATCACGCACGCGCTTCAGCAGGCGGTTCGCGAGTCTCGGCGTACCGCGGGAACGCAGTGCGATGCGCTCAGCGCCGGCGTCGTCAATGTCTACATTCAGCACCTTCGCGGAACGTCGTACGATCTGCATCAGTTCCTCTGTGGTGTAGAACTCGAGCTTCGTGATGATACCGAAACGGTCCCGGAGCGGTGCGGACAGCAGGCCCGCACGGGTCGTCGCGCCGATCAGTGTGAAGTGCGGGAGATCGAGACGAATCGAACGCGCGGTGGAGTCCTTTCCCAGCATGATATCGATGGCGAAGTCCTCCATCGCCGGGTACAGCACCTCCTCGACCTGACGGTTCAGGCGGTGAATCTCGTCAACGAAAAGCACATCGCCCTCAGAAAGTCCGTTCAGAATCGCAGCGATCTCGCCCGGCTTCTCGATGGCCGGACCAGAGGTCACCTTGATATTCACCCCGAGCTCATTCGCGATGATGTTACTGATGGTCGTCTTGCCGAGTCCCGGTGGGCCGTAAAACAGGCAGTGATCCAGGGACTCTCCGCGGTTCTTCGCCGCCTGAATATAGATCTTCAGCATCTCCTTCAGCTTACTCTGGCCGATATAGTCATCGAGCGTCTGCGGACGAATCTTCGGCTCCAGCTGCCGATCCTCTACCGTCTCATCTGTATTGATTACTCTACGTTCCAAAATTCATACCTCATAAAAAATTCAGGTTCTTCAGGCTCGCCTTCAGGATCTGATCCACGGTCATGCCTTCGCTGAGCTCGACCTTCTTCACGGCACGGCTCGCCTCGACGTTCGAGTAGCCGAGGGCCACGAGGGCTTCCACGGCTTCCTTCTGCGCACCATACACACCGGCGGCTGCACCGGCATCCACCACTGCCCCAGCACCATGACCGTGATCCAGCGCCGAGCTGAAGACCTCGGTCGCATCAAGCTTATCCTTGAGCTCGAGCACCACGCGCTGTGCGGTCTTGTTCCCGACGCCCGGTGCACGTGAAATCGCCTTACTGTCGCCGGTCACGATCGCCATTCGGAGATCATCCGGTGTCAGCGCACTGAGGATGCCGAGCGCACCCTTCGGGCCGATGCCGCTGACCGTCAGCAGCATCGTGAACATCGCACGGTCCTCCGGGCTCAGGAAGCCATAGAGATCCACGCCGTTCTGCGTCAGCGAAAAGTATGTATAGATTTTGATGTCCTCGCCGATCGGCGGCAGCGCGCCGATCACTGACGCCGGCACGTGGATGCCATAGCCGACACCGGCCGCCTCGACGACCACCAGCCCCTCGGCCACATCGCTAAGCGTTCCATGTATAAAGTGAATCATGTTGTATTCTCCTCAACATCGGGGGTCAGCCCCTGGCCACCCCTTACTGATCCGGGGTCAGACCCCCTTCTGAAAGGCATAAGGAGGGCACTGAATTCACGCGTGGGTCTGACCCCTTGGCCTCCCGCTGCGCAGAATTTCCCTTTTCCCGGATTTGCTGCTTCTATGTTATATCAAAAACATGTGTTCGTCAATTAAAACCATTGATTTTGAAAATTCAAGTCGCTACACTTGTAGCAGGTCTGCTGAGATGCTACAGTAGTGGCGTATGTTAGTTCTCGCTAACCGCAGGCATTCCACCGCTGTACCGCGGCTCTGCCTGCCGGCATTTCCAGCACCTGAATCGTTCTTTAGTTTACCAAGTATGAAGGGAAAGGTCCACATGATCTGCATCGAGAAAGTTCTGACACAGCCTGTTCCATCTGATATATACACGATCGGCGCCCCGGAGGACGTCCTCTTTTTTGACATCGAGACCACCGGTCTCTCCGCCCGCAGCGCCGGTCTCTATCTCATCGGCATACTGACATACACTGATAAAAACTGGACGCTTCTCCAGTACTTCTGCGAGGATGTCGCGGACGAGCCGGCGGTGCTGCAGGCGTTTTTCGAGCTGCTCCGCACGAAAAAGATCCTGATTTCCTATAATGGCGACGGCTTCGACATCCCGTTTCTCCGCCACATGCTCGAGCAGTATGGGCTGCCGTACAACTTCGACACCGTCGAGAGCTTCGACCTGTTCAAGAAATTCCGGCCGCTCAAGCACCTGCTCGACCTTCCGGATCTCAAGCTGAAAAGCTGTGAGCGTTTTCTCGGCATTGACCGCGAGGATCGCTTCACCGGCGGCGAGCTCATCGAGGTTTACTTCGAGTGGCAGAAAAGGAAGGCACCGGCGCTGCTCGACACGCTCCTTCTCCACAACGCCGAGGACATCGCGAACCTCCCGAACCTGCTGCCGCTGCTTCGCTATCGCAGCCTGCCCCACAGCGATTTCCGCCTCCGCGCGCATGAGCGCCTGCAGGACGGTAGCACGCCGCTCGTCCACCTCTCCTTCACGCTCCTTTCGCCAATGCCTCCATCAGCGCACGCTTCGGTAGAAAACGGCACCCGCGAAGCGACAGATGATCGCCGCCAGCATGACACAGATGCCGGCGGAAGCGACACCCGCGAAGCGACGGATGATCGCCACCTGCATTGGCCAGATGCCGACGAAAACGCTACCCGCGAAGCGACGGATGACCGCCGCCAGCATTGGCCAGCGCTTACACTGCCGAAGCCGATGGATCTCAGGGGGGATTTCTGGGCGCTGCACGCCGAGGGCAGCGCGGTCGAGCTCTATGTGCAGCTTTTCGAGGGGGAGCGAAAGCTCTTCTTCGCGGATTTCGAGCACTACTACTATCTTCCGGCGGAGGACCAGGTGATCCACCAGTCGCTCGCCGAGTTCGTGGACCGCAGTGCGCGGAAGAAGGCCTGTGCGCGGAACTGCTACCAGCGCGTGAGCGGCTGCTTCCTCCCGGAGTGCAGTGAGATCTATACGCCGGCGCTCCGTGCCGAGTACCGCGATAAGCTCCGGTATGCACAGTATTCGGATACGCTCTTCGACGACGAGGCGAAGGCCGTCACGTACCTGAAATCCTTCCTGGAAGTTTATGGGGTCTGACCCTATAAACTCCAGTTTAGATTCTGTTTAGAAAAATTTAATGGGGTCAGACCCCATTACGATTTTCTTAAGATTCGCGCGAAAAGGGGGCAGCGTCCACACCGGACACTGCCCCTCGTTTTTTCAAATTTTATGATCAGATTTTTTCAACGTTCTGGTGATCAGATCTTTCCGCCATTCTGGCTGACGCAAGCCATTCGTCCGGCGGCGATCATCTTTGTGATCAGATCTTTCCGCCATTCTGATTGACGTAAGCCATCAGTCCGCCGGCAGCGATCATCTTCTGCAGAAACTCCGGGAACGGCTGTCCCTGGAATGTCTTTCCGGTCGTCTCGTCGGTGATGAGCCCGGTATCGAAGTCTACCTTTACCCGATCGCCCTCGGCGATGGCCTGGGCGGCCTCTGGTGCCTCGATGATCGGAAAGCCGATATTCAGCGCGTTCCGATAGAAGATACGCGCGAAGCTTTCGGCGATGACACAGCCGACGCCGCTGGTCTGAAGTACCTGCGGCGCGTGCTCACGGGAGGAGCCACAGCCGAAGTTCTTGCCAGCGACCACGATGTCGCCGGCATTAAGCTTCTTCAGAAAGTCCTGGTCGATGTCCTCCATCGCGTGGGATGCCAGCTCCTTCTTATCCTGAATCGCGAGATATCGTGCCGGGATGATGACATCCGTGTCGATATTGTCGCCATATTTTAAAACCTTACCCTCTGCGTTCATATATTTTCCTTTCATTCCGGAGTTAAAGTCCTAAGTCAGCTGGTCCTGAGATCTTACCGGTGACGGCAGATGTGGCTGCAACGGCCGGGGAAGCGAGATAAATCTCGGAGGTGGTGTCACCCATACGGCCGACGAAGTTACGGTTGGTGGTCGAGACGCAGCGCTCATGCGGTGCGAGGATACCCATGTAACCGCCGAGGCATGGTCCGCAGGTCGGGGTCGATACGACCGCGCCGGCTTCGATGAAGTCCATGACGAGGCCTTCCTTCAGCATCTGCATGTAGATGTCCTGGGTGCCCGGGATGACGATGCAGCGTACATCCGGTGCCACCTTGCGACCACGCAGGATCTCTGCCGCCTCGCGCATATCCTGGATACGTCCGTTCGTGCAGGAGCCGATGACGCTCTGGTCGATCTTGATGTCCCCGAAGCTGCCGAGCTCGTGGGTGTTCTCCGGAAGATGCGGGAAGGAAATCGTCGACTTCAGAGTCGAGAGGTCGATCGTCACCTCACGTGTGTACTCCGCATCCGCGTCCGCCTCGTAAACGGTGTACGGCTTCGTAGAATGCGCCTTCATATACTCGATGGTCTTCTCGTCAACCGGAAAGATTCCGTTCTTTCCGCCCGCCTCGATCGCCATGTTGCAGATCGTAAAACGGTCGTCCATGCTGAGCTCCGCGACGCCAGGGCCGGTGAACTCGATGGACTGGTAGCGTGCACCATCCACGCCGATCTCGCCGATCAGGTGCAGGATGACGTCCTTACCGGACACCCACTTCTGCTTCTTGCCGATGATGTTAACCCGGATCGCCGTCGGCACCTTGAACCAGAGCTTGCCGGTCGCCATCGCCGCCGCCATATCGGTGGAGCCAATACCGGTCGAGAATGCTCCGAGCGCGCCGTAGGTGCAGGTATGTGAGTCCGCACCGACGGAAAGCTCACCCGCGACGATCAGTCCCTTCTCCGGGATCAGCGCGTGTTCGATGCCCATCTGTCCCACATCGAAGTAGTTCGTAAGCCCCTGCTCATGCGCGAAGTTCCGGCACATCTGTGTGCACTTCGCACTCGTGATATCCTTATTCGGAACGAAGTGGTCCATGACCAGTACAACCTTCTCCTGGTCGAACACGTCCTTCTGATCCAGCTTCTTCATCTCGCGGATCGCCACCGGCGACGTGATATCGTTGCCATGAACGAGGTCGAGCTCCGCCATGATCAGCTGCCCCGCGCTCACCGACTCCAGTCCTGCATGCTTCGCCAGAATCTTCTGGCTCATCGTCATTCCCATACTTAACTCCTCTTCTATATCCTGACAAGGACGCTACGTTGCGCTTTCCTTCTTATTTAGTGGCTCTATGCAAACTCTTTCACACACTATAGCACCCCTCCAGGTATAATCATAATATATGTTTTTGATAATCATTATCACCGTACGTTATTTTGCCTATACTTGTTTTTCGCACTTTGCACACAATTATTTGCGAGGTTATGTCAAAACATGTTACAAATAATCTTGTGTTATGTCGAAAAAATATGTTATATTAAAAATGACTCTTATTCATTACTTTGCTTTAAAGCGTTGAAGAAATTCGGATAAGGTCAGGAACGTCATCGGAAGCATTCACTCAGCCGCATGACGATATGTTCAGTTACGGTCAGACGACCTTATCTTAGGGGGAATTATCATGGATCAGAATCTGTCAGGTTATAAAATTTTCTACGAGGTTGCGAGCTGCGGCAACATTTCGAAGGCCGCGAAGAAGCTGTATATCTCACAGCCGGCGATCTCCAAGTCCATCGTGAAGCTCGAGGACGGACTCGATACGAAGCTCTTTCACCGGAATTCGCGCGGTGTTACGCTGACAGAGGAGGGCACGGTGCTCTACCGCTATATTAAGGATGCGTTTGATAATATCAATAACGCGGAGACCGAGCTGAAGCGTATGAAGGATTTCAATATCGGCCACCTGCAGATCGGTGTATCGACGACACTCTGCCGCTACATCCTGCTGCCATATCTCCAGACCTTCATGCAGAAGTATCCGAACATCCGTGTGTCGATCATCACACAGTCGACCGCACAGACACTCGCTCTGCTCGAGCAGAAAAAAATCGATATCGGTCTCACCGCCGAGCCGCGCACACGTCGTTCGGAGCTCCGCTTCGTTCACCCGAAGCAGATTCACGACACCTTCGTCGCGACACCGCAGTATCTCGAGAATCTGAAGGCGATGTACGGCGAGGACTGTGATCCTTTCCAGGAGGGCAACGTCATGCTCCTCGACCAGAACAACATGACCCGTCGTCATATCGATGACTACTTCAAGACCATGGGCATCGAACCGGCACAGGTCCTCGAGGTCACCACGATGGATCTGCTCGTGGACTTCGCGAAGATCGGCATCGGCATCGGCTGCGTGATCCGCGAACTCGTACAGAAGGAGCTCGACGAAGGCAGCCTCATCGAGATCCCGACCCAGTTCCCGGTACCATCCCGCAGCGTCGGCTATGTATACAACGCCGGCAACACCGGAAAGTCACTCGATGCGTTCCTGAGCATTCTTGACTGATCGAATTTGGAGCAGTTCATGCGGGGAGGCTTCTCACCCGGCTGATTTTTACGAGACGCCTATGCCGAGCGTCTCTTTTTGTTTGTCCACCCCATTCGATTGCCTTTATCTATTTACGCGCCCGGTATGGACATCCCTTAAAAATTATCCGGCTTACAAAATCACCCTGGCTGAACTGTTACGAATATAGAATTTAGAACAATCTAAGGGCCTCCGTCGGATGGACGGGAGCCTTTTTCTGTGGTATGGTTATAAGGTTGAGTGCAAAACCGTGCGTCACGATTCGGGCATACGCGTCGTTCTTCCGGGGCAGCGCACTCATGGTGATCCGTGTACACGATGAACATCGAGTCCATGGAGCGTATCTTCACATCCTGAAAGGAGTTTACTTATATGGCAGAATTAGAAAATCAGAGTCCTTCCAGCTGCAACGGCAACTGCGGTTCCTGTGGTTCCGACTGTGCTTCCCGCCACGCAAATCCAGAGGATTTCCGCGCGAAGCTTGCAGATGGCTGCAGCGTTAAGAAGGTGATCGGCGTCGTTTCCGGTAAGGGCGGTGTCGGCAAGTCCACCATCACCTCCCTCCTCGCCTGTGGCACCCACAAGGCCGGCTTCAAGACTGCGATCCTCGATGCCGATATCACCGGTCCGTCCATCCCGAAGGCCTTCGGTCTGTCGAATGACGGCGTCGGCGTCACCCCAGATGGCAAGCTCATGATTCCAGACAGAAGTGCCGACGGTATCGAAATCATCTCCTCGAACCTCCTGCTCGAGAACGAGACCGACCCGATCATCTGGCGTGGTTCCCTCATCGCACAGGCCGTCAAGCAGTTCTGGTCTGAGGTTCAGTGGAAGGACGTCGACTACATGTTCGTCGACATGCCACCAGGAACCGGCGATGTTCCGCTGACTGTTTTCCAGTCCCTCCCGATCGACGGTATCGTCATCGTCACCTCTCCGCAGGACCTTGTTTCCATGATCGTGACGAAGGCTGTAAACATGGCGGATAAGATGGGTGTGCCGGTCATCGGTCTCATCGAGAACATGTCCTACCTCATCTGCCCGCACTGCGGTGAGAAGGTCAATGTCTTCGGCGAGAGTCATGTGGATGAAGTCGCAGCACAGCACGGCCTCAAGGTGCTGGCGAAGCTGCCGATGGACCCGAAGAACGCGGCCTATATGGACGCCGGTGCGGTCGAAGGCATCGAGCTTCCGGAGATCCAGGACGCTGTACAGGCGGTCATCGATTTCAGCAGGTAATCTATAGAAAAAAATCAGCCGGGTGAAAAATCACCCGGCTGATTTTTTCGGTTTTAGCCCTTCGGAAGCAGAGCTTAGCTCTGCTGGATATCGTTCCGGAGTTTACCTGATGCAATGCCCTAAAGTCGGGCTATCGAGGCCCGACTTTAGCCCTGCCCTGAACTTGAACTTGTAAGGCTCAAGTTCAGCCCTTCGGGCACAGAGCACAGCTCTGTGGGATATCGTTCCGGAGTTTGCCTGATGCAAACTCCTACACTCTTCTACACTCAAAATAATCGGTCTTTACTACTGTACTTGACGCCTTCGCCGAGACCGGTGGAAATGGCCTCGATCACGGCCTGCAGAGCCTCCTCTTCATCTGGTCCATCGCACTCCACGCGGAGATGTGCACCCTGCTTTACACCGGCGGCCATCACGTTGAGAACGGACTTCGCGACGATCTTTCGATCTCCGTTATAGAGATAGATATTGCTTTTAAACTTGATGCATGTCTGCGTCAGCACGCCGGCCGGTCTTAAATGGAGACCCGACTCGTTAATAACATCTACTTCGCCTGTTACCATATCGCTCCCCTTCCTTTGCTTTTCTTATATACATAATACGATTTTGGAATGTCGAAATCAATGACTGTTAACGGCTAAACTCGCAGCCACAGAAGTTCTGCCGGTACAGCTCATACTGCTTTGAGAGCTCGATCGACTTCTGGTAGCCGCCGCGCTTTTTGAAATCGGACGGCAGAAACGAAAGTCCATGCGCCTTCCCGATGTCCTCGCCGATGACATTGAGCACCTCCGAGGACTTCAGCGGCGACAGCGTGAGCGTCGTGCAGAAATAGTCAAATGGGCGATGCGTTCCGACATCGTTTGTCTCTTCCGCTCCGCTCTCCACGCGCTGCGCTTCCGCACATGCCGCCGATCTTTCTTTCGCCGAATCTTCGCTGCACTGCGCCGCAGCGCATGCCTGGTTCATCTCCTCCATGTACTCCGCGGTGCGCTCGAGGCGCTGGCGGTAGCAGAGGTGGCAGCGTTCGCCGCGCTCCGGATCCCGCTCGTGGCCGCGCGCGATGGCGAGGAACTCCCGGTGATCATACGGTGGCACGACGACCTCAACGGCGCCGAGCAGATGCCCTGCGCTGTCCTGCCGCTCCACATCGATGCCCGTTTCGTGGCAGAAGCGCCGGAGCTCGTCCACGCGATGCGTGAACTCAGCCTCCGTGGAAATATTCGGATTGTAGTAGAACAGTGTGATATCGAAGTCCGCACAGAGCGCGTCCAGCACCGCACTGGAGCACGGTGCGCAGCAGCTATGAAGAAGGAGCCGAGGACGTCGCCCCGGTTGCTCCCGCCACCGGCTGATCTCCTGCTCCATCAGACGCTGGTAGTTCTTCGTATTCGGTTCCGGTTTGATATATACCGGCACTTCGGTTTCTTGATTCACTCTATAAATTCCCTCTCATGGATTTACTGTAAGAAATCCCTGATTCTCTTCGATCTGACCGGGTTCCGCAGCTTGCGGAGCGCCTTTGCCTCGATCTGACGGATACGCTCACGGGTGACGTTAAACTCTTTGCCGACCTCCTCGAGGGTTCTCGGATGACCGTCCTCGAGGCCGAAACGGAGCACGATAACCTGACGCTCACGCTCCTTCAGATCGCCGAGCAGGGTATCGATATGCTCGCGCAGCATCACGGACTCAACATTGCCCTCTGGTGAAACGACGTTCGAATCCGCGACGAAATCGCCGAGATTCGAGTCATCCTCCTCACCGATCGGGGTCTCGAGGGAGGCCGGCTCACGCGCGATCTGCATGATCTCCTGCACCTTCTCCTCGCTCATGTCCAGGTGGTCGGCGAGCTCCTTGATGGACGGCTCATAGCCGAGCTCGAGCGTCAGCTTACGCTGCATCTTCGACATCTTGTTGATGGTCTCGACCATGTGCACCGGCACACGGATGGTACGCGCCTGATCGGCCAGCGCACGCGTTACGGACTGGCGGATCCACCAGGTCGCGTAGGTTGAAAGCTTGAAGCCCTTCTCCGGGTCGAACTTCTCGACACCCTTGATGAGACCGAGGTTGCCCTCCTGCACGAGGTCCAGGAAGCTCATGCCACGACCGGTATAGCGCTTCGCGATGGACACCACGAGACGCAGGTTCGCCTCGATGAGCCGCTGCTTCGCGATCTCATCGCCCTGGGACTTCCGCACGGCGAGACGGTACTCCTCCTCCACAGACAGCAGCGGGACCGTACCGATCTCCTTCAGGTACATACGCACCGGGTCCTCGGTACCGATCCCCTCGAGGAGATCGACCGCATCGAGGTCGACATTCTCTGCCTCGACCTGCTTGTACTCTGCCTCGCTCGGGCCCTCGTCATCGGATGCAACACCCTCGACGTCGACACCATCCTCACCCACGACATCATCGACGACATCGTCATCGTCGAGATCCGGCAGATCACCATCCTCGAAGCTGTCGAGCTCCTCCTCGAGCGGCTCGATGTCGAAGCCACGGTTCTCGATGAGGCGGTCAATGCTGTCCATCTGATCATCGGTGATCGCATAATCACGGAATGCGTCATTGATATCGGCCTGGCTGATGGTGTTCTTGTTCTGCTCCGCCTGCTTGCAGAGCGCTTCGATCTTCTTGACGAGCTCCTCCTTGCTGATTTCCGGCTTTTCATTCACCTTCTTTTTGGTGGTCTTCTCATCAGATGCTTTCTTTCTGGCCATACTACCCTCCTGTCCTACATTCCGTGGCGATGACGACACGCATCATAACCGGGTTACTCTATATTTGTCCAATGCCTACATCCAGCATACTCCGCTGATCTGCGTTTCCATCTACGCACCGTCCCACAAACTGCGGACCTCTCATGCACGCGTGAATATGAAGAAGCAGGCATGGATACAAACTCTTACACTGCCCTAAGTTCAGGCCAGGGATGCCTGAACTTAGCCCCTTCGGGGAGCAGAGCACAGCTCTGCTGGATATCGTTCCGGAGTCTGCTTTATGCAATACCCTGAACTCGAGCTTGTATGGCTCGAGTTCAGCCCTTCGGGCACAGAACAAGTTCTGTGGGAAGTCGTTCCAGAGTTTGTTTGATACAAACTCTTACACTCTCCTACACTACCCAGACGCTCACGGCCGACACCACGCCGAGTACGGCGATGAGTATGCCGACGACGAGTTCGATCGTGCCCTGTGGGCTCGTGTGCTCATGTGCCCGCTTCGCGTTCAGAATCGTATTTGCTCCGCTCACGATCTTCAGGATCGCGGCCGCGAAAAAGATCAGCGGAAACAGTACCATATTTTCGGTCGGATCGATAAACGCCATCACCGCCATCACCACGATCACGATGCCGATGATGATATGCACCATGTCGAGCATGCGGGACGGCTGCCGCCCTGCTACATTGATTCTTGCCATAAAACTCCTACGTTATTTACCGCCGAGAGTCGTATACACCACTGCCTTGATGGTGTGCATGCGGTTCTCTGCTTCGTCGAAGACGACGCTGTGCGGGCCTTCGAAGATTTCATCAGACACTTCCATCTCGGTGAGACCATACTTCTCGTAGATCTGCTTGCCGATCTTCGTGTTTGTGTCGTGGAAGGCCGGCAGACAGTGCAGGAAGATGGCGTCGTCTTTCGCGTAGCGGAAAGCGTCCGCATTGACCTGATACGGCTTGAGGTCGTGAATGCGCTGCGCCCAGACCTCGTCCGGCTCGCCCATGGATACCCATACATCGGTGCAGATCACGTCTGCATCCTGGCAGGCCTCCGGCACGCTCTCCGTGAAGCTGAGCATCGCTCCAGTCTCTGCCGCCACCGCCTGGCAGGTCGCGATCAGCTCTGCGTTCGGCCAGTACGCCTTCGGTGCGCAGGCCACGAAATGCATGCCGAGCTTCGCGCATACGACCATGTAGGAATCCGCCATGTTGTAGCGGGCGTCACCCATATACACCAGCTTCTGGCCCTTCAGGTCACCACGATGCTCACGAATCGTCAGCATGTCGGCGAGCATCTGCGTCGGATGGAACTCGTTCGTCAGTCCATTCCAGACCGGCACATCGCTGTACTTTGCGAGCTCCTCCACGAGATCCTGGCCGAAGCCCCGGTACTCGATGCCGTCGTACATACGGCTCAGCACGCGCGCGGTATCCGCGATCGACTCCTTGCTGCCGATCTGCGAACCGGTCGGTCCGAGGTAGGTCGAGCCCATGCCGAGGTCGGCCGCCGCCACCTCGAAGGAGCAGCGCGTTCTCGTCGAGTTCTTCTCGAAGATCAGGGCGATGTTCTTACCCGGAAAGCTCGTCTTGTGCAGGGTCTGTCCCGGCTGCGCACCGGCCTTCTTCTCCGCCTTCAGACGGGCAGCCACATCGAGGAGATAATTGATTTCCTCCGGTGTATAGTCAAGTAATTTCAAAAAGTCGCGTCCAGTTAAATCAATCATCTGATTCCTCTTCCTTTCTTCTTAGTGTCATGTTAACTTCGCTGACGTAAAACTTCATACATCAGCACAGACGCTGCGACGCCTGCATTGAGCGACTCCGTGTGTCCCATCATCGGGATGCGGAGGTAGGTGTCGGCCAGGTCGGCGATTGCATCCTGGAGGCCGTTACCCTCGTTGCCGATCATAAACGCGGTCGGCTGACGATAGTCGAAGTCCCAGTGGTTCTTCGTGCCCCGGAGATGCGCGGCGTAGACCTGCACGCCCTCGGATTTCATGCGCTGAATCTCCGCCGGCAGGTCATCGCTGACCATAAACGGCATACGGAACATCGCGCCCATCGTCGCACGCACCACCTTCGGCGAGTACACATCCACGCAGTCGCGGTTCATGAGGATGCCATCGACCCCCGCCGCCTCCGCGGTACGGAAAATCGTGCCCATGTTGCCTGGATCCTGCAGCGTATCGAGGATCAGGAAGAAGTCGCCCGGAAGCTCCGTGTACTTCTTCTGTCGCACCACCGCGAGGATGCCCTGACTGTTTTTCGTGTCGGACATGTGCTCCATCAGCTCACGCGGCACCTGAAAGATTTTCAGTGCCCGCTGCGCCCCATCGCCCGCAGCCTCCGGCAGGCGACCGTCATAATCGTCTGCCACGAAGATCCGCTCGATGTACGCCGCCGGAATCTCGCTGCACAGCCGCTCGCCCTCCGCGATGAAGAGCCCGCTCTCGCGACGCGCCCGCGCCTTTTTCTCGAGGTCCCGTACCTCTCTGATCAGTTTATTTCCAGTGGATGTAATTCGCTCCACAGCGCCTCCTAAAACTCAAAGTAATCGAACGTTAGCATTATTAATAGTGCTCGTTTATCCACATTTTTCAAGTCGGTCGTTAAACTAATTGAAGGATCACAGCTCAAACCTGGCGTTATATCTTATTTCAGACAATTAAAAAAGCCACCGCGCTTCCGGATCTTCATCCGACTGCACGATGGCCATCGTCACTAGTTTATTTATCGTAGCTTCAGTCCAGCTCCTTCAGCTCGTCGATCCAGATCTGGACGACGGCGTCGCTCGGCATACGGAGATCACCGCGCGGGGAGACTGCGATGGAGCCGACCTTCGGGCCGTCCGGGAGGCAGCTGCGCTTGAACTGCTGTGAGAAGAAGCGCCAGTAGAACTTCCGAAGCCACTTGAGGATCATCGCTGCGTCATAGACCTCCGCCTGTCCCGCTGCCAATGTCTCTGCCGCTGCTGTCGTCACTTCACCCACAGGCTGTACTCCGTCATCACTCTTCGCCACCACGTCGTTCTTCGCCTGCATCCCCACCTGATTCTCTGCCGAGAAGGCGTGGAGCGCGAGCGCGTACACCTTCCGCGGGCTGAAGCCGTAGCGCAGGATCTGGTACAGGAAGAAGTCGTGAAGCTCATACGGGCCGACGAGGTCCTCGGTCTTCTGGCTGATCTGGCCGTCGCCGGTCGGCGGCAGCAGCTCCGGACTCACCGGCGTATCGAAGATGTCGTTCAGACAGCGGGCGAGGTCCGCGTCTTCCGAAGTATCCGCGACGAACTTGACGAGGTAGCGCACCAGCGTCTTCGGGACGCCGGCATTGACGCCATACATCGACATATGATCGGCGTTGTAGGTCGCCCAGCCGAGCGCGAGCTCACTGAGGTCGCCGGTGCCGATGACGATGCCGTTCGACTGATTCGCGATGTCCATAAGGATCTGCGTCCGTTCACGCGCCTGCGCATTCTCGTAGACCACAGAGTGATCCTCCGGATCGTGCCCGATATCCTGAAAATGCTGCAGCACCGCGGCCTTGATGTTGATCTCCCGCAGCGTCGCGTGCAGAAGACGCGTCAGCGTCACCGCGTTATTGTATGTGCGATCCGTGGTACCGAAGGCCGGCATGGTCACGGAAATGATATTCTCACGTGGCAGACCCAGCATATCGAAGGCGCGCGCGATGACGAGCAGCGCCAGGGTCGAGTCGAGGCCGCCGGAGATGCCGACCACGGCCGACTGACAGCCGGTGTGCTCGAGTCGCTTCTTAAGACCGAGCGCCTGGATCGTGAAGATCTCATCACAGCGGGCATGACGCTCCGCCGCGCTGCTCGGTACGAACGGCTTCGGGTCGACATAGCGTCGGAGGTCGGCTGCGTCCGCCGCGAGCTGTCCGGCCAATGTCTCCGCCACTACACCGGTGGCCGCCCGGTACGCCCCGCCGACGCCCGTCTGCGCTGACGCGCCGGTCGCTGTCACCGCGGTCGGCGCCTGCTGACCGACGTACGCCGCGAAGACCTCCTCGAAGGACTTCTTGCGCGGCTGTGCGGCTGCAGGCGAAGTATTCTCCGCATCGTCCGATGTCTGTGCCGCGCCCCCGGCGATTTCCTTCGCCGGACCCACGCCCTCGCCCGTCTTCTCGGCTACCGGCGTGAAGCGGAACTTCACGATGCTGTACTCGTCACGGAGCGCATCATCGATCTCCGGGAAGGTCGTCATGCGGGCACGCTCCTGCATGATGCGCTGGAGGTCGACATCTGCGATGTAAAGACCGGTGTTGAAGCGCTTTCCTTCCGTCACGACGGAGCCGTTCTCCGCGATGATATCCTGGCCACCGAAGACCAGGTCCGTGGTAGACTCCCCGTCGCCAGCATTGGCATAACAGTAGACGGACACAAGCCGCGCACTGGTCGAGCGGATCAGCTCCCGACGGTAGCTGTCCTTGCCGACGGTCTCATCGGAGGCCGAGGTGTTCGCGATCACGGTCGCACCGGCGAGCACATGGCGGGTCGATGGCGGATCCAGCACCCAGACGTCCTCACAGATCTCACATGCAAGGCGGAAATCCGGACGATCCATCGCCTCCACGAGGATGTTCATGCCAAACGGAATCGCGTACTCCTCACCCGTCATCGCCGAGCGATGCGTCAGCGTCACGACACGCGTCTGTCCCGGTGTGAACCAGCGACGCTCATAAAACTCGCTGTAGTTCGGCAGGTTCTTCTTCGGCACCAGCGCGAGGATGCGGCCGGCGTGCAGCACCGCCGCACAGTTATAGAGCTTGTGGTCGACCATATACGGCACACCGACCACCGCCACGAGCTGCGTGCGACGTGTCGCCTCTGCTACCTCATCGAGCGCCGCCGCTGCCCGCTCGATCAGGATCGTCTGGTGAAACAGATCCGCACAGGTATACGCCGTCAGCACCAGTTCCGGAAACACCAGCAGCGAAACACCCTGACGATCCGCCTCCACGATCTCACGAAGCACCGCCTCGGTATTAAAACGCACATCAGCAACTTTGATTTTCGGCGTGGCCACCGCCACCCGCAGGAATCCTTCGATCATAACACACTCTTTCAGAAATAGAATTCAAATGTAGACATCGACCGCAATACAGCGACCTCGTGCCATAAGATGGATATAATTTTAGCACGGAAATAAAAAAAGGTCAGGCCCATAGCAGCCTGACCTTTCGGGTAATTGATAAATCAGTTTCGTCTGTTACCGGAGTACTGTGCTTCTGTTGGCGGCACTCCGGTCATACGAACTGTTTTTTAGTCGTTATTCTCTACCGAGTAGTTCGGTGCTTCCTTCGTGATATGAATATCATGCGGATGTGACTCCTTCAGGGAAGCGCTGGAGATCTTCACGAACTGGCTGCTATGCTGCAGCGTCGTGATATCCTTCGCACCACAGTAGCCCATACCTGCACGGAGACCACCGACGAACTGGAAGATGGTATCCTCTACACGGCCCTTGTATGCGACACGACCCTCGACACCCTCTGGTACGAGCTTCTTCGCGTTCGCCTGGAAGTAACGATCCGCAGAACCGTTCTTCTGCTTCATCGCACCGAGCGATCCCATGCCACGGTATACCTTGTACTTACGGCCCTGGTAAAGCTCGAACTCACCCGGTGCCTCGTCGCAGCCTGCGAATACAGAACCCATCATGACGGTGCTGCCACCTGCAGCGATCGCCTTCACGACATCACCGGAGTACTGGATACCACCATCGGCGATGATCGGGATGCCGTACTTGTCGGCTACCTCGAACGAATTCATAACCGCAGATACCTGTGGAACACCGATACCGGCAACGACACGGGTCGTACAGATGGAGCCCGGTCCGATACCGATCTTTACGCAGTCGGCGCCGGCCTTGATGAGGGCCTCGGTCGCCTCACCGGTCGCGACATTACCTGCGATGATCTGAAGATCCGGGAACTTCTCCTTCAGCATGCTGACGCACTTCAGAACGTTTGCACTATGGCCATGTGCAGAGTCGAGAACGACGACGTCTACATGTGCGTTGATGAGCTCCTGTGCACGCTCGACAACATTGGCTGTGATACCGAGTGCAGCACCGCAGAGGAGTCTGCCCTGTGCATCCTTCGCCGCGTTCGGATACTTCATCTGCTTCTCGATATCCTTGATGGTGATGAGACCCTTCAGATTACCCTCATCATCGACGATCGGGAGCTTCTCAACCTTTGCACGTGCGAGGATCTGCTTCGCTTCCTCGAGGGTGGTACCCTCCTTCGCCGTTACGAGGTGCTCTCTCGTCATGCACTCGCTGATCTTCTTCGTGTAGTCCTCCTCGAAAACGAGGTCACGGTTCGTGATGATACCGATGAGCTTCTTGCCCTCGGTGATCGGCACGCCGGAGATGCGGAACTTCGCCATGAGATCATTGGCATCCTTCAGGGTATGATCTGCGGTCAGGAAGAACGGATCGGTGATGACACCATTCTCCGAGCGCTTTACCATGTCGACTTCCTCTGCCTGCTGCTCGATCGACATATTCTTGTGGATGATACCGATACCACCGCAGCGCGCCATGGCGATCGCCATCTGATGCTCTGTAACGGTATCCATACCTGCAGAAATGAATGGAATGTTGAGATGAATTGACTTCGTAAGATAGGTGGAAACGTCGATTTCGTTCGGAACGACCTCGGAGTACTGCGGAACGAGCAGCACGTCATCAAACGTAATACCATCACCGATAATCTTGGCCATAGAAGAATCTCCTTTCAAATCGCGACTTTTCATAAAATTTAAACGAGTATAACAAAAGGCGGATTGAATTTCAACCCGTCTTTCATCCAAAAATCAGTTCAGTTTTACCTTCTGCGGTATACATCTTCTCGCCTCGCGCAGCAGTGCATCGGTCACTTCGATATACATGCAGGTCTTCTGCCCCGCACGGTTGTATACATAGCCGAACTTCCGATCGGCCGGACAGTCGCCGGCACAGTCGATGACCTTCGCGTTCTGGAGCTCTGCACGGACCGCGTCCGAGTTCTGCGGAGCGAGTACGATCAGCTCGGAAGCATTCGTATCAACCAGCTGACGACGGCGCGTCTTGTTGAGGATCTGGTCCATCGTGAAGCCACCGCCGACATAGGTATACTCATACTCCACCTTCGAGAAGAGCCAGACCACGTAGGTGCCGAGGCTCACCGCGATGAAGAGCAGGATGCCGAACACGTTATAAAACGCAAACAGCAGTGACAGTACGGACAGCGCGCCCGCGATCACCAGCAGCACCGTCCAGTAGGCCGGCTGCTTTCCCTTCGTCATGTGCTCGATATAATCATCCATCTGTCATCCTCCTTTTTCCTTGGTTTCAAAAATCCGGGCCGCGATGCGACCCGGATTTATTATAACGCTTTTTATTTAATTAGTACATTCCACCCTGTGGCTGTGCTGGCATAGCAGGTGCCGGCTCCTTGATATCTGCGACTACGCTCTCAGTGGTGAGCAGTGTAGAAGCGACGGAAGCCGCGTTCTGAAGAGCGGTTCTGGTTACCTTCGCCGGATCCAGGATACCGGCCTCGAGCATGTCGACATACTCCTCGTGGAGTGCATCGAAGCCATGGCCGACCTCTGTGTTCTGTACGTTGTTGACGATAACAGCGCCCTCGAGACCTGCGTTCGAAGCGATGGTGAACAGCGGAGCCTCCAGTGCCTTGTAAACGATTCTTGCACCGGTCTTCTCATCACCCTCGAGTGACTCAACAACCTTCTTCACAGCCTCCTGTGCGTGAATGTAAGCGGATCCGCCACCTGCGATGACGCCCTCTTCCACTGCGGCACGGGTTGCGTTCAGCGCATCCTCCATACGAAGCTTTGCTTCCTTCATCTCGGTCTCAGTAGCTGCACCGACCTTGATGACAGCGACACCACCAGCGAGCTTTGCCAGTCTCTCCTGGAGCTTCTCGCGGTCGAAATCAGAAGTTGTGGTCTCGATCTGCTTCTTGATCTCAGCGACACGGCTGTCGATATCCGCCTTCTCGCCCTCACCATCGACGATGGTGGTCTTCTCCTTCGATACCTTTACGCTCTTTGCGCGGCCGAGCTGCTCGATGGTTGCATCCTTGAGCTCGAGGCCGAGGTCTGCGGAGATCACCTGACCGCCGGTCAGGATCGCGATATCCTGAAGCATCTCCTTACGTCTGTCACCATAGCCCGGAGCCTTGACCGCAACGACGTTGAAGGTACCTCTCAGCTTGTTGACGATGAGGGTTGTGAGTGCCTCACCCTCGACATCCTCTGCGATGATGAGGAGCTTTGCGCCCATCTTTACGATCTGCTCGAGGAGCGGAAGGATATCCTGGATGTTGGAGATCTTCTTATCGGTGATCAGGATGTACGGATCATCGAGATTTGCCTCCATCTTATCCATATCGGAGCACATGTAAGCGCTAATGTAGCCTCTGTCGAACTCCATACCTTCGACGACGTCCAGCTCGGTCTGCATGGTCTTGGACTCCTCGACGGTGATGACACCATCCTTGGAAACCTTCTCCATCGCATCGGCAACCATCTGGCCGACCTGCTCGTCACCAGCTGAGATGCCGGCAACCTTTGCGATCTGATCCTTGCCCTTTACCTTGGAAGACTGTGCCTTGATGGACTCCACAGCTGCTGCCACGGCCTTCTGGATACCCTTACGAAGGATGATCGGGTTTGCACCCGCCTCAAGGTTCTTCATACCTTCCTTCACGATCGCCTGTGCAAGCACGGTCGCTGTGGTGGTACCATCACCGGCGACATCATTGGTCTTCGAAGCAACCTCACGAACGAGCTGTGCGCCCATGTTCTCATACGGATCCTTCAGCTCGATGTCCTTCGCGATGGACACACCATCGTTGGTGATCAGCGGAGCACCGTAGCTCTTATCGAGTACTACGTTTCTGCCCTTCGGTCCGAGGGTTACCTTTACTGTATTTGCAACTGCATCCACACCAGCTTCGAGAGCCTTTCTGGCCTCGACACCATACTTAATTTCCTTAGCCATAGCTTTATCCTCCTGATTTACGAAGCATCCTCTGTTCTTCGTCCAATGCTTCCTTCTCTACATCCTCATGTCGGTCTGACGTCCTGCCCACTTCTGCGTGGACCCGACGCGACATCCCGTCGGATGTTACTTCTCGATGACTGCCAAAATATCGTTCTGCTTTACGACTGTATACTTATGTCCGTCAACCTCGACCTCAGATCCCGCATACTTCGAGAAAAGAACGTGATCGCCGACCTTCACCTGCATGGTGATGTCCTTACCATCGACCACTCCACCAGGACCGACCGCTACAACGAGTGCCTGACCCGGCTTCTCCTTATCATTCTGACCTGGAAGAACGATACCGCTTGCAGTGGTCTCCTCCATCTTCTCCTTCTCAAGTACGACTCTGTCAAATAATGGAACCAGTTTCATTTGATTGACCTCCTTAATATCTGCTTTCAGCCCTTCGGCTTTTCGCCTCCCGGCGATGCTGTTTATATGAAGCCCGGCACGCATGCGCTGTCGACCGATCACTTCATCCTGCAATCATGCTGTTTTCCCAGCACAAGCGCCTGATCTCCCGATCTTCCAGCCATCGATCATCCGATCGCTCTGCGTCCAGCCTTCTTTTCTAACAACAAAACGTATTATAGAACGGTCTGTTAGCAACGTCAAGTGGTGAGTGCTAACAATTTGTAGATTTCACATTTCCTTCACAAACACGCGCGCGGCCCGGAAATTTGTAACAGTTCAGGCAGGGGACCCGGAGGGGCGGCAACGGAGGCACAGTACTCCGAGACCGGTTCAATCTAAGCCGGGGACCCTAAGCGGCACTAGGCCCTCTGCAATCACTGAGTTTTCTTTATGAAAACTCAGCGTTGCAGAGGGTGCTAAGGAAAAAGTACCAAGTGCCGCTAAGGGGACCCGGCTTGATTTCACACGGTCTCTATGTATGGCCTCCGTTGCCGCCCCTCCGGGGACCCACCGCCTGAATTCTAATGAAATTTTCCAGCTTATATCAGCCATAAACGTGTACTAGTTTCCAAATCCTCTGCGATTCGCTACAATAATGAATTAAACGCAGGCATTCATACACTACCTATATCGAGGACTTACCATGGCTCAACATAATCTCGCGAAGGGCGATCTCTTCCATAATATGCTTCTGTTTTCACTCCCATACCTTCTCAGCTACTTCCTGCAGACGCTCTACGGGCTCGCGGATCTGCTCATCGCGGGCCGCTTCAATGGCGCTGATGTCATCTCGGCGGTTTCGATCGGTTCACAGGTTATGCACATGGTGACCGTCATGATCGTCGGCCTCGCCATGGGCACCACCGTTACGATCGGGCGTTTCGTCGGTGCAGAGGACGAAGACGGCATCCGACGCGCCATCGGGAACACGATCACCCTCTTCGCGATGATCGCCGTGCTGGCCACCTGTGCCCTGCTCGGACTCACACAGCCGATCGTCCAGCTGCTGTCGACACCGCCCGAAGCCGTCCCGGGGGCCCTCGCGTACCTCCGCATCTGCTTCGCCGGCATCCCCTTTATCGTCGCGTACAACATCCTGAGCTCGATTTTCCGCGGCATGGGTGACAGCCGCAGTCCGATGCTCTTCATCGCCGTGGCCTGTGCCCTCAACATCCTGCTCGACCTCCTCTTCATGGGGCCAATGCAGCTGGGCGCAGCGGGTGCAGCGCTCGCGACGGTCGTGGCGCAGGCCGCGTCGGTGGCGTTTGCGCTCGTCGGCATCCGGAAGACAACCGCGGGCAGCCGGCAGCATGGTACCGCCGACGTCCGGAATACTTCTGTGGAAGCAGCCATAGAAAACAGGGTGGAAACGCAGATCCATGCATCCGAAGGCGCAGCGACGTCTTCAAACGAACACGCCTGCGCGGATCGCAGCGCCTGGTGGGACCCGGCGATGCTGCACCAGATTCTCAGCATTGGCCTCCCGATCGCCTGCCAGGACGGCTTCATCCAGATTTCGTTTCTGATCATCACCGTGATCGCGAACCGGCGTGGTGTCGACATCTCGGCGGCAGTTGGGATCGTCGAGAAGACGATCAGCTTCCTCTTCCTGGTGCCGTCCAGCATGCTGTCGACCGTGTCGACGATCGCGGCGCAGTCGATCGGTGCCGGCGATCCAGCGAGGGCGCGCCAGACACTCCGGTACGGCGTCGGCCTCGCCAGTGGCATCGGGCTCCTCTTCGCGATCCTGTTCCAGTTCATCTCCGTGCCGTTCTTCACGCTGTTCACGAAGGATCCGGTCGTGCAGGCACTCGCGGTGCAGTATATGTGCACCTACGTGCTCGACTGCGTGGTCGCCGGCATTCACTTCCCATTCTCCGGCTTCTTCAGTGCCTCCGGCCTGTCGATCCTCAGCTTCATCCATAACCTCTGCTCGGTGATCCTCGTCCGCATCCCGGGCGCATGGCTCGCCACGAAGCTGTTCCCGGACACCCTCTACGCGATGGGCCTCGCCGCCCCTGCCGGCTCCCTTCTCAGCGCCCTCATCTGCATCGCCTTCTATCTCGCGCTCCGCAGGAAAGGCCGCGTGTAAACAGATATTTCTGGAATCGTGATTACGAAATCTGAGCTATAGACACAATTTTTATATTAGCCTTTGCGTATTCAGTCGGCTCGATAAAGATCTTCGCCTGGTTGAACTTTACGGTATTCCGGTTCCGCAGTGTTCCCTCGGCTCCTAAAGATCTTCGCCTGGTTGGACTTTACTCTGCTCTTATCTAATTTTGCGTGATTTCGAAATTACTGGATATGTTTTTTGCTCGAAATAGTCGCGGATGACTGCAAACTATCCAATCATAGTTGCTTTTGAAAATAGTGGATATGTAAATCCTTTTTTCCTAAGAGGACTCCGCCCTCAAGTATCCAGCAATTTGAAAAAGAAGGATTATTGGATATGTGCCAAAGGAAATTCTTTTATACGGTTCAAAATCCATATCTACTATTTCTGAAAATGAAGATGATTAGATAGTACGCTTATATGCGTATATCGAATTTCCCAGAATACTATCTATTAAATGCCGATTTTAAAAATCATGGATAATTTCGTCTCTCGCACAAAAACGATAAAAGCTATTGAAAATATCCACGATTTTGAAATTCTTCTGTTATTGGATAGTGGCCATCGATTTTTTCTATTTCGACCGATTCGGACCTGAATATTTCCGGGCCGCGCGCGATAATTTGCTGGAAATCAAGCCGTATGCTCGCGCGGCAGCAACAAATTTCTAAAACATCAGCCGGAGTGAACCATCACTCCGGCTGAACTGTTACCGATTATTTCAAACGCCAGTACTCGGTCCCCATTATGAACCCGGGCGCTCTGCTCCGGCTGCCTACGCGAGGCAGCTGTAGCCCATCAGGTACGCGTCAACTTCGCTTGCGCAGGCGCGGCCTTCGGCGATAGCCCAGACGACGAGGGACTGTCCGCGATGCATGTCGCCTGCGGTGAAGATCTTCGCGGCATTTGCAGCAGCCGTCGGCTTCACTGTGCTTTCCGTGTGGTAGTGCTCTGCCTCCGTCTTTACGACGTGGCGCTCGGTGAGTGCGACACCGAAGGCGTCGGCGACGTAGCTCTCGCAGCCGGTGAAACCGGCGGCGATGATGAGGAGGTCACACGGAAGCTTCTGCTCCGTGCCCTCGACGAGCACCATCTGACGGTTCTCGAACTTTACCTTTGACGTGATGACGGCCTTGATGCTACCGTCCTTCTTCGTCTCGATGGCCTTAACCGTCGTCTCGTAGACGCGCGGATCATGCCCGAAGACGCGAATGGCCTCCTGCTGGCCATAATCGACCTTCAGGACCTTCGGCCACTCCGGCCACGGATTCGAGGCTGCACGCTCGACCGGTGGCTCCGGCATCATCTCGATCTGGGTCACCGACTTCGCGCCCTGGCGGATCGCGGTACCGCAGCAGTCGTTTCCGGTGTCACCGCCACCGACGATGACGACGTGCTTCCCCTTCGCGTTGATGATGCCGAAGGCATGCTCGCCCTGCTCGTGGAGGGCCTTCGTCTGACTCGTCAGGTAGTCGACCGCGTAGTGGATACCGTGCGCCTGCTCGATGGACGACACGTTCAGTCCGCGCGCCTGCTTCGCGCCACAGGCCAGGACGACCGCGTCGTAGTCCCGGAGGATCGCTGCCGCGGTCAATGTCTCGCGGCCGACGTCCACACCGGTACGGAAGACGACGCCTTCCGCTTCCATGAGGGCGCGGCGACGACGGATGACGGACTTGTCGAGCTTCATGTTCGGGATGCCGTACATGAGGAGCCCGCCGATTTCATCCGAGCGCTCAAAGACGGTGACGCTGTGTCCACGGTGGTTCAGCTGATCCGCCACTGCGAGGCCGGCCGGACCGGCACCGACGACGGCGACACGCTTCCCAGAGCGGACCTCCGGGATCCGCGGCTGCATATAGCCCTCCTGGAAGGCCTTCTCGATGATGTAGAGCTCGTTGTCGTGCGTCGTCACCGGCGCGTCATCGAGCCCCTCAACACAGGC
Organism: Oribacterium sp. Sow4_G1_1; assembly: GCF_052116105.1. NCBI lineage: Bacteria > Bacillati > Bacillota > Clostridia > Lachnospirales > Lachnospiraceae > Oribacterium > Oribacterium sp. Sow4_G1_1. The sequence continues at coordinate 32,591 of NZ_JBQKLS010000008.1, forward strand.
CTTCTCGCAGAGCGCCGGGCAGACACGGCCCGTGAACTCCGGGAAGTTATTAGTCTTCAGCAGACGGCTAAGCGCATGGGCGACGTGGCCGTTGTAGACCTCGTCGTTCCACTCCGGGCAGAGATTGTGAAGCGGACAGCCCGTGAACATGCCCGCCAGCTTCATGCCGGACTGGCAGAACGGGACACCGCAGTTCATGCATCGCGCGCCCTGCTTCCGACGTTCCTCCTCCGTGAGGGGGATATGAAATTCTTTGAAATTTTTGATACGCTCCTCTACCGGAACGTCTTTATTCTCTTCTCTCGCATAATCGAGAAATCCTGTAACCTTACCCATGAATACTCCCTCTATTAGTTGAATAAAGACTTAAACGCTTCCAGCTCCGCATTTTCATGGGAGATGCCCTGCTCTTCGAAGTGGCTGACCGCGATCAGTACCTTCTGGTAGTCGTTCGGCACGATTTTCTTGAAGCTCGGGAGGAACATGTCGAAGTTCTGGAGGATCTCTGTGCCGAGCTCCGACTTCGTCTCCTTCACATAATCCGTGAGGATGTCCTTCAGCTCCTTGATGTCATACTTCTCGGTAACCTCCAGCAGGGAAACCATGTCCTTGTTGAGCTTGAGATAGAGCGAGTGATCCATATCGAGGACGTAGGCGATACCACCGGACATACCAGCGGCGAAGTTCTTACCGGTCGGTCCGAGGATGACGGCACGTCCACCGGTCATGTACTCGAGACCATGATCGCCACAGCCCTCGGCAACCGCCGTCGCACCGGAATTACGAACGCAGAAGCGCTCACCGGCGACACCATTCACATAGCACTTGCCGGCCGTCGCACCATAGAGGGCGACGTTGCCGACGATGATATTCTCACTGGCGCGGAACGGACTTCCCTCCGGTGGCGCCACGACGAGCTTACCGCCGCTCAGGCCCTTACCGAAGCCATCATTGGCATCACCATGGAGACGGATCGTGAGGCCCTTCGGGATAAACGCACCGAAGGACTGACCGCCGCCACCGTATGCCTCGACCACGAAGGTATCATCCGGCAGGGTATCGCCCTCCGGCGTCATGCCGTAGTGATCGGTGATCTCGGAGCCGAGGATGGTACCGAAGGTACGGTTCGTGCTCGAAACCTCGACCTTCTCCTCGTGGTGCTGACCGCTCGCGATGGCCGGGGCAAACTTCCGGAGAAGCACCGACTCGTCGAGGGTCTTCTCGAGATGGAAATCATAGACCCGCTTCGGGTCAAAGTGACGCTCCTCCTCCGGAAGGGATGCATAGCGCGGATCCAGGACCTGCGAGAGATCCACCTCTGCCGAGCGCGAGGTGACATGCGCGGCCGAAGCATTGACCGTGAGACAGTCGGTACGACCGATCATCTCGTCCACGGTACGGAAGCCGAGCTCCGCCATGTACTCGCGCATCTCCTGTGCGATGAAGCGCATGAAGTTCATGACGTACTCCGGCTTGCCCGTGAAGCGCTTGCGGAGAACGTCGTTCTGGGTAGCGACACCGAACGGGCAGGTATCCTTGTTGCAGACACGCATCATCATGCAGCCGAGGCAGACGAGCGCGGTTGTCGCGAAGCCATACTCCTCCGCACCGAGCAGTGCGGCGATGACGACGTCGCGACCGGTCATCAGCTTACCATCGGTCTCGAGCTTGACACGGTTACGAAGCCCGTTCTCGATCAGCGCATGGTGCGCCTCCGTGATACCGAGCTCCCACGGGAGACCCGCATGGTGGATCGAGGTCATCGGTGCTGCACCGGTACCTCCATCGTAGCCGGACACGAGGATGACCTGTGCGCCGGCCTTCGCAACACCACTCGCGATGGTGCCGACGCCGTTCTCCGAAACGAGCTTGACGGCGATCGCGGCACGGCGGTTCGCGTTCTTCAGGTCATAGATCAGCTGTGCCAGATCCTCGATGCTGTAGATATCGTGGTGAGGTGGCGGGGAAATGAGAGACACACCCGGGGTCGAGAAACGGGTCTTGGCAATCCACGGATAGACCTTCTTACCCGGCAGGTGGCCGCCCTCACCCGGCTTCGCGCCCTGCGCCATCTTGATCTGGATCTCGACGGCGGAGTTGAGGTAGGCACTGGTTACACCGAAACGGCCGGACGCAACCTGCTTGATAGCAGAATTCCGCTCGGTACCGAAACGGTCCGGATGCTCACCACCCTCACCGGTATTCGACTTGCCGCCGAGACGGTTCATCGCGATGGCCATCGCCTCGTGCGCCTCCTGCGAAATCGAGCCGTAGGACATCGCACCGGTCTTGAAGCGCTTCACGATGGAGGATACCGGCTCGACCTCCTCGATCGGCACCGGCTCGTTCTTCGCGGCGAACTTCATGAGGCCGCGCAGCGTATGCGGACGGCGCTCGTCGTCGATCCGCGCGGTGTACTCCTTAAACAGCTTATAGTCGCCTTCCTCGCTCCGAACCGAACGCTGAAGCGTGATGATGGTCTGCGGGTCGTAGAGGTGATCCTCGGCGCCCCGACCCGAGCGCAGCTGGTGGAAGCCGACGGAATCGAGCGCGGTATCGAGGCTAAGCCCCATCGGATCGAACGCGTGGTCATGCCTGGAGGTGACGCCCTCGGCGATGTCCTTTATGCCAATGCCGCCGACCCTCGACACGGTACCGGTGAAGTACTTCTCCACCAGCTCTTTACTTAAGCCGATGGCCTCGAAGATCTTCGCGGACTGGTAGGACTGGATCGTCGAAATACCCATCTTCGCGGCGATCTTTACGATGCCGTTCAGCACGGCCTTGTTATAGTCCTCGATCGCGGTATGGTAATCCTTATCGAGGATGCCGATGTCGATCATCTCGGCGATGCATTCATGGGCGAGGTACGGGTTGATGGCACGCGCACCGAAGCCGAGGATGGTCGCAAACTGATGGACATCGCGCGGCTCGCCCGACTCGAGGATCAGGGACACGGCGGTCCGCTTCTTCGTCTGGACGAGGTGCTGCTCGACGGAGCTCACCGCCAGCAGGGACGGAATCGGCACATGGTTCTCATCGACCCCACGATCGCTCAGGATGATGATGTTGTAGCCGCGCTGGTATGCACGATCCACAGAGATATTGAGCTGCTCCAGGGCCTTCTCGAGCGAGGTGTTCTTGTAGTAGAGAAGTGAGATCACCTCGGTACGGAAGCCCGGCTGGTCGAGGTCCTTGATCTTCATAAGCTCGACGCCCGTGAGGATCGGGTTCTCCACCTCGAGCACGCGGCAGTTGTCCGCCTGGTCCTGCAGCAGATTACCATCGGAGCCGATGTACACGGTCGTATCCGTGACGATCTTCTCGCGGAGGGAGTCGATCGGCGGGTTGGTAACCTGGGCGAAGAGCTGCTTGAAGTAGTTGAACAGGAGCTGATGCTGCTTGCTGAGCACCGCGAGCGGAACATCATGGCCCATCGACGCGGTCTGCTCGATCCCATTCTGCGCCATCGGGAGGATCACGGACTTCACATCCTCGTAGCTGTAGCCGAAGACCTTATAGAGACGGTCACGCATCTCCTGCGTGTGCGTCGGGATCTTCCGGTTCGGGATCTTCAGGTCCTCGATGTGGAGGAGGTTCCGGTCGAGCCACTCACCGTACGGCTCACGTGCCGCATAGGCCTCCTTGCACTCCTCGTCCGCGATGATGCGCTGCTCCTTCGTGTCGACGAGCAGCATACGGCCCGGCTGAAGACGGGACTTCTGCACGATGTGCTTCGGTTCGATGTCGAGGACGCCGACCTCGGAGGACAGGATCAGTCGGTTGTCGTCGGTGATGTAGTATCTGGACGGACGGAGGCCGTTACGATCGAGGGTCGCGCCGACCACATCACCATCAGAGAAGAGGATCGCCGCCGGACCATCCCACGGCTCCATCATGGTTGCGTAATAATGATAGAAATCCTTCTTGTTCTGGTCCATGAAGCGGTTGTGCTTCCATGGCTCCGGGATGGTCATCATCATCGCGAGCGGCAGGTCGATGCCGTTCATGTAGAGGAACTCGAGGGTATTGTCAAGCATCGCGGAATCCGATCCGCTGCGCTCCACGACCGGGAAGATCTTCTCCACGTCCTTCTCGAGCAGCGGGCTCGACATGGTCTCCTCACGGGCCAGCATTCGGTCAATGTTTCCACGGATGGTATTGATCTCACCGTTATGGGCGATCATGCGGTACGGATGCGCACGATCCCAGCTCGGCGTGGTGTTCGTCGAGAAACGGGAGTGCACGATGGCGATGGCGGTCCGGTAATCCGGATCACGCAGGTCATCATAGAAGGCACGGAGCTGCTTTACCAGGAACATGCCCTTATATACGATGGTTCGGGAGCTCAGAGAACAGATATAGGTATCCTCTGAGGACTGCTCGAACTCACGGCGAAGTACATATAAACGCCGATCAAAATCGATGCCTCTCTCCGCGTCCTCCGGACGCTCGATGAAGCACTGCAGGATATGCGGCATGCAGTCGACCGCCACCTGGCCGAGGATCTCCGGATGCACCGGTACCTCACGCCAGCCGAGGAAACGGAGTCCGTTCTTCTCGGTGATGACCTCGAACATGCGCTTCGCGAAGGTCCGCTTCAGCTGATCCTCCGGGAAGAAAAACATGCCGACACCGTAGTCGCGCTCGTCACGCAGCTGGATGCCCTGCGCGAGTGCCGTCTTCTTAAAGAAGCTGTGGCTGATCTGCAGGAGGATGCCGACGCCGTCGCCGACCTTACCGCTCGCGTCCTTACCGGCGCGGTGCTCGAGCTTTTCCACGATGTGCAGTGCATCGTCCAGGACGCGCGTATCCTGGTGGCCGTCGATGTTCACGACGCTGCCGATACCGCAGGCATCCTGGGTGAGCTCATTCATGTCCTCGAGGGACTGGGGACGCCAGAGTGTGTTGTGTCCCCTGTACTGCTCTGGCACAGTAAAGGTGTTCTGATTTTGATAAGTATTCATATATACTCCACTAATTTTTGGTACGAAGAAATCGGGCAGGGAGGGGATTCATGGTACGAAGAAATCGGTCATGGAGGTCGCGCCCACTCAGTTCAAAGTACGGAACCCAGTGCTGTGTTCGTGACGCCCTGGTCAGAACAAGTTCTGACCGTTCGTCGCGTACACAGCGCAGGAACCCGTTCTTTGAATTCGCAAGCTTGCGACCTCCATGCGCCGATTTCTTCTACCGATAGATTTCTTTAGAAAAATTTAATGGGGTCAGACCCCCTTAAGTTTTTCTGACGCGGTCGTAAGAATTTCGTAATGGGGTCAGACCCCATTAACTTGATTAACGAAGTGAGAACAGGAGCTTCGAGTAAGTCGGGTACGGGAGGTAGGTCTCCGGGATCATCTCTTCGGCTGCGTCGACCGGGGCACGGAGGGCATCCATGTCGGCGAGGATGGTGTCGTGGTACGCGGTTGCGAGGGCGAGGCTGTCGGTGATCTTCTGGGTCTCGGCGAGGTCCTTCTCGAGCTTCTCGACGGCGAGGCCGATCGCTTCGGATGCGGCGTCGAGCTTCGTGAGGATACTGGTCTCGAGTGTGCACTTCGCGCCGGCGAGTACCTGCTTCTTCTGGATCGCGGTGTCGGTGAGGGCGGTCTCGTATGCCATCAGGCCGTCGGTGAAGTCCTTCTTGACCATCTCGAGCATGGTGAGTGCCTCGATGCGGATGGTCTTCGAGTAGTTCTCGAGGTAGATCTCATAGCGGGAGTCAATCTCGATCTCGGTGAAGACGTGGTGCTTTTCGAAGAGCTCCTTGTTCTTCTTTGCCTTGATCTGCGGCATCGCCTCCGGGAGGGACTTGAGGTTGTAGAGGCCTCTCTTCTCTGCCTCGGCTACCCACTCATCGGTGTAGCCGTTGCCGTTGAAGATGATGCGTCTGTGCTTCTTGAGGAGCTCCTTGACGAGCTTCATCGCCTCTGTCTCGAGGTCCTTCGGATCGACATGCTCGAGCTTCGCGCAGATCTGGTCGAGTGCCTCCGCGACGGCGGTGTTCAGTACGATGTTAGGGTCTGCGACAGAAAGTGAGGAGCCCGGCATACGGAACTCGAACTTGTTGCCGGTGAAGGCGAACGGTGAGGTACGGTTACGATCGGTGTTGTCCTGTACGAAGTGTGGAAGTACGTGTGCACCGGTCTCGAGCTGCTTCGAATCCGAGGCGGTGAAATCCTCGCCGTTCTCGATGGACTCGAGGACCTTCTCGAGCTCGTCGCCGACGTAGATGGAAACGATGGCTGGAGGCGCTTCATTTGCGCCCAGGCGGTGATCATTGCCCGCGGTTGCGACGGATACACGCATCAGATCTGCATACTCATCCACTGCACTGACGATACCCATGAGGAAGAGCAGAAACTGAACGTTCTTCCCCGGCGTCTTGCCCGGATCGAGCAGGTTCTCACCCTCGGAGGTGATCATGGACCAGTTGTTGTGCTTACCGGAGCCGTTGATGCCCTCGAAAGGCTTCTCGTGCAGGAGGCATGCATAATTATGCTTGTCGGCGACCTTCTTCATCATCTCCATCGTGAGCTGGTTGTGGTCGACGGCAATGTTGGCGGTCTCAAAGACAGGTGCCAGCTCGTGCTGTGACGGCGCCACTTCGTTGTGCTTGGTCTTCGCCGGAACGCCGAGCTTCCAGAGCTCCTGGTCGAGGTCGTGCATGAACTCGGATACCTTTGGCTTCAATACGCCGAAGTAGTGATCCTCCATCTCCTGTCCCTTCGGTGCCGGAGCACCGATCAGGGTACGGCCGGTGAGCATGAGGTCCTCACGCTCGTTGTAGAGGTCCTTATCGATCAGGAAGTACTCCTGCTCGGAGCCGACGGTGGTATCGACGCGGGTGACCTTCTCCTTGCCGAGGATGTGGAGCAGCTTCGTCGCAGAGTCACTCAGGGTCTCCATGGAGCGAAGCAGCGGGGTCTTCTTATCGAGGGACTCGCCGGAGTACGAGCAGAATGCGGTCGGGATGTAGAGGGTGCCGTCCTTGATGAAGGCTGGGGAGCTCGGGTCCCATGCGGTATAGCCGCGGGCCTCGAAGGTGGCGCGGAGGCCGCCGCTCGGGAAGGAGGAGGCATCCGGCTCGCCCTTGACGAGCTCCTTGCCAGAGAACTCCATGATCACGCCGCCGTTCTCGGTCGGAGAGATGAAGCTGTCATGCTTCTCTGCGGTCAGGCCGGTCATCGGCTGGAACCAGTGTGTGAAGTGGGTCGCGCCGAGCTCCAGTGCCCACTCCTTCATCGTCGCTGCGACGGTATTCGCCACGTCCAGCTCCAGATGGGATCCGTTCTGGATGGTCTTGTGCACTGCCTTGTAGATGTCCTTCGGCAGTCGCTCGCGCATCACCTTGTCGTTAAATACAAGGCTTCCGTAAAGCTCAGGAACCGATGTAGTACTCATAATTTTCTCCTCCTAAAAAAGATATATGGTGGTTGGTGATCCCCACCACATTTCGATGTCCATCTGTCGGCGATCGATACGATCATGACCGATTTACATGGAAATGCGGTAGGTATAAAAAAAGAGGACAATGGGGCACAGGAAATACGATTCCCGGACCCCATTGTCCTCTTCGTTTACAGATTTGATTTAAGTTACAAGGAGACAATGCCATGCAATACGCCTTCGGCGTGGGCATTGTCGTTTGATTTTGCCACCTTCGTGGCAAAACGGGCAAAGCAGCTTTGCTAAAGCAAAGCTCTGAATACGCTCGCCGCTAAGGCCTCCTAAGGAAACCTTAGGAGCTATGTCTCGCCGCCCGGGGGCGTACATGCGCCGCTCCGTGCTTCGCACGGCCCTCTCATGTACCTACAATAATTCTTCCGCTCCCGCGGATGATCTTCAGGGCGACCTCTCGGCGGGTGACGCTGCCGTTCATGGCCTGGCGCTCGAGGTACTTGTGTGCCTCTCCCTCCGTCATGCCCTGCTTCTCGATGAGAAGGGCCTTCGCCCGGCTGACGTACCGCTCATCCTCGAGCTTCCGCTGCAGCTTCGCATTTTCCTCGAGCAGGCGCTGAACCTTACGGCTCATCGCGCCGAGCATCTGGATCGCTGAGACGAAGGTGCCGGTGCTGATCGGTCTCGCCAGGACCGTGATGCCGGTGTCGCCGGCACGGTAAAGCACCTGCTGATAGGCTTCCTTCGACACGATGAGAAGGATGCTCATCGCCGGATATTTGACACTCAGATCGAGGATCGACTGAACGCCGGAATCATCCGACAGCGGTGTGTAGATGATCAGGAGATCCGCCCGTTCCTCGGTGAGCGTCTGCTTCACCCGCGCCATGGACGGCTGGAAAGTCACGCGACCGAAGCCAGCGGGCAGTATGCCCTTGATCTGGACGGCGATCTTTTCAGATTGAGCCGCGATCAGTACGCTGCTCCTTTGCTCCGTTCTTTCCATGTGACTCTCCCTAAGTGTTTCTAAAGAATAGTGTATGCCTCGAAGTACTCCTCTGGTACGATCGACCGGATGAACTCGGAGCTCTGTGCGTAAGCGGCAGCCTCGTCGAGTGACTGCGGCAGGCGCTTCAGCTGATCCGTGATGGATGCGTCCGCCTTGAACAGGTTCACATCCAGCGGTGCCATCGGCTCGAGTCCGCGTTCGATGCCATCGAGGCCGGCGTAGATCAGCAGGGCGAAGGCGAGGTACGGATTCGCCATCGGATCCGGTGAACGGAGCTCGAAGCGCTTGAGATCCGAGCGGCTCGCCGGGATACGGATGAGCTGTGACCGGTTCTGCTCGGACCAGCTCACGAACTTCGGTGCCTTCATATCACCGAGACGCTCGTAGCTTTCCCGGGTCGGATTCAGGAAGAGCGTCATCTCGCGGATATGCTCGAGGATGCCCGCCATGAAGGCGGCGCTGTGATCGTGCCCATCGCGGGACTCTACCGACATGTTGATGTGCATGCCGTTGCCCGGCTTGTCGGCGAGTGGCTTCGGCGAGAAATCAGCCCAAACGCCATCCGATGTCGCGATGGACTTCACCACCCACTTGAAGGTGGAAGCATTGTCCGCCGCTGTCAGCGGATCGGCATAGCGGAAGTCGATCTCGTTCTGCCCCGGGCCCATCTCGTGATGACTCGCCTCCGGACGGATGCCCATGTCCACGAGGGCGAAGCTGATGTCGCGGCGGATGTTCTCACCGTGGTCCTCCGGCGCGATGTCCATGTAGGACGCCTGGTCCTGCGGAATCATCGTGCGGTTGCCGTCATCGTCGAGCTTGAAGATGTAGAACTCGACCTCGGTGCCGAAGTTCACGTGAATGCCACGGTCGGCCGCCTTCTCGACCGCCTGCTTCAGGATCCAGCGGCTGTCCTTCTCGAAGGTCTTCCCATCCGGGTACTCGATGTCACAGAACATCCGCGCCACTCGGCCATCGACCGGACGCCACGGCACGATCGACATGGTCGTCGGATCCGGACGAAGGAAGATGTCGGAACGGACATCGGCCCCGAAGCCGCACACCGAGCTCGCGTCGATGCTGATCCCCTCGCTGAACGCACGCTTCAGCTCATCCGGCATGATCGCGATGTTTTTCTGGACGCCGAACACGTCGAAAAAAGCGAGTCTTATAAACTTGACATTCTCCTCTTCCACAAACTCGAGGATGTCTTCATACGAATTCATATCCTTCACCTCAACATCATCATAGGTTTTAAATATTGTATTACTTAAATCGATCATATGTAAACTCGCTTTTCCATCAGAATACAGTACTTTTTTCAGTGTCCTCTACTTAATGGGGTCTGACCCCTTTTAATTTTTATAAACTCATCGACTGGACGAGCTTCTCGAAGCGGGCCATTGCCTCGCGGGTGTTCTCGTGGGTGGAGAAGGCGGTGAGGCGGAAGAACTTCTCGCCGCTCTTTCCGAAGCCGGCACCCGGCGTGCCGACCACGTAGGCTTCGTTCAGCAGCTTATCGAAGAAGCTCCAGCTGTCCATGTCACCCGGACACTTGAGCCAGATGTACGGTGAATTCTTGCCACCGGTGTAGTAGATATGAAGACGATCCATCGTTTCGGTGATGATGGCGGCATTGTCCCTGTAGTACTGCAGGTTCTCCTCGATCTCCCGCTCGCCAGCCTCGGTGAAGACGGCCTCTGCACCGCGCTGGGTGATGTAGCTCACGCCGTTGAACTTCGTGGTCTGGCGGCGAAGCCACATCTTGTTGAGGCTCGCGCCGTCACGCTTCAGGGTGTCTGGCACGATGGTGTAGCCGCAACGGGTGCCGGTGAAGCCAGCCTTCTTCGAGAAGCTGCAGAACTCGATCGCGACGTCACGTGCGCCCGGAATCTCGTAGATGCTGTGCGGCAGATCGCCGGTCACGAAGCACTCATAGGCGGCATCGAAGAGGAGGATCGCGTTGTTCTCCTGTGCGAAGCGCACCCACTTCGTGAGGCCCTCGCGGTCATAGACGGCACCGGTCGGGTTGTTCGGGCTGCAGAGGTAAATGATGTCGGCCCGGTACTCTGGTGCCGGAAGCGGCAGAAAGCCGTTCTCTTCAGAAGACATCGCGTAAATGATCTTTCGCCCGGACATCATGTTGGTGTCGACATAGACCGGATAGACCGGATCAGTGACGAGCACCGTGTTGTTCTCATCGAAGAGATCCAGGATGTTGCCGAGATCGGACTTCGCACCGTCCGAGATGAAGATCTCGTCGAGGGCGAGCTCTACGCCGAACTTCTTATAATAAGACTGAATCGCTGTCTTCAGGAAATCGTAGCCCTGCTCCGGACCGTAGCCACGGAAGGTCTCGGCCACGCCCATCTCCTGCGCTGCCTTCACCATCGCATCGACGACGGTCTTCGGCAGCGGACGGGTGACATCACCGATCCCCATACGGATCAGCTGACTGCTGAGCTCCGGATGCGCGGACTGCCACTCACGGATACGACGCGCGATCTCCGCAAAAAGATAGCTTTCATTTAATTTCAGATAGTTTTGATTGACGCTTGCAGACATTTTTATACTCCCCAGCATGAAATGTTGAATGTTCGATATGTATTTTTCAAATGAAAAAAGGGCATGGACTCTCTGGTGAAACCAGGACGCCTTTGCCCTTTTGATGACATTATAATTTCGGAAACGCGAATGTCAAGAAATCTTTGATTGCAAATGATTATGGCTGGTATTCACTGTTCCGTTCAGGCCGCCCCGCCGGCCCCTGCCTGATCCGAAGTGTAATGCAATCCGCGAATACCTCCTATTCCAAATCGACGCTTGACAATCTTTTCGCACCGCTTCATAATGTGGAGCATCAATGGACGGCAAAGGTGTCGCGTGTATCGCTACATCTCTGCCGTCTTTTTTTGTTTAAGATTTTACTTAGGGAGAGTAACCATATGTGCAGTATTATCGGATTCTGTGACAAGCGCGCACAGTATGAGGTTGTGAAGGCCGCGCTTCTGAAGACCACATCGAGAGGACCAGACGATACCCGTATCGTCGACACCGGTAACGGCTACCTCGGCTTCAATCGTCTCGCCATCATGGGCCTGACCGACGCCGGCATGCAGCCGTTCGAGCTGGATGGCTCCTACGTGGTCTGCAACGGCGAGATCTACGGCTTCCGCCCGCTGCGTGAGAAGCTCGCGAAGGAGGGCTATACCTTCCAGTCCGATTCTGACTGCGAGATCCTGCTTCCGCTCTGGCGTGAGCTCGGCACCGAGATGTTTCGTATGCTCGACGCGGAGTTCGCGCTCATCATCTACGATGCTGAGGCCAATGACTACATCGCGGCGCGGGATCCGATCGGTATTCGTCCCCTCTACTATGGCACCACCGACGACGGCACGCTGGCATTCGCCTCCGAGCCGAAGAACCTCGTGGGTCTCTGCCATGAAATCAAGCCATTTCCACCAGGACACTACTATAAGGATGGCCAGTTCGTCTGCTATCACGATCTGTCCGTGGTGCACAAATACAACACGCATGACGATCTCGAGGAGATCGCCCACAACATCCACGATCTTCTCGTCGAGGGTGTGAAGAAGCGTCTCGACGCGGATGCACCGGTCGGCTTCCTGCTTTCCGGTGGTCTCGACTCCTCCCTCGTCTGTGCGATCTCTCAGAAGCTTCTGAAGAAGCCGATCGAGACCTACGCCATCGGTATGGATGTCGATGCGATTGACCTCAAGTATGCACGTGAGGTCGCGGACTACATCGGCGCAAACCATCACGAGGTCATCATGTCCCGTGAGGATGTTCTGGCCGCCCTTCGGGAAGTCATCGCCACCCTCGGAACCTACGATATCACCACCATCCGTGCGTCCATCGGCATGTATCTCTGCTGCAAGGCGATTCACGAGCAGTCTGATGTCCGTGTACTCCTGACCGGTGAGATCTCCGACGAGCTTTTCGGCTACAAGTACACCGATTTCGCACCGAGCGCCGAGGAATTTCAGAAGGAAGCCGAGAAGCGTATCCGCGAGCTGCACATGTACGATGTGCTTCGTGCCGACCGCTGCATCAGCGTAAACTCTCTCGAGGCACGCGTACCGTTCGGAGACATTGACTTCGTCGACTACGTGATGCACATCGATCCGGAGAAGAAGCTGAACCACTACCATAAGGGCAAGTATCTCCTTCGCCACGCGTTCGAGGCCGATCATCTCCTGCCGGAGGACATCCTCATGCGTGAGAAGGCCGCCTTCTCCGACGCCGTCGGTCACTCCATGAAGGATGACCTCGCGGAGTTCGCCGAGAAGCAGTATACCGACGCGGAATTCGAGGAGAAGCGTCAGAAATACACGCACGCGAGGCCGTTCACGAAGGAGTCTCTCCTCTACCGCGAAATCTTCGAAGAGTACTATCCGGGACAGTCCCAGATGGTCACCGATTTCTGGATGCCGAACAAGACCTGGCCTGGATGCGCCGTCAACGACCCATCCGCCCGCGTCCTCTCAAACTACGGCGACTCCGGAAAATAATCCGATGGTTAACGGCATAGCCGTATTAACCTATACTCCCTAAGGCAAACGACCTGTCCCTCGCGGGGCAGGTCGTTTGCTGTCTGGTGATCTGACAAAGCCCCGGAGGGCCCTGTCTTTTCCGTTTTCTATTACTCTTCTGTGATGGTTGCAGTGGCTTCTGCTTCCTCCGCTTCCTGCTTCACTTCGGTTGCGGCATCTACAGCGGCCTTTGTAGCCGCGTCCTTTGCAGGCTCCTCTGCCTTCGGCTCGGCGTCCTTCCCGGTCGCTTCTGTCTTCGCGTCTGCGTCATCCGCATCCGTCGTGAAGAACTCTACCTCGACATCGCCGTCATCCTCTGGCTCGATGTCGATATCCTCCGCCTTTTCCGCAGACTCCGCCTTCACCTCTTCGGCATCTGACTTTGCGTCCTCGTCATCTACATATGGATACGAGATGTGCTCGACGTTCTCATCGACGACATCATCATCCTCGTCGCAGCTTCTGAGCTTCTCATCGAGGGCTTCCTTTACGGTCTTGTATGCGTCCTTGCCTGCGTCGACGGCGAGGTTCTTCGCATCGACCGCGAGGTTCTTTGCGGCTACACCGATGTCCTTCGCTGCGGTCTTGAAATCTTCCTTCGTCTGGCTGTTCTTCAGAGTCGTGTAGGATCTCTTCGCGGAGTCCTTCACCTCTGAAGCGGACTCGAGCACATCCGTGAAGTCCTGATCGACCTCCTCGGAAAACTTCTCATACTTGTAGAGATAGGATACAGCGGCGGCAACACCGCCGACCAGTGCAGCGAATCCGACGAGACCACCTAAACCTTTTTTCTTGCCCATAACGATATCCTCCATCCGGGCCGCTTTCAGCCCGTTTCTTCATTTCGGTGTCTTCCGTATCTGAATCTACAAATCGATACTGCTGTCAGGCACCACCAGTCCATTTTTCATTTGTATCGCTTAGAATCTACAAATTCGATACTGCTATCATACCACGATTTCGCCGATATATACATACCCGCATCGTGGTTACAAATGTTCGAATTTCGTAAGGGGGTCTGACCCCATTAAATTTTTATAAACAAATTCTAAAGTCATAGTTTATGGGGTCAGACCCCATAAACTCAGGCCTGGGTCGGGAGCTTGAAGCTGGACTTCAGGCCGACGATGCGGTTGTAGACCGGGTGGCCTTCGGTGGAGTCCTTACTGTCGACGCAGAAGAAGCCGTTTCGTACGAACTGGAAGCTGTCGTATGCCTTCACGTCCATGAGCTCCGGCTCGACCATGCAGTTCTCTACGACAGTGAGGGAGTTCGGGTTGAAGTTCAGGGTGCCGTCGTCGTTCAGCTTGCCCTTCTCTTCGTCGATCAGCTGCTCATACAGACGGACGGTCACCTGACCTGCGGTCGGAGCATTGACCCAGTGGATCGTGCCCTTCACCTTACGTCCCGTGAAGCCAGAGCCCGACTTGGTTTCCGGATCATAGGTGCAGTGAACGACGGTCACCTTTCCATCGGCGTCGGTCTCGTAGGAGGTCGCCTTTACGAAATATGCGGACATGAGGCGGACCTCGTTGTCGACATAGAGCCGCTTATACTTCTTCGGCGGATCGATCATGAAGTCGTCGCGCTCGATGTAAAGCTCGCGGGAGAACGGAACCTGACGGCTGCCGAGTTCCTCATTCTCGAGGTTATTCGGCACCTCGAGCATCTCGGTCTGGCCCTCCGGATAGTTGTCGATCACCAGCTTGATCGGGTCAATGACGGCCATCATACGCTTATCCTTCAGCTTCAGGTCCTCGCGAATACAGTACTCGAGGAGACTGATGTCACAGCTGGAGTTCGCCTTCGAGATACCGCTCAGGGTGACGAACTGACGGAGGGACTCCGGTGTGTAGCCACGACGACGAAGAGCCGCGATGGTGACGAGACGTGGATCGTCCCATCCATCTACGACGCCATCCTCTACCAGCTTCTTGATGTAACGCTTACCGGTGACAACATTGGTCAGATACAGCTTCGCGAACTCGATCTGGCGAGGCGGGTGCGGGAAATCACAATTCTTAACAACCCAGTCATAGAGCGGGCGATGATCCTCGAACTCCAGTGTGCAGAGGGAGTGCGTGATGCCCTCTACGGCGTCCTCGATCGGGTGTGCGAAATCGTACATCGGGTAGATGCACCACTTGTCACCGGTGTTGTGGTGATGCATGTGGGCTACACGGTAGATGATCGGGTCACGCATGTTCAGGTTCGGGGATGCCATGTCGATCTTCGCACGAAGGGTCAGGGTACCGTCTGCGTACTTGCCGTCCTTCATGTCCTGGAAGAGCTGAAGGTTCTCTTCGATCGGACGGTTACGGTTCGGGGACTCCTTTCCAGGGTTCGTGAAGTCGCCACGGTACTCGGTGATCTGCTCTGCGGTGAGATCATCGACGAAGGCGAGTCCCTTCTTAATCAGAAGGAGGGCCTTCTCATACATGATATCGAAGTAATCGGACGCGAAGAAAATGCGGTCCTCGAAGTCGGCACCGAGCCACTTTACGTCACGCTCGATGGCCTCGACGAATTCGGTCTTCTCCTTCATCGGGTTCGTGTCATCGAAGCGGAGGTTAAACTGTCCATGGTACTCCTGCGCCATTCCGGAATTCAGAATGATCGACTTCGCATGGCCGATATGCAGATAACCGTTCGGCTCCGGTGGGAATCGTGTATGTACGTGGTCATAAACGCCCTCGGCAAGATCCTTCTCGATCTCACGCTCGATGAAATGCTTCGACTCTGGAGCCTTCTCCTCC
The DNA here is from genome assembly GCF_052116105.1 of Oribacterium sp. Sow4_G1_1. Lineage (NCBI taxonomy): Bacteria > Bacillati > Bacillota > Clostridia > Lachnospirales > Lachnospiraceae > Oribacterium > Oribacterium sp. Sow4_G1_1. Next base: position 48,307 of record NZ_JBQKLS010000008.1, read on the forward strand.
AGCACGCCGTTCTCGTTTCTTGTTTCCATAGACATAGTATAGCCTCCTAAAAATGAAGTACCCAAAATTATAGCATATCGGGGCGCCGTTATACAAGGGGATATGCAGGAAGCGGCCCGGAGAGCCAGTTCAGAGAGCGTAACAGTTCAGCCGGGGGTGAAGATGCCATCCCGGCTCTCCCAGGAAGTTTGAGGCTACTCCTCATTCGCCACAACTCACTCAAAGCAGTTCTTTCGTTTTCCGCGCCAGATACAGCGGTACATTTGTAATCGCACCGTCTTTTCGATAGCCGCGTCTGGAATACCGAAGCGCGTGTTCAGGATGATGGTCCGCAATGTACTTTTTGAACGACGGCGCAGATCTGTCCTCGCCGCCCTTAGCCTCTACCGGAATGACCTCTGTGCCATGCTGGATAAGAAAATCAATTTCACTGTTTTTGTCCGAGTAGTAACGAGGATCCACCTCAAATTGTCCACGGAGCTGTTGCAGAATGTAATTTTCTGTCAATGGCCCTTTGAACTGAAAATCCGTTTTCAACAGAATAGCGCTGTTGTCAATACCGGCCATATGCTTGAGCAAACCGGTATCAAACATAAACAGCTTAAACTGGTTCAGCTTATCAAAAGCAGCAAGTGGATGTTCTGCCTTGGAAACATTGTAGATACGGTTTAACATCCCGGCAGAAACCAGCCACTCAATCGCTTCTTCAAAGTCACGTGCACGACTCCCCTCCCGGACCGCACCGTACATGAACTTCTCGTTTGACTTTGCAAGCTGCGAGACAATGCTTCGGAACACCATCAAAATCCGGCCGCTGTTGACTTTTCCGTTGTGCTTGGAGAAGTCGTTCTCATAAACCTCTATCAGTTCGCGCTGAATCTGCGTGATCTTTGCCGGATCTTTATGTGTGATCCACGAAGAAACGCACTCTGGCATTCCGCCGATAATCAGGTAATAGTTATACGCCTCCAGCAGTCGGTTGTGGAAAACATCTTCAATCACCTGCCCCTTCTGGATGCTGCAATAATAAGCATATAGGCGTTCGTCGCTTGCCTCCAGAAATTCATCAAAAGTCAATGGATAGATGTCCAGCAGATTCACCATTCCAACAGGGTACGATTTCGGCTGTGCCAGAAGTGTACCGAGCAGACTTCCGGCGGCAATCACATGGTATTCATTTGCTTTCTCTTTGAAGTATTTCAACGTGTTGAGCGCCTCCGGGCATTCCTGAATCTCATCGAAGATAATCAGCGTTTTTCCCGGCAGTATTTTTTCGCCCACAATCATGGAGAGAATTTCGATTATCCGCTGCGGATTTTTATTTGCTTCAAAAATGGATTTCAGCTCATCTTCCTCATCAAAGTTGAAATAAACGAAATTATCATAATAATCGCGCCCAAATGATTTCATCAGCCATGTTTTTCCGACCTGTCGGGCACCCTTCAGCACCATCGGCTTCCGATCTTCGCTGTTTTTCCATTTAATTAATGCCTGTATCGCATTTCGTTTCATGAGAATCACCGTCCTTCCTGAATCTCACACTGTTGTAGCACATTTTTCTGCAATTATCGAAGCAGCATTCACACATTTTTCTGCGTTTTCAAGTCGAATTACGCACATTTTTCTGAATTATTCACTTGAACTATACACATTTTTCCAGGTCAATACAATAAGTTTTAACACATTTTTCTGAGCAGGCAGAACTGTTACTCTTAGTCCGGCTGCTTTTTCCTCATTCGCCTGCCTGCAATTCGGTTTTTTCCGGGAAGTGTGCTAAACTGATTCTAAATGTGAATTTTTGAAACGAGGTTTATGAATATGGAAATCACAAAGGAACTCAAATGGCGGGTGCTGAACCACCTCTACCTCGGCTACATCCTGAGCGGTGCGGTCATCACGATTTTCGGTGCGATCCTGCCGCATCTCATCGAGGAGGAGCAGCTGAACTACGCGGTCGCAGGCGGCCTGATCAGCATCCTCGCGATCGGCAATTTCTGCGCCTCCATCATCTATCCGCTCGCGAAGCGCCACTTCTCGCATCGCGTGGTCGTGGTCGCCATCACCAGCCTCTCGCCGATCGTCATGTTGCTACTGACGATCCACCCGCCGGTCGCCTTCATGTACCTACTGGTGTTCGTCCTCGGCATCACGAAGGGCACCGTCACGATTATCAACAACCTCGCGATGAACGTCGCGACAAACAGCTCGACGAAGTACCTGAACATCCTGCACACCACCTTCGCTGTCGGAGCCTTCGCGAGTCCCTTCATCATGGCCGCGCTCCTCGCCCTCGGCTTCCCGTGGCGCATCATCATGTACATCCTCTGCGTCTCCGGCGCGATCTTCCCGCTGAACTACTGGACCATGGACTACCGGATGCTCGAGGAGCCGCAGCCGTCCGCGGCCAATGCAGGCGACCACCACTCAGATGGCTGCAGCACAGCGAAACCGGAAGGCACCATGCCGAACCCGGCTGCCGATGCAGCGCAGGGTGGTGACGGCAGTGACGCCGGATGCATTGAGCAGGGACAGCCTGCCGGCGCGCCGAATCTTCAGGCACTGCTCACGAACCGCAGCTTCCTGATCATCACCTTCATCATGTTCATGTACGTCGGCTTCGAGAACACCGTGAACGGCTGGTTCGTCACTTACCTGAAGGACACTGGGGTCATGACGAGCGCGCTCGCCACCGCGATGGTATCCGTCACCTGGGTCATGATGATGGCCGGTCGCGTGGGTACCGCGCAGTTCTTCCAGAATGTGAATAAGCTTCAGATCATCCTCGTGAGCGCCCTCATCGATTTCGTCGCGATCGTGCTCCTCGTGAACACCCACACCGCGACGATGGCGGCCATCATCATCGCCGTACTCGGTCTCGGCATGAGTGCCATCTACCCGACCACCGTCGCAGCCGCCGGCCCGATCATCGAAGGCTCCACCATGGGCCTCTCGCTCCTCACCGGCATCAGCGCCATCGGCGGCATCCTCGTCCCACAGATCATCGGCATCCTCGCGGATCACGTCGGCATCGCCGGCGCGATGGTTACCGTCGTCCTCACCGTCGGTATCATGCTCGCGCTCTCGATCCTCGCCGTCCTTCGCGACCGGAGAGGACTCATGGGGTGAGCATATGAATTGTCTTATCTTTACAGCCTATAGAACCTGAACACTGTATCTTCTCCCTATTCCGTAGACTGATGGCCATATTCGACGCTTAAAGTGTCTGCAAAAAATCAGCCGGGTGAAAATCCACCCGGCTGAACTTATGCTAAAGAAAACACGGAGGGCGGACGCTTTCGGCGTCCGCCCTCCTTTTCTATGATGAAAACTTAAATTTTATGCGCCGAGGCCGACGAGGAGATCCGGCAGGATGCCGTCGTTCTCGGTCCACATCTGGGTGATCTGCGACTCGTCCACCGGCGAGGTGCCACGGCCGAGCTCGATCGTCACGGATGGGATATCGAGCTTCTGTACGGCCCAGTCCTTGAAGCCCGCGGCGTCCGTCTGTGACCAGGTATTCGAGATGGTATACCCTGTGTTCTGATGGACGACATTGGCCAGATACTGCCCCTTCGCCTTATAGTTTCCGGTCTCGCCGAAATACCAGTAGATCACGCGGCCCTGTGTGTGGTAGCTGATCGTGTAGTCCGGCCTAAGCTGTCGGCAGAGGTTCGCGAGCGCCTTCGACTCAACCTCACTCTCCGGCCCCGTGCCCTTATAGAACATGTTCGACGGGTGATCGACCTTCGGGGTCGCCTCCTGCCAGAACGCGTCGAAGTTACGATTCAGGTTGACACCGTTGATGTTGTTCTTCCACTTGCGAAGGTAGGTGGCGAGGTCCGTCACCTGATCCTGCGCGGCCATGCTCATGACCATCGTCTTCGCCGCCTGCGTATTCAGCGCGTCGACACCGCCCTGTACGAGGGTGATGCCGTCCGGGTTCACCATCGGTACGAAGTGAATGCAGGTGTTCTGGAGCAGCGTCGCGACGGACTGACCATGGTAGAGCAAGTTGTTCTGCTGCATCTCAAGCAGCGCCACGATCTCCCGCATCACGAGCTGGGAGCTGATGTACTCACGTGCGTGAATGCCGCCGTGCACGAGGATCTTATGCGGAGCGGACGGATTTCCGACCACCACGTGGTAGAGCTGGCGACCATCGATGGTGTTCCCGAGGACATCCATCTGCATCTTCGGATAGGTCGCCTTCAGGCTATTGAGGTCGACCTGCATCTCCTGGTAGGTATAGGTGCCGACGTTGCTGCAGTAGTAGCCGGCCGGGAGCGGCACGGTACTGAGTGCGTTCAGGACATTGGAGCTGCCACTGGTCGATGTGCCGCTACCGAACAGCTGATTGAGACTGCCGGTGCTGCCCACCGCGCCAGGGACCGTCGGTCCGAAGCTCGTCATGCCGATACTGTCGGCCGGTGTGCTGGCACTGTTGCTCACCAGCGCCTGGTTCGAGCTTGTCCCACTCGCCGACGTGATCGCCTGCATCGTGGATGCATTGACCGACGCCAGGGTTTCAGAGCTCGCTGCCTCCGCACCACCGATCGTCGCCTGCGTCGTACCACTCTGATTCGTGCTGCCGGCGCTGGCCGTCGTGCCCTCCAGTGCGCCCGTCGCTTCGACGATCCCCGTGCTGCTTTCGCTGCCACTCGTACCGGTCGCCCCCGCACTGTAGTTTGCGCCACTGGTCTCCGCACTCGCCACGATCGGCGTCACGCCCGACGCGATCGTCCCGGCATACGCCGTCGTGCTGAGGCTCGCCATCATTGACATCGCCATCGCAGCCGCGACGACGGATTTCTTCTTTATCATAATGTACTGTCTCCTCGACTATAAGAAAACTGATTTTCACTCAACTTTCTGATTATACCGAATTCGCTTTTTCATGTGAATGGTCAATTTTTTTAAAATAATCTGACAGATGTGGGACTGATACTGTTCAGGCAGGCGAGGGACCCGGAAATTTTCACTTAGGAACCGGGTGAAATAGATGAAGATGGATGGCACTATCCAATAACCGGTTGATTTCGAAATCGTTGATAATTTTAGCAACATCTATCATTTTTGTGTACGGAGCTAAACTATCCAAGATTTTCAAATAGGGCACTTATTGGATAGTTTTCTGCGAAATCAGGCATACGCATAAAAGCATACTATCAAATAATCCTCGCTTTTTAAAATAGTAGATATGTATTTCTGACTTCAGAGAAGAGTTTCTTTCGCCAAATATCCAATAAACCATCTTTTTTTAAATGCTGGATACGCGAGTCCGGATTCCTCTTAGGAAATAAGGCTTTTCGTATCAAGTATTTTTGAAATCGCCTAATAGTGGATATTTTGCAGCCGCCTGTCATGCTTACAGTCAAAAAACATATCCAGTATTTTTATAATCAAACCATATTGGATAGGAACGTTGGTCAGGGGCTGCGGATGGGCGGTAACGGAGGCACAGTACTCCGAGACCGCCCATCCAGCTCCTGCCTGAATCCAGTTAACGAGTGAACAGTAACTTACTGTTCACTCGTGGCTCGGCGGACGGCAGCCATGCCAGCCTTGACTTATCTGTGTTTAAACAGTAACGTCTATATTATGTTCCTGCGTAAGCAGGGTTAAATGGAGAAGTTTCGATGTTTAACTTTCATATCATCAAAACCAAAACCAGTGCCGCCATACCATCTCACTCGCAGCGTGTCTACCTGCTCGTGCTGCTCCTCGATCTGCTGGCGCTCGCCGCGAATCAGCTGGCGGTCCGCTCATCCGCGTTCGCGGATGCGTACTCCCACTACGTGTATCGCGTGCTGAGTCTCGGCATCGGCTCCGTAATGGGCCTGCTGCCCTTCTCCGTGGTGGAGCTGCTGCTCTACGCGACGATTCTTTTCGTGCTCTTCGATTTCGCGAAGCAGCTGTGCCGTGCCCTCCGTGTGGGCGCAGCTTGCGTGCATTCTGCACGCATATCGCAGGATGCCCAGACGCATCTTCTCGCCGCCGTCGCCCGCCCGCTGCGCCGCTTCCTCGGCCACCTCTTCCTCATCCTGTCCACGCTGCTCGTGCTCTACGTCTTCCTCTGCGGCATCAACTACCACCGCACGAGCTTCTCTGAGGAGGCCGGCCTCAGCGTAACGATCGACGCGCACGGCACGGTCTACGACGAAGCGGACCTCATCGCGCTCTGCGACTACCTCGTCACGGAAATCAACGACACTGAGGCGCAGCTCGCTGCGACCGCCACATCGGATGCCAATGCAAACGTTCTCCGCGCACATACCTCCGCGGGCGCGGACGCCGCAGGCACCACCACTGAATCCGCGACCGCCACTGCCGAAGCTTCCAACACCGACACCGCCTCGGCCTCCGCCACTGAATCGCCGACCACCACCGTCGGAGCTTCCGGCCCTTCCGCTGCCGACGAGACAGCGGCGACCACCATCCAGGTCGAGGGCGTCTGCATTGGCCAGACCTCGGAGACGCCGAAGCCGTCCGCCGCCTGGCTGTGGCACGCGGGACGCACGGGGCAGCGCGCGATGGAGAAGCTCGGCCAGCGCTACCGCCGCCTGTCGGGCCACTACCCGTACCCGAAGCCGATCCTCAACACCTGGATCCTCAGCGTCCAGCAGACCACCGGCGTCTACTCGCCGTTCACCGTCGAAGCAAACTACAACCGCGATATCGCCTACTACGACATCCCGTTCACCATCTGCCACGAGCTCTCCCACCTCCGCGGCTACATGCAGGAGGAGGAAGCGAACTTCATCGGCGTGCTGGCGACGATCGGCGCGGACGATCTCTACTTCAACTATTCCGGCTATGTCTCCGCCTGGGTATACGCGGGCAATGCACTCGCCCGGATCGACAGCACCGCCTTCGCCACGCTGTATGCCCGGATCAATGCGCGTACCCGCCAGGACATGCTCTACAACAACGCCTACTGGCAGCAGTTCGAGGGAAAGCCGGCCGAAGCGCACGAGCAGCTGAACGACGCCTACCTGAAGATGCAGGGACAGACGTCCGGCGTCCGTAGCTACGGGCACGTGACAGACCTTATGCTCGAATACTTCGAGAAAAACGGGACGCTGGCACAATAGCGGGGTCTGAAAAATAAAGGCATCATCCGGATTTACTATAGTGAAGACTGAAAAACGACTGAAGGGGCGCATCAGAATGAAGTTTCTGATGCACCCCTTATATTCTGAGTGTTATATTGCGCTTCTTTTACGACTTCGCTTCCAAGAACTGAAGGAAGCTCTTCGCGGCGTCCTGTCGCTCTGACTTTACGGCGAAGCCGAAAATCGGCGTAGTTTTCTGATACAGTGCGTTTTCCGCGAGCCATGGAGCACCCGTGAGGACGATGCCGACCGGAATCGGTTTCTGCATCTTCGCCGGGTCCGGCATCACGAACTCCTCGCGCGGCTGCACGGTCGCGAGGCCCATGAGGTTCGCCGCAAACGCGGACATCTCGTCGAGGGTCTCTGCGGTCGTATTTCCAGATGCTGCCGCGCCAGTACTCTGCTCTACGCCTGCCTCGCTTTCGATATCCGTTTCAGACGCCAGCCGAGTATCGCCTGCAGTGGCGCTGCTACTCTGCTCCGCCTCTGTCTGATTTCCGGACGCTTCCTCGGCAACTGCCGGCTGCGCATCCGCAGCGGCGGCCGCGCTGGTCTCCGCACCGGCTTCCGAAGAGACGTCCGGCTTTCGAAGCGTGTCGCTGTTCGCGATGGTTTCGTCGGCGCCGAGGCTCATCTCCTCGAGATCGCCGTAGTCCGTCTGGTCGAGCAGCTCCTGCACATGCTGGTCGATATAGTAAACCTGCCCGGCGGCCTCATACACCGCGAGGGTCTCGTCGTCCAGCACATCGCGGAGATCGACGAAGGAGCCGTTCAGCGCGTAGTAGGTGAAGACGCCCGGGTCCGCGACCATCACATCGATCTCGTGCGACTGGTAGAGCGCCGCGATCTTCGCATTCTGCGCCATCGAAAACTGACTCTGGTCGTTCGGATTGAAGGTCGCAGAGGTGTCGACAAGAATCTTCTGCTTCTCGTCATCGAGCCCTGCCGCCTCGGCGAATGCTTCCCCTGCGGCTTCATCCGCCTGACCGCTCAGGTCCTGGCCGCCGGCATTGAGCAGCATCGCATAGAAGCCCGTCGGCTTGTTGTGGAGGATCGTCGAGCCGACCGACCACACGAGCCCGACCAGCACCACCACGCCGAGAATCCAGAACTTATAATAGTCGAAAATATACTGCAGCTTCTCGCCGAAACTCAGGCGGCTCAGCTTCTTCTTTTCCTTCTGTAGCTCATCACGAAATGCCATTTGTTCTCCTATACATAAAACACAAGCGAAGTGGCAGGCGGAGGCCGGAGAGCCGGGAACCGACGCCATACGAAGAGTTCGTGCTTTAGTTCCAGACTCTCCGGCCCCTGCCCAAACTGTCACAAAAATTAGTATATATTTTAACAGAAAGCTGTTGAAATATCCACTTTACGCGCCCACCAATCTGTTCTATAGTTTTTATGTAAGTAACACAACATGTTTCGCAGAGTAGACGCACGAGCGTACAGTGCCTTCCGAACGGGGAGTTTGTCGGGAGGACGAAGCCGGTTTTCCGGCGCGGTTCGGGTGTCGCATCCCGCTGCAGTGAAGATTAGACGCTAACCTTCTTTGTAGTCAGGGGCTGCAAAGGAGGTATTTTTATGCAGAAATTCACTACAAAAACCATCGTATCCCTTTCAGTTCTTGTCGCTCTCCAGATCGTTCTGACAAGATTCTGTTCCTTCAGCGCATGGAACGTCCGCATCGGCTTCGGCTTCGTAGCGCTCGTCATCGCCGCGGTCGTGCACGGTCCGGTAGCCGCTGCCCTCGTCGGTGGTCTCGGCGATATGATCGGTGCCATCGCGTTCCCGACCGGCTCCTACTTCCCGGGCTTCACGCTGACCCAGGTGCTCATGGGCCTTTCCTTCGGCCTCGCGCTGTACCGGAAGCCGCTTCATGTGTCCGACGCCAATGCCGTCGACCCGCACGCAGATGGCGCTGCCGCCAGCGCACTGGATGCCGCTGCATCCTCGGTGCTGAACGCCGCGCTTCCGCTGCCGGTTCGTGCGACCTTCGCGGTGCTCTTTAATCAGCTGGTGCTGAGCCTTCTTATAAACACGCTCTGGATCTCCATCCTCTACGGCTCCAGCTTCACCGGCCTCCTCACGACGAGAGTCATGCAGGCGGCGGTCACCGCACCGATTCAGATTGCCGTGGTGCTCACCCTCGCCGGCATCCTGCGCCGCCGCGATATCCAGCAGGTGCTCGCCGCGTAATGCATATCTGATTCCTATACTTTCGGTGCCATGCGCTCGGAGGGATGGCAACGGAAACACAGTACTCCGAGTCCGGTAAACTCTAAGCCGGGGACCCTAAGTGGCACTAGGCCCTCTGCAATCACTGCGTTTTCTTTATGAAAACGCAGCGTTGACAGAGGGTTCCAGGGAGAGATAACACCAAGTGCCACTAAGGGGACCCGGCTTGATTTTACACGGACTCTCCGTATGGTTTTCGTTGCCATCCCTCCGGTCTCCGGCATGAACGTACTAAACAAATTGAATTATCAGGAAAGAAGAAAAAATGGACTGGAATGAAGCCATCGCGCTCCTTCACGGGGCGAACTGGAAACATACGAAGATCGGACTCGAGCGGATGCGGGATTTTATGCACGCGCTCGGCGATCCACAGGAGAAGCTCCGCTATGTGCACATCGCCGGCACAAACGGGAAGGGCTCGGCCTGCGTCATGACCCAGTCGATTCTGACGGCGGCGGGCTTCCGTACCGGTCTCTATATCTCGCCGCACCTCGACCAGTTTAACGAGCGTCTCTCCATCGATGGACAGATGATTTCGGATGCGGATCTTCGTCGTCTCGCCGGTCGAGTACGTGCTGCCGCAGAGACCCTCGGCGAGGAGCCGACGGACTTCGAGATGATCACCGCGATGGCCTTCTGCTGGTTCGAGGAGCAGCACTGCGAGCTCGTCGTCCTCGAGGTCGGCATGGGTGGACGCCTCGATGCAACGAACGTCATCTCCTCTCCGGAGGTCTGCGCGATCATGCACATCGGCCTCGACCACACCGAATTTCTCGGGGACACCGTCGAGAAGGTCGCCGCGGAAAAAGCCGGCATTCTGAAACCAGGTGCCGACTGCGTCCTCTACCACCAGCTCCCGGGCGTCATGAACGTCGTGCAGCAGCGCTTCGCGGAGGTAAACTCGGACGCAGCTGACACCACAGACGCTGCGGCCAGCCCACTCAACGCGAACACAGCGGATTCGTGCTGCGCATCCGGCGCAGCTGGCACCACCGATGGTGCCTTCGACATGACCCACTCAAACCACGATGGTGCCAGCATGAAATCGTCAGCAGCACGGCTCATCATCACCGATCCAGCTGCTTTCACCGCCCGCGTGCGGACGATCGACGGGCAGGTCTTCGACTACCGGAACCGTTCGGATCTCCGCATCCAGCTGCTCGGAAACTACCAGATGGAAAACGCGATGGCTGTGCTCGACATCATCGACTGCCTGCAGCGCCGTGGCTGGGGAATTCCTGAAGACGCTATACATCAAGGAACTTCTGCTGCGCTGATTCGCAAAGATGCGCAGAAACCAGAAATTTCTGAGGACGCGATCCGTGCCGGTCTCGCGCAGGCCACCTGGCCGGGACGCTTCGAGGTCCTCTCGCGGGAACCGCTTCTCATCGTCGATGGCGCACACAACCCGAACGGCGTCGAAGCCCTCGTTGACACGATCCGCGCTTACTTCCCGAATCAGAAAATCAACTTCGTGATGGGCGTCATGAAGGATAAGGACTACCATACCATGCTCCGCCTCATCGCCCCGTACGCTGCCCGCTTCATCACCGAGCTCCCAGACGCACACCGCGCTCTCCGGCCGGAACAGCTGAAATCCGAGATCCGCGCGTACTTCGACGGCCCGGTCGAAACCGCCGACTCCGTCACCGCCGCTGTACAGCGCGCGATAGAAATCGCAGAGCGAAGCATGGACCACGATAGTATCGATGCCGCCCAAGCGCGCCGTGCCATGAACCTCGCGGGCGACAGCATTGACGAAGGCCGAAGGAACCACCAGCCGATCACCATCTGCTTCGGCTCCCTGTATCAGGTCGCCGAGATACGTAATTACTTCATAAGCTCCAGCAGATCGACCAGCAATGTATAAGCCGTTCCTCAACAATATTGATTATGCTTGAATAGACGACTACCAATGGTAGTCCCTCAAAAAGTATGATAATTCAAAAAAACGGAAGGCTGCACACAACAGCCTTCCTAAAAGCAATTGGATTAAATTCCTACATTTTTTTAAGCATCTCCACGAACTCATCCATCGGATACGCACCCTCGATATGAAGATCCTTGTCTTGGAATACCATATAATAACGATACTTAGGCCCTGCCAGATTCTGCCATGCTCTTCCCAAGCGAATCTTCTGCTTCGTTTCGCTATTCTCCAGATGGTCTCCTTTCGTTTCGATCAGGATGATTTTCCCACTTTTCGTTTCAACGATAAAATCCGGATAATGATTGATAAATCCGTTGATACGGAATCCTGTTCTGGACGGATTTCTATGCCACCACCTGATATTGCCCATAGCGGTGAGTTCCATCACCATGTCATATTCAAAACCGTTGACAGCTTCCTCACCTTCATAGAGGCTCCCTCCATACATCGTTGTAGACTGCAGCGGTGCAATGATGGATGGAAACTCATAATAAGGCTCTACTGTGATCTTTCCGATCTCGATCCATCTCTGGAAGGTTTCCTCATAGTAGCTGTCCATGAGCCTCTGCACATACTTCTTTAACCGTTCTGCATATCCTACCGGTGACTTTTGCAAGCCCTTCAAAGTCTGTTCATCCATCATATCTACAACGATGTCAACATACTTCCGAAGGTCACTATCCCCTACGGAATCGATCTTCCGGACAGCACGAAACAGAATATCTTTACATTCTCGGATCTTAGATTCTTCGCTCCACTGCGAAAACTGATTCACAAAGAATCGCTGGTCTGCCTCACTCATTTTAAATACGCGAGGAGTGCTGCTGTCGCTGTCCTTTAGATCGATTTTCGCGATTTCATCATCTGCACGTTCAAAGTCAATGTCATAAGGCTTTCCCTTTAAACTAAATCCCTCTGCTAAATTTTCCCTCTCCAGGCGGACATTATAACCATCCACAAAAATACTTTGCTCCACATGCATTGCAAACTGAGGAAGCTTTAAAGATCTCAACTCCTCCTCAAACTCTGGACTCACTTTAAACGTATTCATATTATCCTTTACATCTTCCGGTATATCGGAGAACGGATCATCCTTCTGATCCTCCAGCGTCTTTTCGAAATCTTCCTGTTGTCTGGCTGCATCCTGCAAAAGAGCGTCTGCACCATACAACCCAGATATGCTTTTTTCATGTAATGCTGAATTCTGATTTCTCTCCTGAAGTGCAACAGAAATATAACTTCCATCAAAATTCAGGAAATCTTCTGCATTCTCATCCGATAAGCCCTTCTCACTCTCTGTACTTTCGGCTGTACTATCTGATATCTGTTCTGACGATTTTTCCGGAAATAGTGTAGTTTGCGTTCCGGCAGGTGTAATCTCTTCCTTCGGACTTTCTGAATTATCTATTTCCCCGACACGATAATCCTTTTCGGAGAATCCCGCACTGTTCAGCCCGCGAACAATTTTATCCAGCGTGTTCTTGAAGTCATTCGATGAAGTCAAGACATAAGACATGTTCAGCGTCGGATTTTTCTGGAAGCGTCTGGTATAGGGCTGCCTGAGAACACGTCCTAGAATCTGTTCTACATCTATCTGGCTTGTCTTGTTGGCAAGAGATGCAAGAATGTATGCGAACGGGCAATCCCAACCTTCCTTCAGTGCATTCACCGTGATGATATAACGGATTTTGCAATCCTCACTGAGCAGATCTACATTCTTGATCTCATTGATATCAGCTGTCTTGATTGCAATCTGATCTGCTGGAATGCCTACACTAATCAGCTTCTCCCTCAGACGATCAAATGTCGCGCTATCTTCTTTCCCTCTTGGCTGAGCCTGAAACAGTACGATAGGGCGCACATAATTTCCCGTTTGCAGGTATTCATCCTGCGCCTGCTGCTCCAGACGATTTCTTAGATCGATGGCATCGACGATAACTTCCTGCATGCTGTCCCGGTTATATACAATAACCGGAAGCTTGACCATGTTTTCGCGCTTCAGCTGAATCGCATCCACATAGCAAAGGACATTGCTATCCTTGGTCGGCGTCGCTGTCAGATCCAGAACGAAAGAAGGATTGAAGTTTGTAAGCATGTCCTTACTGAGATTGCTTCTTGCATGATGGCTTTCATCTACGATAACAACCGGATTCAGCTGGTTGATGACCTGCATAAGCGCTGTCTCATCCACATCTGCAATCGGATTTACAGGAGCCCCCAGTGCTTTCGCAATCGGAGCCAGATTGCTGTTTTCCTGCTTCGCTTTTAAGGATTCCTTTCTTCCACGGAAAGAATCATAAGAGAGCACCATGATCGAAAGCTGCTCGCTGATGGACGTAATATTAAAATTCTGCCCATTCAGAAGTTCTTCCTTGGTATACACCTCCACGCGACTGTTAAAATCAGTATTGATTCTCTGCCGATACGGATGCTCCGGATTCTTCAACGCGGCCAATGTCTGCGTCATAATAGACTCAGATGGCACCAGCCAAACAACCGCTTTTGTTTTTGTATTTGGAAGTCCATCAAAAATCGGACGAATCGCATTACAGGCGATGAAGGTCTTTCCGCCTCCGGTCGGCACTTTTAAACACAGATGCGGCACGCCCGGAAGGATGTTCTGATAAGGCGGTATCTTACCCGATTCTACCGGCAAACCTTTCTGATTCCAGAACAACCGATAGGCCTGATCGATCTTTCCAGTCTGATTCAGCAGCTGCATATATGTAGAAAGATCCGAAATGACCTTCTTCTGATAAGTCTTTAGTTCCATATCGCATCACCTCACAGTCTGGCAATATCTCTAGGTATCTTCTTAAAGGTAATTCCGTACTTCAAAAGTTCGTCATCGCTCAGGGTGCACTGATCTGCATAGATTACATAATGGTCCGCCTTCTCCTGAACGTGGGACAAGAACTCATAGTTCAGGATACAAAGAGCTTCCTTCTCGTAATAGAAATAATAGGCAGTGCCGTTCGCGACGCCGAGATAATAGGGGGCATCTTTCGGCTCGTAACTTGTGTGTGTCTCCGCGTACCATATATACTCACAGATCTTTTCATCCGGAACTTCCGGATTCAGCTGATGGTCCTCGATAAACAGCGGCTGTCCCAGCTCGTAGTAAGTAAAGTCGCCGCCCGTTCCTTCTACTGCGCTCTTCCCTTCTCCATATCCATCAATCACACGCTTGACACGTTCTGCTGTAATGGTATCAGCATAATCGCCCATTTCGATCAGGATGAATCTTCGATGACCGCCGTCCTCTTTGTTTTTGTTGAGAACTGCATGGGCAGTGGTGCCGGACCCTGCGAATGCATCAAGAACAATCATATCATCCTCTACACCAACGATATGTAGAATACGCTCTATCAGGCGTGGAGGTTTAGGAGTATCGAATGTTGCGCGACCAGCAAAGATTCCTTTTATGATTTTAGCAGCTTCATCGGTATGACCGGTGTCTGAATGTAGCCATAAATTAGTCGGCGGTTTTCCCCCAACACTGTCCAGATAGGTTTTTCTTGCAATTCCGCCCAATCCATTTTTCGTGAAGAAGAACCTCGGCCATTGCCCCCTCTTATATACTCGCTCTGCAGATCTCTTTGACTCTTCCAAAGAGCACGACAAAACGATTGCACATACATCGTTTCTAACTTTTTCCTGCGGAACGCCGCAGACATCAGCTCTTTTTTCTGCATCGTCAATATCTTTTAGTTCGTACGCGCACCAA
Source organism: Oribacterium sp. Sow4_G1_1 (assembly GCF_052116105.1). Classification (NCBI taxonomy): domain Bacteria; kingdom Bacillati; phylum Bacillota; class Clostridia; order Lachnospirales; family Lachnospiraceae; genus Oribacterium; species Oribacterium sp. Sow4_G1_1. The sequence goes on from NZ_JBQKLS010000008.1 coordinate 63,314, forward strand.
CCACTCATTATCGAAAGCATTTGGCTTTGCTGATATCTCCAACAAGATCCATTAGCTGGATATAACATTTCTCCTGTAAACGGATGCTGTATTGCATACACCATTCCTTGATGCGTTGCCGCTCCTGGTGCAAAAGCATTATCTGTTCTCCATGGTGTTACATCATTATCTGGATTTTTGTATTTTGCATCCATCTCTGCTGTTCGTGCCAGTTTCTGCGGCTGCCAATCCGGATTTTTGCTGTAGGCCAAAATATGCTCTATTTCATTAACGATACCTTTCGAATCATTTCTGGTTGAGTAAGTTCTTTGCCATGATACATTTGACACAAAACAGTTCGATCCAAAAATCTCATCGCAGATCATTTTCAAGTTGTACAGCTCATTATCATCGATACTGATAAAAATTGCCCCATCCTCACTAAGCAGCTTCTGCAACAACTTAAGTCTTGGATACATCATGCACAGCCACTTGTCGTGGCGGCTGAGATCCTCTCCCTCTTTACCGACCACTTCGCCAAGCCACTTCTTGATCTTAGGATCGTTGACATTGTCGTTATACACCCAGCCTTCATTGCCCGTATTATATGGCGGATCGATGTAGATGCACTTAACCTTTCCCTCATATTTCGGCAGCAGAGATTTCAGCGCTTCCAGATTATCTCCGTGGATAATCATATTCTCACTTTTATCTCCGCCATAAGTATACTGCTTATCCAAAACTCGGTAAGGTACATCCATATGATGATTGATGACCTTGTCCTTTCCGATCCAGTCTAACGTCGGCATGGTCTGCATTCCTCCAAAATGAAACAGGAAGCACAGAGATTCTTCTCCACGCTCCCTGATTAGGTTCTACATATTTTTTCTTATGATATCATTTTTTCTGTCAATTATCTACCTTAGCAAGGGAGTAACGAACTCTAGCGAAAAACGCATCGCGTGTCCAGTCGTTCCTATCCAATATGGTTTGATTATGATAATACTGGATATGTTTTTTGCCTGTAAGTATGACAGGCGACTGCAAAATATCCACTCTTAGGCGATTTTAAAAATACTGGATACGAAAAGCCTTATTTCCTAAGAGGAATCCGGGCTCGCGTATCCAGTATTACTGAAAAGAAGGTTTATTGGATATATGCTGAAAGAAACTCTTCTCTGAAGGCAGAAATACATATCCACTATTTTAAAAAGCGAGGATTATTCGATAGTACGCTTATATGCGTATGCCTGATTTCGCAGAAATCTATCCAATAAGTGCCCTATTTGAAAATCTTAGATAGTTTAGCTCCGTACGCAAAAATGATAGATGGTGCTAAAAATATACATGATTTCGAAATAAACCGGTTATTGAATAGTGTCATCCATCTTCATCTATTTTATCCGATTCGCCAGTGAAATTTTCCGGGCCGCGCGCGATGATCGTCTGAAAATCGAGCAGTATTCCTGCGCGGCAGAGTTACCGTTCACACGTGTACTGATCAGGCAGAGGGGCCGGAGGGGCGGCAATTGAGGCCATACGTAGAGATCGTGTGAAATCAAGCCGGGTCCCCTTAGCGGCACTTGGTACATTTTCCTTAGCACCCTCTGCAACGCTGAGTTTTCATGAAGAAAACTCAGCGATTGCAGAGGGCCTAGTGCCGCTTAGGGTTCCCGGCTTAGATTGAACCGATCTCGGAGTACTGTGCCTCCATTGCCGCCCCTCCGGACCTCTGCCTGAATCCAGTTGACGAGTGAACAGTAGCAATCTGTTTGAACTTTCCTAATCTATTTACTGTTAAAATATTCAAAAATCAGGAACCGAACGTACGAACAGCCCTCCTTATAACCTCCATCTATAACGGCGCCTAAATTTTACGTATTATACTTTTGATTCATTCCCCATTAAAATAAGTAAGATATTTTCACATTATATCTATACACGACGAGGTTCTACTATATGAAGATTATCGATATTTTAAACCAGGATCAGATCACGCTTTCCTTCGAGGTATTCCCACCGAAGAAGATCGAGAAGTACGATTCCGTGCAGGCGGCGACGGAGGGCGTAGCGGCGCTTCACCCGAGCTTTATGTCCGTGACCTATGGTGCGGGCGGCGGAACCTCCGAGTTTACGCTGAACATCGCGAAGAACATCCGGGACAAGTACGGGGTCGAGGTGCTGCCGCATCTCACCTGTGTGTCCTCCACGAAGGCGCGCGTGCACGAAATGATTCAGAAGTTTAAGGAATACGGCTTCGAGAACGTCATGGCGCTGCGCGGTGACATCCCGGAGGGTGGCGCACCTTACGACGACTACCACTATGCGAGTGAGCTCGTCGCGGACATCAAGTCCCAGGGCGACTTCTGCATCGGCGGTGCCTGCTATCCGGACGGTCATGTCGAGTGCGCCCACAAGGACGACGACATCCGGAATCTGAAGCGCAAGGTCGACGCGGGTGTCGACTTCCTGACCACGCAGATGTTCTTCGACAACGCGGAGTTCTTCAACTTCCTCTATCGTCTCCGCGAGCAGGATATCCGTGTGCCTGTCCTCGCCGGCATCATGCCGATCACGAACCAGAAGCAGCTCGGTCGCTCCGTCGCCCTCTCCGGCACCACGGTTCCAACTCGTTTCAAGGAAATCGTCGACAAGTTCGGCGAGCATCTGGAGGCGATGAAGCAGGCGGGCATCATCTATGCGACCGAACAGATCATTGACCTTATCGCAAACGACGTGAAGCACATCCACGTCTACTCGATGAACAAGCCGGACGTCGCTGAGGCCATCCAGCGGAACCTGAGCGAGATTCTGAAAATCTGATATACTTTTACCCATCGGAACGCAGCCGGAGGATGCTGGAAGCCTACATGCATCCGTCACACACCCTCTCCTCTGCGTTCCTGTTTCTATCGACCATCGGAAAGTGAAGGGCACTATGATCGACATGCGACTCCGCGAGGTCTACCGTTACCTCGGCTACCGAAAAATCACACCGACGCCGGAGATCGACGCGCGTATCCAGCAGTGCATCGTGCGCATGCAGGCGGCCGCGACGCCGCGCGCCATCTCCCGACGCTTTCCCGTCCGCACAGAAGCACCCGACCGCGTCGAGATCGCGGGGCTCACAATCCGCTCGCGGGATCTCTATCGAAACCTCTCCGGCTGCGACGACGCGTATATGTTTGCAGCCACCATCGGCGTCGGCATTGACCTGCTCATCAAGCGGGGGGAAGTTGCCAGCATGACGGATTCTATCATCTACCAGGCGGCGGGTGCCGAGATGATCGAGTCCTACGCAGACCGTGAGGTTGCGAAGCTTCGCGCACAGGAGGCTGAACGTGGCTATCAACTCCGCCCGCGCTACTCGCCCGGCTACGGGGACCTGCCGCTCGCGCTTCAGACGGACTTCGCGCGCATCCTTGACATGCAGAAGTGGTGCGGCATCACGCTGACCGACGCGCTCCTCATGGTCCCGAGCAAGTCCATCACCGCCTTCATCGGCTGCACGCGCCAGCCGAAAACCGCGCCCGACGCCGCGTACCTCGCGCAGGAGGTCAACCCGCTGAAGCTCAGTGCTGACAGCACCGCGTCATCATGCGCGACATCCGTCGAGGCCAATGCTTCTGTCCCGAACACAAGTACCGCGCGTAGCACCCACGACTGCCGGCAGTGCACGAAAACCGACTGCCTCTACCGCGACTGCTGACTTTATAAAAATTTAATGGGGTCTGACCCTATAAACTTCAGTTTAGATTCAGTTTAGAAAAACTTAATGGGGTCAGACCCCATAAAGTTCCGCAAAGCCACGAAAGTTCTGCGGCCTGCAATGGTAAACACACAACGGAGGAAATTATGCGAAAGAATATCATGGATCGAATCGGCCGGGAGTGGCTGTTCTTCGACGGGGGTACCGGCTCCATCCTGCAGGAGAAGGGCCTGCAGCCGGGGGAGCTGCCGGAGACCTGGAATCTCCTCCACCCGGAGCGGATCCTCGACCTGCACCGCGGCTATCTCGAGGTCGGTGCGGACATCTATAACACGAATACCTTCGGCGCGAATCGCCTGAAGTTCCCGGAGAACCTCGACGAAATCGTGACGGCGGCGGTGAAGCTCGCGAAGGAAGCGCGCACGCAGGCCGGTCGTGACGAGGATGCCTACGTGGCCCTCGACATCGGTCCGACGGGCAAGCTGCTCGCGCCGATGGGCGACCTCTCCTTCGACGACGCGGTCGATATCTTCGGCGAGGTCGTACGGATCGGCGCCCGCGAGGGTGCGGATCTCGTGCTGATCGAGACGATGAACGACTCCTACGAGGCGAAGGCGGCGGTGCTCGCGGCGAAGGAAAACTGCGATCTACCGGTTTTCATCACCTGCGTCTTCGACGGCAGTGGGAAAATGCTGACGGGCGGTACGCCGGAGTCAGTGGTCGCTATGCTCGAGGGCCTCGGCGTCGATGCGCTCGGTGTGAACTGCTCGCTCGGACCGGCCCAGATGATTCCGATCGTGGAGCGTCTCGTGAAGGCCGCCCACGTGCCGGTGCTCGTGAATCCGAACGCCGGTCTTCCGAAGTCCGTCGACGGAAAGACCGTCTATGATGTCGGCCCGGAGGAATTCGCCGGCTATATGAAGCAGATCGCCGCGCTCGGTGCGGCCGCCGTCGGTGGCTGCTGCGGCACGACCCCGGACTACATCCGCGCGGAGATCGCCGCCGTGCGCCCTCTCCCGCTACTCCCACCGCAGGGCCGTGCGCAGACCGTCATCGCCTCCTTCTCCCGCACCGTCGAAATCGGACGGGCGGCCCGTCCTGTGATCATTGGCGAACGCATCAACCCGACTGGCAAGAAACGCTTCAAGCAGGCGCTCGTCGACCACGACATCGACTACATCGTGGACCAGGGCCTCCAGCAGGAGGACGCGGGCGCGGACGTGCTCGATGTCAATGTCGGCACGCCGGAGATCGATGAGGTGGCGCTGCTCGACGAGGTCGTCTGCCGTCTGCAGAGTGTGCTGGCGCTGCCGCTCCAGATCGACACCTCGAACCCGGAAGCCATGGAGCGCGCGCTTCGTCACTACAACGGCAAGGCGCTCATCAACTCCGTGAACGGCAAGCAGGAGGTCATGGCGGAGGTCTTTCCGCTCGTGAAGAAGTACGGTGGCGTCGTCGTGGCACTCGCGCTCGATGAGGGCGGTATTCCGGACAATGCAGACGACCGCATCCGTATCGCTGAGAAGATCTACGCGACGGCGGCGGAATACGGGATTCGCCGCGAGGATATCGTCATCGATGGCCTCTGCATGACCGTCTCCAGTGATCCGCGCTCGGCGCTCGTGACGCTCGAGACGATCCGCCGCATCCGCGACGAGCTCGGCGGCAGCAGCATCCTCGGTGTGTCGAACATCAGCTTCGGTCTCCCGGCCCGCGAGCTCATCAACGCCTACTTCTTCGAGATGGCGCTGCAGAACGGGCTCTCCTGCGCGATCATCAACCCGAACAATCAGGCGATGATGCAGGCGTACCGCGCCTTCTGCGCACTCACAAACCAGGATGAGAATTTCCAGAGCTTCATCTCCGCCTATGCCGGCTACAAGTCTCCAGACAAGCAGGTAAGCGACGCTCTGACCGCCTATAAGACCCGTGTGCTGAACGCGCTCGGGGTTTCCGCCGGGGACCTGCAGGCCACCGGCCGTCCCCTAGGCGGATCGGACAGTAACGCCGGCTTCGGGCCTGGCACGGCGGGCCTTTCGTCGGGCAATGTCTCCAGCGCGGGCGCGAACGCGGGATCTTCCGGTAGCGGACGGGCTGCGGGCGCAGACGACGGTCGCGGACCGGGTGCATTGGCCGGCAAATCTCGACTCGTCGAAGCGATCGAACGCGGCATGGCGAAACCGGCAGCAGACGCAACGCGTGAGGCTCTCCTCACACGAAATGCCCTCGACATCATAAACGAGGACCTCGTGCCGGCCCTCGACGTCGTCGGCCAGGGCTTCGAAAAGGGCACCGTCTTCCTCCCGCAGCTCCTCATGGCCGCGGAAGCCGCCAAGGCCGCCTTCGCTGTCGTGAAGGAATCCATGGCCGGCAGCGCGCAGGAGTCGAAGGGCCGCGTCATCCTCGCGACCGTGAAGGGCGACATTCACGACATCGGAAAGAACATCGTGAAGGTCCTGCTCGAGAACTACGGCTACGACGTCATCGACCTCGGAAAAGATGTGCCGCCGGAAACCATCGTGGAGACCGCGCTTCGGGAGAACATCCGCCTCGTCGGCCTCTCCGCCCTCATGACCACCACCGTCGTGAACATGGAGGAAACCATCCGGCAGCTCCACCAGCAGAAGCCGGACTGCCGCATCGTCGTCGGCGGCGCCGTCATGACCCAGGACTACGCTGACAAAATCGGCGCTGACTGCTATGGCCGCGACGCCATGACCACCGTCCGCTACGCAGACGAACTCGCGGAAAAAGGTATTTTATAAGTTTTTCTATAGTGAAAGCCCCGGCACACGCCGGGGCTTTCACCAGTTTATGGGGTCTGACCCCATTAGTTTGAGTTTGTAATTGGCGCCCAGCGGCGCCTTATTTCAGATACTCTCCGAGCATCTCCTTCAAATCATGCAGGAAGCTCCCTGATCGTAGATCATGACTGCCAGCCACCAGATACTTCACCATAAACGGCAGCTGACAGTCATTCATCATAGATATTATATTATCTATAATTGACGTTTTTCACTATTTATATACAAAATATTATCTGCTATCATTCTACAATCAATTTGTCCGAAATGCAATCTGCCGAACGCTGTACCTGTTACCTGGTTCTCATACGCAGTAACTGTTCAGACCGGGGGCCAGTAACCATACGCATAGGCGCTGAGGCGCACAAAAAAAGCTGCCCCACCAACGTGAGACAGCCTCTGTATACAGCCAATGCTGGATCATGATCCCATCTTCCGAATCATGCTTGTCCTGATCATCTGATCAGTCGTCAGAATCCTTACCATCTTCTTCGTCTGAATCCTCAACTGTTTCAGAATCCTCGAAATCATCCTCTGCGTCGTCGAAGTCTTCATCCTCTAACGGTTCGGCATCCGCGTCATCGAACTCGTCATCCTCGAAGTCCTCGTCCTCATCCTCCGGATCATTGAAGATCGACTCGTAGTAGCCGGCGGTTTCGAAGCCGTCGTCTTCGTGCTCCGCGAGGAACCAGTCCATGAGCTCCGCCATCTCGTCGTGGCGGCCGTCGAAGCGGTCACGTACGTAGAAGAGCGATAGAAGGTCTCCGCTTAGCTCCATGCCTGGAATCTTGTTATGGAAGGTCTCGAGCAGGGTCCAGAGCGGCACCATATCGTCATACTGGATGTCCATCAGCAGCACATCCATCTTATCCGGGTTGTAGTAGCAGTAAATCGTATCGCCGACACTGTCCTCGCCGAACAGATCCATGAACGCCTGGCGGATCGCCTTCGCACTCATATCGTCTGCGTCGTTCAGGTACTGACGCGGATCCTCGATCGTCACCTGGTAGTGATCGAATTCCTCGTTCTTCAGCTCGAGAAACTCCAGCGTATCCGCCAGCGCCGTCTCGACCGTCACGTTGTTCTGCTCTGCGTAGGAATGCAGAATATTCATATACTCATCCGGGAATTCCAGTTTTACACTCATTTTCACACCTCTACTTTATGGGGTCTGACCCCATAAACTTCAATTTTAGATTTTGTTTATAAAAATTTAATGGGGTCAGACCCCCTTACGAAATTCTTAAGGCAGTCCGAAGGAACCATGCCCCATGACCGCCCGTCAATTCATGTTCCGAAGCTCCGCGAGGAACATATCGTAGTAGTCGTCCTGTCCATCCAGCTTCGGCGAGTTCTCACCGCCACCGTTCGTGGAGCGTTTGATCGCCGCATAAAACTCCTCGCCGTAGGTGAGGATGTCCATCTCATAGAGCGGATACCCCTCCCGCTGCGCAATCGCGCAGAAAGCCGCCAGCGGATTCTTCTCCTCCGCCGTCGCGAGCAGCTCCACCCGGAACCCCGCATCTCTCTTCGCCTTCTGTCGAAGCGCATCCAGCGCTGTCTCTACATCCATTCGACTTATCTCCTCCACTTTATGGGGTCTGACCCCATAAACTTCAACTTTAGAATTTGTTTATAAAAATTTAATGGGGTCAGACCCCCTCGGTCTAGTCACTTTCCATGATCCGTCGTGTCACCACCGCGCCGATCAGTGCGCCGAGCGCCAGTATCGCCGCCCCCAGAAGCAGCGTCTTCGGGATGTGCCTCTTCACCGGAATCTCGAACTCGCCGCCGGTCTTACTGATCATGCCGATCTCGCCGTCGGAGATCAGATAGGCCTCGCCATAAAGCACTTCCTTCTTCGTCTTCGTGTCCTTCCGGATATACGCGCCATCCGTGAGGCAGTAGAAGGACTCGCCCATGCTGTCCGGGAAGGTGATGTCCTGGAACAGGCGCTTGCCGTCCAGCACCGCGTCGATCGTCTGATTATAGTGCGGGATGACCTTCGTCTTCGTGAGGCCCAGGCCCTCGAGGAAGCGCTGATAATGCGGGTTCACCGCCTCGCCTTCCTCCTCCGGCTGCGCATAGACCACCTCCGCACAGTTCATCGTGCCGGCACTGATGCCGATAACGATGCCCCGGAAGTGCTGCAGGTGCTCACGAAGCCCGATCTGGTGAAACCAGGCGTTCTCCGTCGGCACATGCCCACCCGCGAGGATCACGACATCGAAGCGGTCGAGGATCTCCACCGTCTTCGGCTCCCGTCGATCCAGCACGTCGATCGAATCCATGGACAGCCCCGAGCGGTTGAAGCACTCGAGATAGGTCTTCGCCATGGCACTGTTAAACTTCGTATCATCCGGCTCGGAGGCGACCAGCACACACTTGCTGTGCGGCTTCCAGTCCTCCTTCAGCCGATCCACGAAATGATTTTTATTACTGAGCAGCTCCGGTCGCCCCGTCACCCGGTTGATTCCACCCGGCGTTGATGTCATATATAAAATCATGCACTCTCCTCCACTTTATGGGGTCTGACCCCTTTACGTCACATGGCGCCATCTCCGCCCGGCAGACAGCTGTTTCCCGAGCGCAGACAGGGGTCAGACCCCCTTACGAAATTCTTAAGGTCGGGGCTTCCGCCCGCCGAAGCCGGCACTGGCCGGATTTACTTTCGGATACGTCTATTATAAACCATCTGGACGAGGCGCGCGATGAGAACATTGCCGCCAATGATCGCGAAGATCCAGAACACGGTCATATACACCGGCTGCTCGTAGACGTGCAGGAACGGGTACGGGCCGACGTAAAGCTTCGCGATGTTCAGGATCAGCACCGGAATCGCGTACGCGATCGTCGCCGCCACCGCGCAGAGCGGTGCCCACGTCGGGAGCTTCTGCCGCGGCTCGGTCTCGAGGCAGAGGAAGCTGTAGAGCGACAGGAGCGGCGCACCGACGTGGTTGATGAGGTGCGTGCCGTCGAGCAGCATCTCGCGGTAGCCGTCCGTCGGGCCGAGCACGAAGATCACGACGAGGAAGGTCACGAGCAGACAGCAGCTCGTCACGTAGCGAAGCACCAGGAGCAGCGTCGGAATCGTCACCTTCTCTTCCCCGCCCTTCCGGTAATTCCGCATCAGAAAGGTCGAGACGAAGCCGCTCGTCTGGCCCTTGAAGATGATCGGCAGCATCACGAGCGTAAACAGCGCACTCACGATAAGGCAGAGCAGGTTCGAATCCTCGGTGTAGTAGATCAGCATGCCGAGGCCGTCCTTCGCGTAGGCGTAGTTCGTGTCGATCATCTCGAGCACCACCAGCACGATATGTAAAAACAGTGCAGTTCTCAGTTTCTTATTATCCATAATCCTCTTTCCTTATAATCGTTCAGTGAAGGGGTCCGGAGTACCGGCAGCGGATGCACCATACTCCGAGCCCGGCTTGCTTTCACACGGTCTCTCCGTATGGCATCCGCGCCGATACCCCAAACCCCAGTCTAAACTGTAATTTCTGTTTCCAGTCAAATCTTCCGCTGCCGGAACATACATCAGAACAGCAGCATCCGTGTCGTATGCGCGTCGAAGGTCACGGTCTTCACGCCGGTCGTTTCGATCTGGTAGAGGGCGTTTGCGGCGAGGTGCTCAGCGGCCTGCTCGAGGTCGCGGCAGCCCGTGTCGTCCCGGTACTTCTCGAGGATCACGTCGATCGCGCGGTCCTCCACCACACACTCCTCCGGGCGCATGCCCATGCGCTTCAGCACCTTCGGCAGCGAGAAACGCTGAAAAATCGTTCGCTTCTCCTCCGGGGTGTAGTCCGGGATGTCGATCACCGCGAAGCGGCTCATAAGCGGCGCACTGATGCGATTCTTATCGTTCGCCGTCGCGACCGGGTAGACGCCCGAGGTCGGGATGCGGCACTCGATATAGTTGTCGGTATAGCCGATATTGTCGAGCAGCGTCAGCAGCGCATCCGCCGGATTGCCGTTAATGCTGTTGTGGTCGGCCTTGTCGAGCTCGTTGATGATGAAAACCGTGTTGCTCGCGCCGCTCTGGGCGAATGCCTCCATGATGCGCCCAGGCTTCGCGTTTGCGTAGACGCGTGGGCTGCCCGTCAGCGCCTCCGAGTCGTGGATCGCACTCATGTCGAGGCTCGTCCACGGAAGCCGCAGGATACGCGCCACCGCGTAAGCGAGCTGCGATTTACCGATGCCCGCCGGCCCCGCCAGCAGCAGACCGTAGGCCGGCAGCGTGTGCGTACGGTTGATCTGAATGATGGTCTCCATGATGCGCTGTTTCACGCGTTCGAGACCATACAGCTCCTCGTCGAGGATTGCCCGCGCCTTCACTGGATCGATCGACTCGAAGTAGTCGCCCTTCCACTGGATGTTCAGCACCATCTGAAGCGCACGCTCTGCATGCCGCCGCTCCTCCGGGCTGATCGTGCTCGACCGGATCGTCGCGACGTTCCGCTCCGCCCAGGCCCGCATATTCTCCGGCAGGGTCTGCCCCGCACAGGCGAGGTAATTCAGCATGGAATTCAGATCCGAAATCGGGGTCGCGCCCGGATTCTTTCCCTCGCGCTCCTCCGCATCGAACGCCGCCTCCGCGTCACTCTTCTCCTCCGGCGCGCGGCTCTCGAGGAGTCGCCGGATCACGAGCTGCAGGAACTCGTCCCGCTCGGTCTGAATCCGCTCACCATCCGCTGCCATCGCCCGGATGCGATACACCGCGTAGCCCTCCTCCGTATGCGCGCCCGACAGCCGGAGCGACACATGATTCTCCCCGAGCCAGTGCTCGAGCGCCACGAATCGCTGGTCAATGCTGGCGATCGGAACGCTCAGGTCGCGTCCATCCTTGTCCCGGCCGCTGACATTCGCCTCAGTCTTCCCGTCGATCCAGGCAAATGCAGTTCCGCGCACCGGGTTCAGAAATACGCCGAGCGCGTGGTGCGGAAGCTTCCGCTCCGGGTCCGCAAGCGTAAGAATCGGATGTGCCGCGTCTGCCCGGTCATTCGTGCAGTGGCGCAGCGTCCAGCCCGCCGCGGTCTCGATCCCTGCTGCGGCCTCCGCCTGCGCCTTCGCCTCATCCTCCAACTGATTAAAATCAAACATCCGATCTGCCATGCTGTCTCTCCTTTACAAGTGCAGTTTCTTCAATAAATATTTTTCCAGGTAAACCTTCAGGTATGGGGATCCCGGACGGGCGGCACCGATGGCACAGTACTCCGAGACCGGTGAACTCTAAGCCGGGGACCCTAAGCGGCACTAAGCCCTCTGCAATCACTGAGTTTTCTTTATGAAAACTCAGCGTTGCAGAGGGTGCTAAGGAAAATAGTACCAAGTGCCGCTAAGGGGACCCGGCTTGACTTCACACGGTCTCTACGTATGGCCATCGGTGCCGCCCGTCCGGGTCCCCGCTACCTGAACTTTTCATCTCTTCACATCGTCGATGCCATACAACAGCGCGTTTACGATGCAGGCGGCGATGTTCGAACCGCCCTTCCGTCCGCGGGCGACGATCCACGGGATGTCGCCGATCGGCGCGGTCTCCTCCGCGAGGCTCAGAATCAGCTCCTTCGCCTCGACGACATTGACGAAGCCCACGGGCACGCCGATGATGCCGGCAGGACGCAGCCCGCGGTCATGAATCAGGCGGTAGAGCTCGATGAGCGCCGTCGGTGCGTTGCCGATCACGAAGATCAGCGGGCGGTCCTTGATCCGCGCCGCGTACTCCATGCTGACGACCGCGCGCGTCACGCCGCGCGCCCGCGCCTCCGCTGCCACATCCGGATCACTCATGAAGCAGCGCGTCTCCGCGCCCAGCGCCGCGATCGCCTTCTTACTGATACCCGCGCGTGCCATCTCCGTGTCAGTGACGACGATCGCCCCCGCGTCGCGCACCCAAGCTTCCGTCGATGCATCTGCATGCGAGCTGCCGCTCGCCCCTGCGTCGTGCGACCGTCCTCCCGCGGATGCGTCTGCGCTCGCCGAGCCCGCAATCCCAGCGCGGAGCGACGTGCGCATGCGGTCGACAGCATTGGCCGAAAATACGAGATTTTCGGCGTAGTCGAAGTCCGCAGAGGTATGAATGCAGCGCTTGACGATCGGTGCCTCCACCGCATCGAGACGGATGTGACGACGGTCCAGCTCCTGCTGAATCAGCGCCATCGAATGACGCTCGATATCCTTCGGTTCGAAATGTTCCAGTTTGATTTCCACGATGTTCTCCTGCTGCCGGGGCGTGCCCGGGCTTTCCGCTGATTCTCGCCATGCTGCTGAAGCCCCGCTCCGATCCTGCTCGGAGTCCGGCGTCCTCACTTCTCCACGCCGACCCTCGCCGTGATGCCGTCGTCGTACGGGTGCTTTTCCTTCTCCATATTTGTAACGTAATCCGCCATTGAGAGAAGGGTGATGTCGGGGTTTCGTCCGGTCAGGATGACCTCCATGTTCTGCGGCAGGCGGAACAGAAAGTGGATCAGCATGTCGCGGTCGAGCAGTCCCTTGTTGACGACATCGAGGATCTCATCAAAGATGAACAGCCCCGCGATTTCCGGCTTCTCCGGCTCCTGCTTCACCACGCCGATCTTCTCCTTCCGCGCACGGGCGGCTTCTGCGCGCCGCGGCTCCGTCTTCTGCAGGATCTCCATCGTGTGCACCGCGCGCCGGAACAGGGTGTCCGAATCCGCACGGGTCGCCGCCTTGTCCTCCTCCGTCATCCGGAAGGTGAAGCCATAGCAGTGCTCCGGAAGCAGCACGAACACGCCCGGGATCTTCTCCAGTGTACTGATCTCGCCGGACAGCCCGTCCTTCAGAAACTGACAGAATACCACGGGCACACTGTGACCTGCTGCCCGCACTGCGGCGCCGATCGCCGCCGTCGTCTTCCCTTTTCCATCACCGTGGTAGATTTCAATCATGATTCCACCGAGCTCCCTTCGTGCTCACCCATCTGCTGCTTCCAGCATGTGCCGCCGGTCGACGCACCAGATGCGCGCTACGGTCGTGCTGTCCTGCTCGCCGCGGACCGTCGCTTCTCAGACCTGCTCACCCTCGAGGATTTCGTAGATACGCGCCATGTCGAGCGACGCCCGAAGCGCCGCGCTCAGCTTCGCAAACTGCGCTTCCTTGAATGCTTCATAGTTTACGACCTCCCGGTCCCCGGGGTCAATGCCTTTTCGTCGACACAGTCGCTCCACGAAGGCGTTCCGGAGTCCATCACGGTCGAAGAAGCCATGCAGGTAGGTACCGAAGACATTGCCCGCCTGTGCATAGAGGCAGCTGCCTGCCGAGTGGCTGGTCGTGACCGCACCGGATGCCGGACCCGCCGGCACCATGGCCTCGTCACGCCAGCGCGTCGAATCATCCGGCGCATTGCCTCGCGGCACCGCATCGGTCGTATGGTGATCCGGGATCGTACGCCCCATGTGGATCTCGTAGCCGTCGACGCGCTGGCCGTTCAGCGCCGCAAACTCACCCGTGAGGCCCTCAAGCACGAGGCGCGTCTGCGTCCGGGTCTTCTCCGCCTCAAATTCCGTGCGGAGCGGCAGGAGCCCGAGGCCCCGCGTACGGGCCCCCACCGGTCCTTCCACGCCCTCGACATCGACGACCTCGGTGCCGAGCATCTGGAAGCCGCCGCAGATGCCGAGAATCAGCGTGCCGCGCGCCTGCTTCTGCAGGATCTTCGCCTCGAGACCGGTGCTCCGCAGCCAGTCGAGGTCACGGATCGTGCTCTTCGTGCCCGGCAGGATCAGCACATCCGGCTCCCCGAGCTCTCGCACGCTCGACACATAGCGGACCGAGACGCCCGGCTCCGTCGCGAGCGCCGTGAAATCCGTGAAATTACTGATGCGCGGCAGACGGATTACCGCGATGTCAAGGCCGCCTTCCGCCTGTCGCTGCTCGAGCGCCGTCGAGAGCGAATCCTCGTCCTCCAGCGCGACATCGAGATAAGGCACCACGCCGAGCACTGCCTTGCCGGTCCGCGCCTCGAGGATGTCGAGCCCCGGATCGAGGATCGTCTTATCGCCGCGGAACTTGTTGATGATGAGTCCCCGGATGCGTGCCCGCTCCTCCGGCTCCAGCAGCTCGAGCGTCCCGAGCAGCTGCGCAAATACACCGCCGCGGTCGATGTCGCCGACCAGCAGCACCGGCGCATCCGCGATCGCCGCCATCCCCATATTGACGAGGTCGTCCTCCCGGAGATTCACCTCCGCCGGACTCCCCGCGCCCTCGATCACGATGATGTCATACTCCGACGCGAGTGATTCGTAGGCGGCGCGCACGACCGGCAGCAGCGCCCACTTGTTGCGATAGTACTCACGGGCCGTCATATTGCCCTGCGCCACCCCGCGCACGATCACCTGCGAGCCGACATCGGTGGTCGGCTTCAGCAGAATCGGATTCATCCTCGCGTCTGGGGCAATGCCGGCGGCCTCTGCCTGGACGACCTGCGCGCGACCCATCTCGAGCCCTTCATCTGTGATGAAGCTGTTAAGCGCCATGTTCTGCGCCTTAAACGGAGCCACCCTGTAGCCATCCTCATGGAAGATGCGGCAGAGCCCCGCCACCAGCAGACTCTTCCCCGCGTTCGACATCGTGCCCTGCACCATGATCGCACGCGCGCGGTGGGCGGGTACGCCGGACTCCGGTACTTTACCTGGTTTTAACCCAGCTTCTATTTTCATTTCGTCTACGTGCATACCGCGCCTCTTTTCTCCTCCTGCTTTCATGTGCCTTTCTCATCATCCGGGCTCATGGACAGATACACATTCTATAACGCTCGCCATCTCTGAATCAGCTCCAGATTCTCCTCGTGCGTCCGCACGCAGATCCGGTAGTAGCGTGTATCCAGGCCCTCGTAGTTCCCGCAGGCACGAATCAGTACACCTCGATCCAGCAGCAGCGCCTTTAAATCCACGCTGTGCGACGTAAACACAGTCCTGTTCTCACTTACGCAAGGATCGCTTTCCGACTTCAATTCCGGCTTGCGCACACGTCCATCCGGGCAGTCCGGCTGTGTAAGCGCAGTCCGGAACAGGATGAAGTTCGCATCCGATACCGGCACATAGACCTTCTCCACATAGGGAAGCGTCGGGAGCGTCTGCACCAGGAAGGCCCGTTCTGCGCGGATCAGTGCCCGTGTCTTCTCCACAAATTCTGTTTCCTCGAGGGCCGCCACGCCGGCGAGCTGCGCCGGAAGGTTGATCTCCCACGGTGTCATCGTCGCCCGCACCGCGTCCGTCAGCGCCTGCGTCGCCGTCAGCATGTAGCCGAGACGCAGCCCCGGCATACCGTAGATCTTCGTGAAGGCACGCAGGATCACGAGATGCTCGAACGCACGAAGCGACGGCACCATGCTGCATTCCAGCTCGTTCGGACGCAGTGCATGCTCCACATTAGAAAAATGCGTCGCTGCTGCATGCGGGCTGTCGTCGAAGGAAATAGGCTTCGGCATCTGGGCCTCACGCTCCCCTGCTTCCTGCCCACCGCTCGAATGCGTGCTGTCGTCGGAGCGAAGAAACGGCAGGAAGCACTCATCCACGAGGAGCCAGCTGTGGTGCGCTTCACAGACCGCCGCGATGCGCTGCAGCACCTCCGCGCGGATGACATTGCCATCCGGATTGTTCGGATTACAGAGGAAGACCGCGGAGCCGGACGGAGCCCTCTCGATCGCATGGATAAAGGCTGCCTCTACCGCCGGTGTGAACGAAAAGTCGTCCGCTTCCGACAGATAGACCGGGACGACCTGCGCCCCCACGCGCTCCGCGGCGACACTGTACTCCGCGAAGGCCGGCGCCGCGACGACGACCTGCTGCGGACGAAGTACCTGCATCAGACGATAGATCAGATCCGCGGCACCATTACCGAAGCTGATCCACTCCGGCGCGACCGCGCATGCTTCATGTGTTTCGATTCCCCCTAGCACCGGCCCAGTCCCTGCTGCGCAGGTCGACGCGCCAGCAGCCATATCGTCTGTCCGCATCCCGGCGGATGGAACACCGATGTCCGCATTGGCCCCGGCAGACGAAACGACCACCGCAAACTTCCGGTTCAGAAACGAAACGACGGCGTCGCGGAGCTTCTCCACCTTCCAGTCCGGATAGGCGGTGCTCTGGTCGACGCCGTGCTTCGCCGCCTGGCACGCCCGTGGAGGCATGCCCAGCGGATTGATATTTACAGAATAATCGAGATCAACTGCGCGGCGATACACATCGCCGCCATGTACATAGTTCATAAACCTTACTTTCTTTGTCGTCGACGGAGAGTCCAGCCCTTTAAGCAACTGGAGGCAGGCCGCTGCGAAGTCCGAAGCATCCTTCCCTGCATAGCTGGTCCGTGTGTTCAGATCCAGCCGCTATACAGCATGACGGTCCGCATGATCATGATGCCGACGAAGTAGATCATGAACACGCTCAGGTACATGATGCGATTCGCTGTTTCGATATCCTCTGGTGTGATTTCGCGCTTGCTGTCACCGATCGCCGGCTTGTGAACGAGCTTTCCGAAGTAGTATGCGTCTCCGAGGAGCTCGACGCCGAGCGCGCCGGCCATGGCAGCTTCCGTCTGCCCGGAGTTCGGGCTCGTGGATTTCCGCGCGTCGCGACGCCAGATACGGAACGCGCCCTTCCAGTCGAGGCCCAGGAACATGGCCGCGATGCACATGAACAGTGCGCTGATGCGCGCCGGGATGAAGTTGCAGATATCATCGAGGCGAGCCGCCGCGGTGCCGAAGTACTTATACTGGTCGTTCTTGTAGCCGATCATGGAGTCCATGGTGTTGACGGTCTTATAGAACCAGCCACCGGCCACACCGAACACCATCATGAACAGGAGCGGTGCGACCACCCCGTCGGAGGCATTCTCCGCGACCGTCTCGACCGTCGCCTTCGTGACACCGGTCATATTGAGACGCTTCGTGTCACGACCCACGATCATCGAGACCGCTTCGCGCGCATCCTTGATATTTTTACGCTTGAGGGCCTCATAGACCTTCATGGATTCCCGCTTCAGCTGCTTCATCGCGAGCATCTGGTAGGCGAGGAAGGCGTCGATCGCCCAGGTCAGGGTCTCGCCGAACATCGTCGCGATGTTGTGAATGATGAGCGGGATAACCGTGAAGATCACGAGCATCAGCACGACGAGAATCGCACCCGCGAACTGCTTCTTCCCACGGCCCGCCTCCGGATCCTCCGAGATATGGAGGCTCCGGCGCAGGAACTTCTCCAGCCACTCGATGCCGCGGCCCATCGCCATCACCGGATGGAACCAGTTGTGCGGATCCCCGAAGACCAGATCGACGATCAGCGCCATAATCAGAATCATGATTCGCTCGTACATGCTACACTCTCCCAAATACAGAAATTGGAACTATTTTACCATAAACAAAAGCAGAACGGAACACGCATGGTGCGGCATGTACCATGCACGTCCCGTTCATCATCTTGGTTCAATGTTGCATCCCACTGCTTCATCCGATACCTTCTGCTTCGTCGCTCACATTACATCCCGTATTTTTCCTGCATCATTCCAGTTATTTCGAGCCTCGGACTTCCTGACGCAATTACGCTTCCAGTATCGCTTTGATACCTTTTGCGCTTCGCATCGCCGCGTCCCGGAAGTGATTTCCGGGGTTCAGCTCCCAGCGTACATCCACGCCGAGCTCCTGATAGTGCTGAAGAATCGCCTCCGTATTTTCCTGCACGGTCTTCAGCACCGCATGCTTCGTCTTCGCCTCGGCATCCCCTAACGACATGTAGAGCTTCTCCGGTTTCCGTATCGGCTCATGTCGAAGCACGTATTCCCGGAACTTCGGAAACCACAGGGAGCCGGACATGCTGGCCACCCGCGCGAAACAGTCGCAGCGGTACATCGCATAGAGTGCGAACAGTCCGGCCAGCGAGTACCCTGCGATGCCGACGTACGGCGCGCTTCCCCGGATCTTTTCTCTGGCTGCCGGCACGATGTACGACGCCAATGTCAAAAACAATCGGTAATGCTGAATTACAAAAAAATTCCCCGTCAGCTTCTGGCCATCTGTGTCAGGTACAGAAGCATTGCCCGATCAGCCGGGGACGGTGTATTACCGAAACGGATTCTGCTGACATCGAAGAGGATGCAGCCGCAGTGTCCGGGGAAGGTCGGGAAGCTGATGATTTTCAGGTAGGTGTCGATTTCCGGGGAATAATCGAGGATTTCCAGGGTCTCGCCATAGAGAGCGGAGCGCTCATAGGCGCGCAGCCACTTGGCGTCCATGTTAGGGAAGAGGCTGCCGAAGGAGGCACCGATCATGGTGTCGAGCGGCAGCTTCTCGAGCTCGGCCAGCGCGGGATTTCCGTAACGGAAGATCCAGTCCACGGCGTTGTTCTTCTCGTCGAAGACCATCTCGATGTCCGTGAACGCGAAGGGAAGGGTGTCAAAGACACGATAATGCTCCCGGAAATCCGTCTGTCCGGCCTCTGGAAGCACCTGCAGCAGGCGCTTCCTCCGCTCCCGGAGTTCTGACTGCAGCCAGGTCTTTTTACTGGCGACATAGTTAAGCTTTTCGCCGTTGTTCAGATTGACCGTATCCGTCACATCATGGATGGCGCGGACAGAAACCAGGGTACTCCGGTGGATCTTCACGAACTCCACGCCGAGCCGTGTCTCCAGCTGCGCCATGGTCACACGAGCCTCCTTGAGCTTCCCACCTGCCAGGTGAAACTCTGCGTAGTTTCGCCTCATCATAATATAGAGTATGAGCGCCGGATCCAGCTGACTGCCGTCCGAAAATGTAAGCATCTGCGCACCTCTCTGATCACCGTTCATAACACTGCCTCCTCTTTTTCTCTGATTTTACAGTATTAAAAAGAGGGACGCAATCCACCATTTTCTTCTCACGCCTCAAATCCGACCATCACCGAGCCCGGCTCTGCATAGTAGCAGCACAGTGCCCGCTCCGGATGGATCACGCCGTTGAAGAAACCGAACAGCTCCTCGATTCGCATCTTGAGCTGCAGCGCCGCCTCCTCGTTCTGGTTGTGTGCGATGACGACCCTGCCGCCCTTGTATCCGAGCTCCTTCATCTTCTCGAGAATCAGCGCCAGCGCCTTCTTGTCACCACGGCACTTGCCCTTGAAGTCGAGCGTTCCCTCCGGGCTCGCGGTCCCCACGATCCGGATGCCCATGAGGCCGATCCCCTTCGCGATCACGTGACTCACACGGCCGTTTTTCGCGAAATTATCCACCGAGGCCAGCGAGAAGTAAAGATGCGTCGTCTGGTGATAGGCCCGGATCTCCTCATAGATCTTCTCCGGTTCCATGCCTGCCAGAATCAGCTCGCGCGTCTTCTCTGCCAGCAGATATATCTCCGGGCCCGTCGACAGCGAATCCAGGACATATACCTTCGCCCCCGGATGCTCGCTCTCGTAGCTTTCCCCCGCGATCACTGCACTGTTGTGGGTCCCCGACATGGCCCCCGTCAGCGTGAGGCAGAAGATGACATCCGCATCGCCGAAGGCCTCCTCCCACTCGCCCGGACTCGGTGCCGCCGTGGTCGTCTTTCCCTTATAATCCCGGAGATGCTGCTGGAAAGCCGCGAGATCGATCTCCGCCGTATCCGCATAGTCCCGCTCGCCCACGATGATGTGCAACGGCACACTCGCGAACTCCACATCCTTCATCTCTAACAGATTTGCGGACGAATCCGCCACAATTCTCATCTTCATCGCTTTGTTCTCTAAATCATCGGTTTTCCGAAATCTTTTATCATGTTGTATAGTAGCCATTCCGCATCGTCTTGTCAAGCTATAGCAAAACTCTATTGCGGTTTTTTAAAACCCGATGTAAAATACTGATTATTGATTCGCCAGAAGCGGCACGACTTCCGTCTGCTCGTTCACAGGCAGACGCTTTGTATACACGAAACGGAGAAGCATTGGACCAGGCCGCACGATCGCGCTATTCATACACCGGGCACGAAGCGACTTGAAACACGCACATATTTAATGGGGGAAGAACAAATGAATTTACCAGCCAGAGATTTCCGGATGCCACGCTACGATGAGCTCCCGAATGTAGGACTCTACCTCGAGCAGACCGTCAAGTATATCAACGAATGCCTCTCACCGCTGAACATCCCGGTCACCTCCTCGATGATCAGCAACTACGTAAAGAAAGGCTACATCGACCGACCACTGAAGAAGCAGTACTACGCCGACCAGATCGCCTACGCGATCTTCCTCGTCCTCGTGAAGCAGGTCCTCGCGATGGACCACATCGCCTCGCTCATCGACATGCAGAAGAAAAGCTATCCGCTTCCGATCGCCTACAACTATTTCTGCATGGAGCTCGAGAAGAAGCTCATCATCCTCTTCGAGGACCGCGACGAAAGCCCGCTCCACACCGACGGCGTCTCCTTCGAAAAGAAGGTCCTCTACCGCGTCACCTCCGCCGTCGCCCAGGTCATCTACCTGAACGACCTCTTCCTGGCGTCCGACACCGCATCTTAAGAATTTCGTAATGGGGTCTGACCCCATAAACTTCGACTTTAGATTTTGTTTAGAAAAATTTAATGGGGTCAGACCCCATTTTCTGCAACGAAAAAGGGAATCCCTTCTGGTTACGAAAGGGATTCCCTCTTCTTTTACTGGTCCACGCCCAGCTTTCCGTAGCTGGACTGCACCTCATGTGCGATCTGGTGGCCGGTTGCTGCCGCACCCACCGTCGTCGCACTGGATTCTTCACTGATGCACGGATCGACCGGTGCCTTCGGTGCTGCCGGCGCACTGTGATCGACCGGCGTCGCATCCCCGATGCCGAGACTCTCACCGACGACGCCCAGGGTCGAAACGGCCTGGGTGATGTCGGACGGCATAAAGATTTTCGTCGCACGGCCATTGGAAACCTCCTTCAGTGCATCGAGTCCCTTCAGCTTCAGCACACCCTCACTGACCTGCGCACGGTTCAGACGCTCGATACCACGCGCCTCCGCCTCATAGACGAGGTCGATACTCTTCGCCTTACCTTCCGCCAGGGCGATCTGTGCATCTCGCTCCGCCTGCGCGGCGATGACCTTCGCCTGCTGGTCACCCTTCGCTCTGGTGACGACCGCTTCCTGATGCGCCTGTGCCTCGAGCACGGTCTGACGGCGCTCACGCTCTGCACGCATCTGCTTCGTCATGACCTCCTCGATCTCCTTCGGCGGCTGAATGTTCTTAATTTCGACTCTCGTGACCTTGATGCCCCACGGGTCCGTCGCCACATCCAGTGTCGTCTGCATGCGCGCATTGATCTGATCACGGCTCGTCAGGGTCTGATCGAGCTCCATGTCACCGATGATCGCACGCAGCGTCGTCGCCGACAGATTCTGAAGACCCGACAGCGGATTCTCTACGCCATACACAAAAAGCTTCGGATCCTGCACCTTCATGAACACCACCGAATCGATGGTCATGGTAACATTATCCTTCGTGATCACCGGCTGCGGCGGGAAATCCAGCACCTGCTCCTTCAGGCTCACCTTCTTGATGACCCTCTGCACGATCGGAATCTTAAAGTGAAGACCCGCACCCCAGGTACCGCTGTACTGCCCCAGCATCTCCGTCACATACGCATGTCCCTGCGGCACGATGCAGATCATCCGCATCAGCACCACGATGACTAAAAGCAACAATACAAGTACAACCATATAAGCCACGCTCCTTTACTGCACTTAAAATAGTATCTGTCCACTATTATACAGAATTTCGAAGCCAATTATGTGGTATTTCGTAATTTTCAGATATAGTTCCTGTAAATTAAGAATTTCGTAAAAGGTAACAGTTCCGGTCTCGGAGTACTGTGCCTCCGTTGCCGCCCCTCCGGGCCCCCTGCCTGCACAGTGACAAAAGAACGAGGGCGTTTCCGCCCTCGTCCATTTCTTCCTCAGCAGCTCTCCCGGATCTTCAGTTCTCCCGGGAAGATCTGCTGGAATCTTGTCTTCTTTTCTTTCGGTTTCGATGCCCCGCCGTCCGACGTTTCTGCGCTTCCGTCGCTCGCCTTTCGCGCAGCATCCTGCCGTTCCGCAATACTGCCGCCAGCCAGCTTCGCGGCGACTTCCTTCTCGCGCTCTTCGAGGAGCCCGAGGAGGGCGTGCATCGAGGCTTCGGCCATCTCATCCACCGGCTGCTGCAGTGTCGAGAGCGCCGGTGTCAGATAGTGTCCGATCTCGAGGCCGTCGAAGCCGATGACCGCGACATCCTCCGGCACGCGTATGCCCTGATCGCGAAGCGCCCGGAGACAGCCGATCGCGATGGAGTCCGCGATGGCGAAGATTGCGTCGAACTTCGTGCCCGACTGGACCAGGTCCACCGTCCGCTGATATCCATTCTCATAGGTATAGGTCTTCTGAATCGAGATCGGTCGACAGATCAGTGCCGGATCCGGCTCGATGCCATGCTTCTCGAGCGAATGCAGGTAGCCCTCGAGACGGAGCATACCGTTACTGATATCGGATTCCGCATCGCTGAGAAGCGCGATCCGCTTCCGTCCCTGCTCGATCAGGTAATCCGTCACCTTTTCAGCTTCCGCCCGGTCATCGATCGCCACATAGGAGTACTCTGCGAAGGCCTTTCGATCCGGAACGGCCACCGAGCAGAACACGAACGGAACCGTCAGACGCTTCAGGCGCTCCACCGACTGTACCGGATTTCCACCGAGGAAGATGATGCCGTTCAGACGCTTCTCCTTCTCGAGCAGCGCCGCGAGCTCGGTCTCATCCTGCTCCTCCTCGACATGCTCGAGCACCAGGGCGTAATCATGATCCGAGCACTCCTTCTCAAACACCTTGATCATGCTCGTGAAGAAGGGGTTCGTGATGCCCTTCACGAGGACCGCGATGTTTCGTGCGTCATTCAGCTTCAGATTCCGTGCCGAGTTGTTCGGCACGTAACCATACTGATCGATGATCTCCTGTACCCGGCGCTTCGTCTCCGGACTGATGTCATAGTGGTTATTGATCGCTCGCGACACGGTCGACACACTGATGCCCGACAGTTTGGCAATTTCCTTGATTGTCAGTTTCTTCGCTGCCATAGCTTTCTACTTTCTGATACGCTGACTCTCCTCCGTCATTCGCCGGATCTTCTCCGCGCATTCCTTTGAAAAATCTTTCTCTGTAAAACGGAAGGTCCAGTTCTGTCCGAGCGTCGACGGCGTGTTGATGCGCGCCTCTGCCCCGAGAGCGAGGTAATCCTGCATCGGGATGATAGCGGTCTCCGGCTTCGCAGCCAGCGTCATCTCGATCAGCGCGTCGGTGTAGTCCGACTGAAGGAAGTCCCTCGTCACGCTGCTGTCCTCGGCGAGCTCCGCCTCGGAACGCGGGCGCACGTTCACTTCCTCTCCCTTCCCCTGCTTCCACGCAGTATAATATCGAATCGCAAAATCACGGTCAACCGGAGAGATCTCACGCACCCACGCAGCCAGCGTCTGATTGTCGTGTGTACCCGTATAGCAGACCGCATTGGCCGGCCAGGTGCACGGACGGTAGTCTCCGCTCTCGCGCGAGTCGAAGCCGAACTCCAGCAGCTTCATCCCAGGATAGCCGGTGTCCTCGACGAGCTTCCGCACCGTGTCGGTCACATAGCCGAGGTCCTCTGCGATGATCCGCTTCTCTCCGAGCGCCTCCTTCAGCGCATTGAAGAGGCCAATGCCGGGGCCCTTTTCCCAGTGACCACCCGTCGCATCGCTCGCACCCGCCGGGATCGCGTAGTACTCGTCGAAGCCGCGGAAGTGATCGACACGCACCACGTCGAAGAGATCGAAGCAGCGGCGCATCCGGGCGATCCACCAGTGATAGCCCGTCTTCTTATGATAGTCCCAGTCATAAACCGGATTACCCCAGAGCTGGCCAGTCGCCGAAAAGCTGTCTGGCGGACAGCCCGCGATCTGCTTCGGCTGTCCCTCCTCATCAAGCTGGAAGAGCTCCGGATGCTCCGTGAAATCCACAGAATCGCTCGATACGTAGATCGGGATATCACCGATGATGGCGATGCCCTTTTCATTTGCGTAGGCCCGCAGGCGCTTCCACTGCTTGTCAAACTGATACTGCGTGAAGCGGTAGAAATCCTCCGGGTAGTCCGTCTTCGCAGCCATGAACTGCGCGTAGGCCGGCAGCCAGTGCACCGTATGCTGGATAAACTGACGATACGCTTCCTTCTCCTCCGCCTCGGGCGCAACATTGCCCTCCCCGCTTGTCCGCTCCTCGAAACGTTCGAACGCCTTCAGGAGCAGCGGGAAGCGACCGAGATACAGCTTCTCATAGCTGATCCGCGAAGCATCCGCGCCGAAATCCACCGCCTCGCACTCCTCGCGCGTCAGCAGCTCCTCATCGATCAGCGTCTCGAGATCGATGAAATACGGATTGCCCGCGAAGGTCGAGAAGCTCTGATACGGCGAGTCGCCATAGCCCGTCGGCCCGATCGGAAGCACCTGCCAGTAGGTCTGCCCGCTCGCCGCGAGGAAATCCACGAAGCCGTAGGCCTCCTTTCCGAGTGTTCCGATGCCATACGAGCCGGGAAGTGCGAACACCGGCATCAGGATACCTGCTGCACGGCCCCAGATCTGCTCCCTTACTTCCTTTTCCATACGTCTCCCCTTTTCTCTCTGGTAAAATCTATCTGCATCTGTTTTCGTCCAATGCCTCCGACGGAGCGCACTTCTCCTTCCGGAGAGGGGCTCCACCGTTCATGCATTCCATTACCGCGCCACAGATGCACGGCATGATCAACCCTTGACAGCACCCGCTACGACACCCTCGATGATGTACTTCTGGCAGCATGCATAGAAGATGATGATCGGAATGATCGACAGCACCAGGACTCCCATCATAGCGCCCATATCGACGGAGCCATAGCCGCCCTTCAGGTACTGTACAGCGATCGGGATGGTCTTCCACTTCTTGAGGTCGAGGACGAGGGACGGAAGCAGGTAGTCGTTCCATACCCACATGGTCTCGAGGATCGCGACCGTGATGCAGGTCGGCTTCATGATCGGCATCACCACATAGAAGAAGGTCTGAAGCGGTGTGCAGCCGTCGATCATCGCGGCCTCCTCGATCGCGAGCGGCAGGGACTTGACGAAGCCCGTAAACATGAAGACCGCGAGGCCGGCACCGAAGCCGAGGTAGATAAATACGAGGCCGAGCGGATTGGACAGCTTCAGCATGTTCGCGATCTTACTGAGCGGGAACATAACCATCTGGAACGGCACGATCATCGAGAAGAGGCAGAGGAAGTACATGCCAGCCGTGAACTTCGAATGCACACGCGTGATGTACCATGCGCACATCGAGGTGCAGAGGACGATGACGGCAACCGCAAGCACCGTCACGAAGAGGGACACAAACGCTGCCTGGATGAGGCCGGTCTTCTGGATACCAGAGATGTAGTTGTCGAAGCCGACGAAGGACTTCGCGTTCGGAAGTGCGAACGGCTTCTTCGAGATATACGCCTTCTTCTTGAAGGAGTTCAACAGCACCAGCAGGATCGGATATACGTAAAATACAGAAAGGATACTGAAGAATACCGTTAAAAAGGTACTTAATTTCTTGTTCTTCATATTACTGCTCGACCTCCTTCCGACGGGACAGATAATTCTGGGTCAGTGCCACTGCGCCGACGATGATGAAGAAAATGACGGCTTTCGCCTGGCCGACACCCTCCCAGCCGTTTCGACCA
This sequence comes from Oribacterium sp. Sow4_G1_1, assembly GCF_052116105.1. NCBI lineage: Bacteria > Bacillati > Bacillota > Clostridia > Lachnospirales > Lachnospiraceae > Oribacterium > Oribacterium sp. Sow4_G1_1. The sequence continues at coordinate 89,485 of NZ_JBQKLS010000008.1, forward strand.
TAGAAGGTGGTATAGATGTTCATGGCGAGCATCTCGGATTTCTGAGACGGCTCACCGTTTGTGAGCGCCAGGTTCTGATCGAAGAGCTTGAAGCCGTTCGTCAGTGTCAGGAAGGTGCAGACAGTGATGGATGGCATCAGCATCGGCAGGATCACGTAGCGGAGCTCCTGCCACTTGTTCGCGCCATCGATACGGGCAGCCTCGAGGAGGTCACTCGGGATATTCTGGATACCGGCGATGTAGATGATCATCATGTAGCCGACCTGCTGCCAGAGCATCAGGATGACGAGGCCCCAGAAGCCGTAGGTCGCGCTGTAGGTCAGAGTACGCATCCAGATCGCGAGGATACCATTGAGAAGCAGGCTCCAGATGTAACCGAGGACGATACCGCCGATCAGGTTCGGCATGAAGAAAATCGTACGGAATAAGTAATTGCCCTTGATTTTCGCGGTCAGTGCCATCGCTACGGCGAAGGCGAGGAAGTTGATGAGGATGACCGTCACGATCGTGAACAGTGTGGTGTACCACAGAGAGTGCACGAAGGTCGCGTCGCCGAAGACCTTTGCGTAGTTGATAAAACCGACGAATTTCGCATCGGTGATGGTTGTGAACTTACAGAACGACAGCCAGATGCCGACGAGAAACGGTGCGATGAAGCCGACCGTGAAGGCCGCCAGCGTCGGCAGCACGAAGATCGGCATATAACGTTTGATCGCTTTTTCCATGTTGAACCCCTTTTCTAAAAAAATCTCCGGCAGATCAATCTGCCGGAGACCACAGCTACGAATCTTACCGGATCAGCTGTTTCGTTTTAAATTATGAATTTGCGTTCTTGTACTCCGTTGCCCAGTTGTCGACGAATGCGGTCTTTACTGCATCCCAGTCGCCGGTACCCTGTGCATACTCAAGCATTGCAGAACCAAGTACGTTCTTCCACTGCTCACTCGGCATCGTGGTAAAGTTCCATGATACAGGGGTCTTATCCTTGTTGAACTCATTCGCTGCAACAACGAGTGGGTTTGCCGGAAGGTAATCAGCGAAGGTAGAGAACGGAGTGACGAAGCCCATCTCCTTGGAAAGGGACTCACGACCTGCGTCAGACTCTACAACCCACTTCAGGAAATCGAGGGTTGCCTGCTTATCTGCATCGCTTGCCTTATCGTTTACGCACCAGAAGTTCTCGGAACCTGTGCAGGTACCCTGGCTTGCATCGTCTACACCGAAGTAGATCGGAAGGATGCCGAGATCCTCGTCTGCAACCTCGTTGCCCTTGATGTCGTTGTATGCCCATGTACCATTCTGATAGAATGCAGCCTCGCCGAGTGCGAACTCAGAAGCGGCATCATCACCGGTCTTACCAGAGAGAAGTGAAGGCTCTGTGGTGGAATCTGTGATGTAAAGATCAAATACGTTCTTGAAGTTGTCGAGGTAGGTTCCCTTGATGGCATCGGTGGAGCCGATGTTGTCATCCTTGTACTCGTAGTAGATCGGCAGGTTTGCGAGGTGGGTCTTGAAACGCCAGTCAGAGGAGGAATCGAAGCCTGCGGATGTGAATGCGCCCTCGATACCGAGCTCATCCTTCTTCGCCTGCATATCGTCTGCGACTTCCTTCAGCTTATCGAAGCTGTTCAGCTCAGAGATATCGCTGATCTTCGCACCATCGAGTGCGATGTAGTCATTGAGGATCTTCTTATTATAGATGATGCCGTAGGTCTCGATAACGTAGGCGATACCCTTTACGACGCCGTCTCTGTTCTTCAGAGCGTAATCCTCACTCTCGAGATCCTTGAATACATCGGTATCCTTGAGATCCATGCAGTAGTCATCCCATGTTGCGAGACCGACCGGACCGTTGACCTGGAAAAGGGTCGGAGCCTCGGACTTCGCCATCTCGGACTTCAGTGTCTGCTCGTAGGTTCCGGACGCTGCGGTCTGTACATGAACCTCTACACCTGTCTCATCGGTATACTTCTTTGCGAGGTCTACCCACTGATCTGCCTGCTCCGGCTTGAAGTTGAGGTAGTAAACCTTACCACCGCTTGCTGTCTGCTCTGCTGGTGCGGCTGCCTCGGTTGCTGCCTCGGTCTTCGCTGCCTCCGTCGCAGCTGCCGTCGTGCTCGCGGTGTTCGAACCACCACAACCTGCCAGCGCTGTCACTGCCATCGCAGCGGTCAGACCCAGTGCTGTGAAACGTCTCATCTTCTTCATAACATATCCTCTCTGCCCTTCGGGCAAGCTCGAAGCCGCGCCCATCGCTGCCTCGATTATGATGTGTGTCACCTGAGCTCTTCCGCACGTTCTGCCTTGAAGCATTTTGTGCAGATTGACCAGGCGATTCGCTCTCGCGTTCTCCGGTATGTTTCCGTTAACGTTACCGGTAACGTTTCCGATAACATATATTTAACACTTTTCACCAAATAGTGCAATACTTTTTAAAAATAAATATTATATTTTTTATTCAAAATGGCAGGGGCCCCGAAAGGTCCCTGCCATTTTGAATTATGCCCGACCGTTGCACCCGTTCCACAGCTATGCAGCGGCGGTGCCTGGGAATCTTATATCGCCCCTCACATCACTTTCCGAGCTGCCAGATGTCACGATCGTACTCCGCGATCGTCCGATCCGAGGAGAACAGGCCGGCCTTCGCGATGTTCACGAGGCACTTGCGGCGCCAGCCCTGCGGATCGCAGGCGTAGTCGCTGAGCGCCTGGTTCTTGCGCACGATGTAAGCATTGAAATCCGGAAGCGTCTGGAACCAGTCCTTATGGATGAGCTCGTCGTGCAGACGGCAGAGGTTCTCTGCATGGCCGGCCGCCAGCATCTCCGGGCCGGTCAGGAAATCGATCGCCCGGCGGAGGTTCGGATCGCCCTCATACCACTGCTCTGCGATGTAGTCCCCTGCAGCGTAGCGGTGGATGACCTGATCGGAGGTCTGGCCGAAGATGTAGACATTGTCCTCGCCCACCTGCTGCGCGATCTCGACGTTCGCACCGTCCATCGTACCGAGCGTGAGCGCGCCGTTCAGCATGAACTTCATATTGCCGGTACCGGAGGCCTCCTTCGACGCGAGACTGATCTGCTCCGAGAGATCGCAGGCCGGAATCAGCTTCTCCGCCGCGGTCACGTTGTAGTTCTCGATGAAGACGAGCTGCAGCCACTTCGACACGACCGGATCTGCCGCGATCACCTTCGACAGCACGAGCAGCGCATGGATGATGTCCTTCGCGATGATGTAGGCCGGCGCCGCCTTCGCGCCGAAGATGCTGACGAGCGGGGTCGCCGGCAGATGCCCCGCCTTGATCTCGTGGTACTGGTGGATGAGGTAGAGCAGGTTCAGCTGCTGCCGCTTGTACTCGTGGAGACGCTTTGACTGGATGTCGAACATCGCGCCCGTGTTCACCGTCACGCCCTGGGTCCGGCGGAGCCAGTCGGCCAATGCTTCCTTATTTTCTGTCTTCACTTCGCGGAGCTCCTCGAGCACCGCGGCGTCATCTGCGAAGTGAAGCAGCTTCTCGAGCTCGGACGCATCCTTGCGGAAGCCCGTGCCGATGTGCTTCTCCAGCACCGCGGTGAGGCGCGGATCGCACTCCAGGAGCCAGCGACGGAAGGTGATGCCGTTTGTCTTATTATTAAACTTCTCCGGGTAGAGCTCGTAGAAGTTATGGAGCTCGGTGTTCTTCAGGATCTCCGTATGCAGCGTTGCGACACCGTTCGTGGAATGCGTGAAATGGATGTCCATATGTGCCATGTGGACGACATCGTCCTCGTCGATGATGGCAAGCGACGCATCCTCCGAGCGGGTCCGTGCCAGCGCATCCAGCTTCTCGATGATCGGCATCAGCTGTGGAACGACCGCGTCGAGGTACGCACGCGGCCACTTCTCGAGGGCCTCTGCGAGGATCGTGTGGTTCGTATAGGCGCAGGTCTTCGTGACGATCTCCACGGCCTCCTCGAAGTCGATGCCATGCTCGCCGAGCAGGCGGATGAGCTCCGGGATGACCATGCTAGGGTGCGTGTCGTTGATCTGAATCGCCGCGTAGTCCGCGAGATCATGGTAGTCACAGCCACGGGTCGCACACTCTGCGAGAATCAGCTGCGCGCCGGCGGACACCATCAGATACTGCTGGTAGATACGGAGGCGACGGCCGGCCTCGTCAGAATCGTCCGGATAGAGGAACAGCGTCAGGTTCTTATCGATGGCGGTCTTATCGAAGGCGATGCCGTCATGGACGATCCCCTCGTCGATGGTATCGAGGTCGAAGAGGTTCAGTGTGTTCGTGCGGCCCTCGTAGCCGGTCACGGCGAGCTTATAGAGACGCGCGGTATAGGACTTCCCCGCGAGCTCCACCGGGTAGGTCACGTCGGTTTTCTCCGCCCAGCTGTGCGCAGTCAGCCATGGGTCCGGCTTTTCGTTCTGGATATCGTTCTCGAAGGACTGGTGGAACAGGCCGAAGTGGTACCGGAGGCCGATCCCGTCGCCCGGCAGGTTCAGTGTCGCAAGCGAATCCAGGAAGCAGGCGGCGAGACGGCCGAGACCGCCGTTGCCGAGGGAAGGCTCCGGCTCAACCTCCTCGATGTCGGACAGCTTCTTCCCTGCGGCTGCCAGCGCGTCACGTACCTCATCATACAGCCCGAGGTTGATGAGGTTATTTGACAGGAGCTTTCCGATCAGGAACTCCGCACTGATATAGTAGAGCTTCCGGCCATGCACCGGCTTTACACGCTCCGCACTCTTCGCCCGCACCAGCTCCAGCAGCGCGAGATACAGCTCCTGATCGCTGCAGTCCACAAGTGCCTTCCCACTCAGCTTCTCTAACGTCTCTGTAATATTCATAAGATCCTCCTTTAAGCGGATGTCTGATTTTCTATCTATATCAAGATATATCACATAAAACAATCATTTACTTGCCAGATATTCTCAAATTATGGTACGATTCTATCATCGAGCCAGCAGGGGGCCGGAGGACCGGCAACAGAAACACAGTACTGCGCGCTCGGAAGACTCTAAGCCGGGACCCCTAAGCGGCACTAGGCCCTCTGCAATCGCTGAGTTTTCTTGATGAAAACTCAGCGTTGACAGAGGGTTCCAAGGAGAGATAACACCAAGTGCCGCTAAGGGAACCCGGCTTGATTCTTCACGACCGCTTCGTATGGTTTCTGTTGCCGGTCCTCCGGACTCCCTCCTGACTTCACTGTAGAAATCTACTGATGTTAGGAGCAAACAATGAAGAATCAGGCATCCCTTCAGGAGACGAAGCAGCATGGTGCGCTGCGTTTTCCCTTCAATATATATCCTTGTACGATTCCGGGGGATTTTCCGCAGGTGGCGCTGCACTGGCACGAGAATATGGAGCTGGTGTTTGTGAAGCGGGGCGAGGGGATCATCCAGGTCGGTACGGCGAGCTTTCCGGCGCAGATGGGGGACATCTTCGTGTTCGTGCCAGGGACGCTGCACGCGCTTCGCCAGGCTGGCGACCAGACGATGGAGTACGAAAATATCATCTTCGATCTCGAGCTTCTCGGCGGTACGGATGATCTCTGTGCGGAGAAGTACCTGCTGCCGCTCGAGAGCGGTCGCCTGCCGCTTCCAGTACATCTCGCGAAGGGGGATCCCTCTTACCGGAGCGCTGCAGCCTGCCTGCGCGAAATCGAGGAGGTGAACCGCACCCGCTTCAGCGGCTACGAGCTCATCATCAAGGCGGATCTCCTCCACTTCCTCGCCATCCTGATCCGGGAGGAGCAAACCAGGCTCCCGGCGGAGACCGCCGATACCCTGCGCTTAAAGACGATCCTGCAGTGGCTCTCGGCTCACTACACTGAAGCCCTGCGTGTCGAAGACGCCGCCGCGGTCTGCTCCTTCAGCAGCAGCCACTTCATGCGCTGGTTCCGCCAGATGACCGGTCAGAGCTTCATCGCCTTCCTGAACGACTACCGCCTGAACCTCGCCGCCGACGCCCTCCGCACCACCGACGACAGCATCCTCGCCATCGCGACCGCGTCCGGCTTCGCAAACCTCTCCTACTTCAACCGCGCCTTCAAGGCCCACTTCCAGATGACCCCGCGGACGTACCGAAAGAGATAAATCAAGTAATCATTCAACGGTCTTCGACATAAACGTTCAGCAATCGACTTCGACGCCCGTCTGATTTCCAAGAGTTATCCTGCCCCCGGCCGTCTCTGGGTTTGCCTGCCCGCCCCATGAACAGCCTCTATCCTTTTGCATATTGGCCCCACCCCATGCAGGCAAACCCTGAGACGTCGCCGTCCTATTCGCCTTCGGCTCAGACTGCGCCGGAAGACATCAGCCGGATCCGCATTCCTGCCATCCTGTACGCCTTCGGCACAGATACCCCATCATATCTAATTTGATTTGATTTTGAAAATATTGGATATGTTTTTGATCCTAAAAAGTCGGAGGGGAGCGAAAACTATCCAATCTAAGGTGATTTCATAAATATTGGATATTAAACACCTATTTTTATAAGAGCGCCCCATGCCCCCAGTATCCAGCTTTTAAAAAAAGACCGATTATTGGATATACGTTTAAAGAAATTCTTCTCTAAGTCATGAAAATGCATATCCACTATATTTAAAAACAAAGAATATCCGATAGTACGCATATATGCGTATGTCTGATTTTCCGAAAAATCATCCAATAACTGCCTTATTTTGAAATCGTGGATATTTTTGCCTCACACGCAAAAGAGACAACATATGTTGAAAATATCCACGATTACGAAATCTGGCCATTATTGGATAGTCCCATCCATTCCCCCTGATTTCAACCGGTTCAGTCATATAAATTTCCGGGCCGCGCGCAATAGTTAGCGAATCATCGATCAACATTCTCGCGCGGCAGCGTCAGATACGAGAGGCAATCAATCCATAAAAAGGCAACGTCTTTCCACGTGCGACGGCGTCAAATTTTTGTTTGCCTGCATGGGGCGGGTTCAAAATGTAAATGAATAAAGCGTGTAGCTCGGGGTGGGCAGGCAAACAAAAAGAGACGCCCGGCACAGGTGTCTCTGAAAAACATTTGGCGTGATAAAAATCATCATCGCCTATACTATGATACAAAAACGGCCCCCGGAGGGACCGTCAGTGTTTACTTCTTCAGCCAGCTCATCATCTGACGGAGCTCTGCGCCGACCTTCTCGATGAGAAGATCTGCTTCCATACGACGCTTTGCGAGGAAGTGTACCTTGCGGCCGCCGTTTGGATTCATCTCCGTGAGGAACTCACTTGCGAAGGTACCATCCTGGATCTCGGTGAGGACTTTCTTCATCTCCTTACGGGTCTCCTCAGTGATGAGACGCTTACCGGTGCGGTAGTCGCCGTACTCCGCGGTGTTGGAGATCGAGTAACGCATCTTGGAGAAGCCGCCCTCGTTGATGAGGTCGACGATCAGCTTCATCTCATGGCAGGTCTCGAAGTACGCCATCTCCGGCGCATAGCCAGCCTCAACGAGTGTATCGAAGCCCGCGTGGATGAGCTCACAGACACCACCACAGAGAACCGCCTGCTCTCCGAAGAGATCCGTCTCGGTCTCCTCCTTGAAGGTGGTCTCGAGGATACCCGCACGACCAGCGCCGATGCCGGAAGCGTAAGCAAGTGCGGTGTCCTTCGCCTTGCCGGTGAAATCCTGCTCGATACAGATCAGGCTCGGAACGCCCTTCCCCTCGACATACTGGCTGCGAACGGTGTGACCAGGTCCCTTCGGTGCGATCATGATGACGTCGACGTTCTTCGGCGGCACGATGGTCTTGAAGTGGATGTTGAAGCCGTGCGCGAAGGCCAGGGTCTTGCCCTCGGTCATGTACGGAGCGACCTGCTTGTTGTAGATATCTGCGCAGAGCTCATCCGGCACGAGCATCATGACGATATCGCCGGCCTTGGCTGCCTCCTCGACCTCCATCACATGGAAGTTCGGGCAGGTCTCAGCGAACTTCGCCGCCTTCTCCCAGTGACCGGAGCCCTTACGAAGACCGACCACGACATTCACGCCGCTCTCTGCGAGGTTCTCGGAATGCGCATGGCCCTGTGAGCCGAAGCCGATGACCGCGACAGTCTTTCCATCCAGTACACCGAGGTTACAATCTGAATCATAGTACTTCTTGATCGCCATTTCTTTTTCTCCTTTTCTCTTTTCCTGTTCTAAATGCTGGTTAACAGTTTTTATTCATAAAAGCCATCGACTCCGCGCCCTAAACTCGGGCTGATGAAGCCCGACTTTAGCCCCTTCGGGGAGCAGAGCACAGCTCTGCTGGAGGTCGTTCCGGAGTTTGCTTGATGCAAACTCCTACACTTTCGCTGAAAAGCCGCGAAGACTGCTTTTACTGACGTATTTTCGGCCAATGCCTCCGACCGCTTCGATCATCGTCCGGCCTTTCATCCCCGGCTCCAGCGCTTCTGCGCCTCGAGCCGGCTCATCGATGCACTTCTTAATTCTCCTCGTCCCCGAAGATGTGATCCGTGCCGCGCTCGAGTGCGGTGATGCCGGTCCGGCACATCTCGAGCACCTCGTAGTTCCGCATCATGTTGAGGAAGCCCTCGACCTTCTCCGGCTTACCGGTGAGCTCCATGACGAGACTGTCCGGGGAGAGATCGATGATCTTCGCCTTGTAGACCCCAGCGATGTCGCGGAGGCTCGGCAGATTATCCTTATCTGCGCGGACCTTGATGAGCAGGAGCTCCCGCTGCACACTCGCCGTCGCAAGCTCATACACCTCGCGCACATCCTCGAGCCGCCGTGTCTGGAGCAGCAGCTGCTTCAGCTTCTGCTCGTCGACGTGGACCGTGATCGTGATCCGCGCGATGCCCGGATCCATGGTCTCCGAGGTCGTGATGCTGTCGATGTTGAAGCTCCGGCGATTAAACATATTCGAGATTCTCGCCAGCACACCGTAGCGGTTCACCGCCAGGATGCTGATGACCCTGCGGGGATACTTATACTGATGCTCCATCATACCTGCCCCCTTTCGTCGTCCGTCATGGTGATATCCTGCACCGTGCCTCCCGGCGGAATCATCGGCAGCACCTTCTCATTCTTATCGATACGGCACTCGATCCAGCTCGGGCCTTCGTTGGTCAATGCTTCTGCCAGGGCTGCACGGAACTCCGCCATGGTTTCACAGCGGTAGCCCTTCGCGCCGAAGCCCTCAGCGAGCTTTACATAATCGGTCTTCCGCTCCGGATCCGTACTCGAGTAGCGCTTGCCGTAGAAGGCCGTCTGCCACTGGCGCACCATACCGAGCACCTGGTTGTTAAAAATGATCGTGATGATCGGAAGCTCGTAGCTCACCGCCGTACACGCCTCGTTCAGGTTCATATGGAAGGAGCCGTCACCCGTGAAGTGGATCACGCGATGCCCGTTTCCGAGCGCCACCTGCGCACCGACCGCCGCACCGTAGCCGTAGCCCATGGTGCCGAGACCGCCACTCGTCAGGAAGCCGCGTGGCTTCGTGTGAAGCACGTACTGTGCCGCCCACATCTGATGCTGACCGACATCGGTGACGTAGGTCGTATCCGGTCCGGTCATCTCGCAGGTCTCGCGGATGATCTGATGCGGCTTCAGGACCGTCTCGCTGTCCTTCGGCTGATAGTCGGCCGCCTGCCACTCCGCGATCTGGGTGAACCAGTCCGGATGCTCGGCAGCATTGACCAGCGGAAGCAGCGCCTGCAGCACCACGGCCGCATCGCCGACCACCGAAGCGTCGACGAGGACGTTCTTATCCACCTCACTGGCATCGATATCGATCTGCACGATCTTCGCACCAGCCGCGAACTTCTCCGGGTTCAGGGCAACACGATCCGAGAAACGGGCACCGATCGCCAGCACGAGGTCTGCCTGGTCGACCGCCTTGTTCGCGGTGTAGGTGCCATGCATCCCGATGAGACCGAGGTTCCGCTTGTCCCCGTAGTTGAGGACACCGGCTGCCATCAGCGTATAGGTCGCCGGCATGTCCGCCTTCGCGATGAGATCGCGCAGTGCCTGACAGCTCGCCTCGCTGACCGCGACACCGCCACCGAAGTAGACCACCGGACGCGTCGCCTGGTTGATGAGCTCCGCAGCCCGGGCGAGATCCTCAGCATCGACCTCGGTATTCACCGTAATCTCCGCCGGCTTCTTCGGCGTAAACTCACAGCTCGCCGCCGTGATGTCCTTCGGGATATCCACGAGCACCGGTCCCTTACGCCCACTCTGCGCGATGCGGAACGCCTCCCGCATCGTATCCGCGAGATCCTCGACCCGACGCACAGTGTAGTTGTGCTTCGTGATCGGCATCGTGATTCCCTCGATATACGCCTCCTGGAAGGCATCGCGCCCTAAGACCGCGGTGCCGACATTGCCCGTAAAGGCGACCATCGGCACGTTATCCATGTAGGCCGTCGCGATACCGGTGACGAGGTTCGTCGCACCCGGACCGCTGGTTGCCAGCACGACGCCCGTCTTTCCGGTCGCCCGTGCATAGCCGTCCGCCGCGTGGCTCGCGCCCTGCTCGTGCGCCGTCATGATGTGGTGGATGCGATCCTGGTTACGGTACAGCTCATCGTAGAGGTTCAGCACCGCACCACCCGGATAACCGAACAGTGTATCGACGCCCTGCTCCACCAGCACTTCTACAAATATCTGAGAGCCATTTAAAATCATGACTTTTCCTCCCTAATTTAAAACACCTGCCTTACACAGCTCGATAAACTGCTTCGCGACACGCGGGCTTCGTCCGCCGGCGCGGATCGCGAAGGCCTCCGCCCGTACGATCAGCTTCTCCGGATCGTCCTCCACGCCGTACTGTGCGGCGAGGTCCGTGACGATCTGCACGAAGCGGCTCTTGTCCGGCTGCCCGAAGGTCACCGTGAGGCCGAAGCGTGCCGCGAGGCTCATCAGCTCCTGACGCGTATCGCTTTCGTGAATGTCGCTGCCCTGCCGGTCCTCGAGCGTCTCCTTGATGAGATGCCGCCGGTTGCTCGTCGCGTAAACCGCGATGTTGCCGGCGCGGCCCCCGACGCTTCCCTCGAGGATGGCCTTCAGCGCGGCGAAGTTGTCGTCGTTCGTCGTGAAGCTGAGGTCATCGATAAACAGGATGAACTTCAGCGGGTTCGCCGCGAGCTGATCCATGAGATCCGGGATCTGGTAGAGCTGGTTCTTCTTCACCTCGACGAGGCGCAGGCCCCGTGCCGCATACTCGTTCGCGATCGCCTTGATGGCACTCGACTTGCCGGTGCCCGCATCGCCGTACAGCAGCACGTTGTTCGCCGGACGTCCATCCAGCAGCGCCTCGGTGTTCGCGATGACCTTCTCACGCTCCTTCTCGTAGCCCGGCAGCTCGGAAAGCCGCTGCGGATCCGGATGCTTCACCGGCACCAGCCGGCCATCCTCCACCACGAAGACGTGGTTCCGCGCGAACATGCCGTATCCCCTCGTGCTGATCTCCTGCATGCGCTTCGCATACTCCGTCGGCAGTGCGCCCGCCTCGGTGACCCACGCGACGAAGTAGTCCGGCGCGGCACTCATCTCCGCCGTCAGCTCTTCCAGGGTCAGCGCAGACAGCTCGTTCAGAAGTGCCAGCTCCCGCTGCAGACTGTCACTGAGGACGGCACTGAGCTCGCCGTGGGCCTGTCGCCGCACGCAGATGTTCTCACTCTCCAGCACCGCAGTGCTGAGGTACTCCGTCCAGTTCTCTGTCTTCTCAAACAGCCGGTGCTCGAACGCCGCACAGGCCGTGGCGAAGGCATCGCCGTCGTCCAGCTCCGCGCTCGCCAGCATCCGCTGAAACGCCGCGATCACCGGATCCTGCAGCAGCTCACGGAACACCACGAGACTGCTTAAACGCTGATTCATATAATGCAGATTCATCCTTCTCCACTCCCTTCTCTTATTTCCATGAAGGGCTGTGCCGGGAGGATCCCTCTGCTGCTGCCCTTCGCTGAGCTTCTTATGTATCGTGACGATGTCTCGTCGGAAGCATTGGCCCCGATCAGGCGCGCTCCGTGACGAGGCGGAAGCCAGCCTGCGTGAGGGCCGCACGGATCTCCTCGATCTGCTGCCGGTCACGGGTCTCGAGGCCGAGCTTCAGGAAACAGCTGGAGATCGCCATGTTCGTGTCGCCGCGGTCATGATGCACGGAGACGACATTGGCACCGCACTTCGAGACGATCTCGCTGACCTGCTGGAGCTGGCCCGGCTTATCCTCGAGCGCGATCATCAGGTTCGCGTTGCGGCCGCTCATGACGAGACCGCGGGTGATCACGCGGGACAGGATGTTCACGTCGATGTTGCCGCCACTGATGAGACACACGACCTTCTTGCCCTGAATCGGGAGCTTTCCGAACATCGCGGCAGCGACCGACACGGCACCGGCACCCTCGGCGATCAGCTTCTGATTCTCGATCAGTGCAAGGATCGCAGCGGCGGTCTCATCCTCGCTGACGGTCACGACGTCGTCCACGTACTTCTCGACCATCTGGAAGGTGGTCTCGCCTGGATTCTTCACGGCGATACCATCCGCAAAGGTCGAGACGCTGTCGAGGGACTCCCACTGATGATCGCGGTAAGCATTGAACATGCTCGGCGCACCGGCCGCCTGCACACCATAGACCTTGCACTCCGGACGGAGGCTCTTGATCGCGAAGGCGACACCGGAGATCAGTCCGCCGCCACCGATCGGCACGATCACCGCGTCCACATCCTCGAGCTGGTCGAGGATCTCGAGACCGATTGTGCCCTGGCCCGCGATGACCGCATCGTCGTCGTACGGATGGATGAAGGTCATGCCCGTCTGCTCCTGGAGCTCGACGGCCTTGTCATGGGCATCGTCGTAGGTGCCCTTCACGAGGCAGACCTCTGCGCCGAGACGCTTCGTGCTCTCGACCTTCATGATCGGCGCACCATCCGGCATACAGACGACGCTCTTGATCCCCATCTTCGTCGCTGCGAGCGCGACACCCTGCGCGTGGTTACCGGCGCTGCAGGCTACGATACCGTGACTGCGCTCCTCCTCGCTCAGCTGACTGATCTTATAGTAGGCACCGCGTACCTTGAAGCTGCCGGTTACCTGCAGGTTCTCGGTTTTCAGATAGACCTGCGCGTCCGGCACGAGCCGAGGCGCCGCGATGAGGTCCGTCTTCCGCGCCACATCCTTTAAAACGAAGCTTGCATGATAGATTTTATCCAGTGTCACCATAGTATGTGCCTGCCTTTCTCCTGTGTTGCATCTGTGGCGCTACGTCGATGCTGATCGACCTCGATCGCGGAACGGCTTCGCGGTCGCATCAGCTCGGGCTCGATCGGCTGGGCGTCGCCAGCGCCACCGCTGCTCTGTTTCGAAATCTGTGGGGGATGCGCTTCCTCCGCTTCCGGGAGAAAGTTAAAAGAAAAGCCTCCGCCCCCACAAAGTCCATAGACCCTGTAAGAGACGAAAGCTGTTACGATTTACCTTCCGCGGTACCACTCTTTTTGCTGTCTCTGATAGACAGCCCCTTCGTGCAGACCCAACAGTCCGCTGGCCCTGATAACGGTGCCTGCCGTCCGCACCTACTTTACTCTCCTACGGCACCCTATCGGGCCCTTTTCGGCACGGCTGCTCGCAAGGGGATAAACATCCGGTACACCGCACTGCCTCGCACCAGCCGGCAGCTCTCTGAGCGGGTAGACCGAAGGCCGATTGGCCTTGCTACAACGCATTTTTAAACTAAATTTGTGTATATGATAAAGTACAACGGTGCAATTAGTAAAGGCTAACCCGCGTAGACGAGTATCATAAAAATTCATAGGACGTATTCACGGAGGGGCATGCGGTTTCAGTTTTTGCACCGTAAGCTTCGTCATAAAAAGATATAATCTTTTCCCGATAGCAGACATAAGCTCTCGACCTTATCGTATTTTCGTGTATACTAGCTCAGAGTACATATATAAGGAATAAATACTATGAATGGTAATTTAACGAAGGGTCCGATCATGAAAACGCTGGTGAAGCTCGCGCTTCCGATCATGGCGTCGTCGTTCATCAGCACCCTGTACAACATCACGGATATGGCCTGGATCGGCATGCTCGGCTCGAAGGCGGTCGCCGGCGTCGGTGTCGGCGGCATGTTCACCTGGCTCTCCCAGGGCCTCGCCTCCATGGCGCGCATGGGCGGTCAGGTCCATGTGGCTCAATGCTTAGGACGCGGCGATCATGACCGCGCACATCGTTACGCGCAGACCGCCGTACAGCTGTCCACGCTGATGGGCCTCCTCTATGCGCTCGTCTGCGTCGCCTTCGTGCACCCGCTCGTGAACTTCTTCCAGCTGAGTGACGCCGAGTCCTACGCCGCCGCGATCTCCTACACCCGCATCGCCTGCGGCTTCGTGGTCTTCTCCTTCCTGAGCCTGACCCTCACCGGCCTCTATACCGCCCAGGGTGACTCGAAGACCCCGTTCATCGCGAACCTTATCGGCCTCGTCATCAACATGGTGCTCGATCCGGTGCTGATCCTCGGCCCGGGCCCGTTCCCGCGTCTCGGCGTCACCGGTGCCGCCATCGCGACCGTCACCGCCCAGGCCATCGTCATGCTGATCATGATCCTCGGCGTCCTCCGCGGCCATAAGGATAACATCCTGAAGGGCACCCGTCTCCTCGCCCGGATGCCGCTCAGCATCCTCGAGGGCATCTTCCAGATCGGCGTCCCGACCGCCCTCCAGAGCATGGCCTACTGCGCGATCTCCATGGTCCTCACCCGCATGGTCTCCGGCTACGGTGCAGAAGCCGTTGCCACCCAGCGTGTCGGCGGACAGATCGAGTCCATCTCCTGGAACACAGCAGACGGCTTCGCCGCCGCGCTCAATGCCTTCGTCGCCCAGAATTATGGCGCTGCGAAGCATGACCGGATCCGGAAGGGCTACCTCATCTCCCTCCTCACTGTCGGACTCTGGGGTCTGCTCGTCACCGCGATCTTCATCTGCTTCCCGGGACCGCTCGCCGGCGTCTTCTTCCACGAACCGAAGGCCATCGTCACCGCGATCAGCTACCTCATCATCATCGGCTTCGGTGAAGCCTTCATGTGCGTCGAGCTCACCACCGTCGGTGCCCTCTCCGGCCTCGGAAAGACACGCCTGTGCAGCATCCTGAGCATCACCTTCACCGGCGCCCGCATCCCACTCGCGATCATCCTGAGCCGCCCGCTCGGCCTCGACGGCATCTGGTGGGCCCTCACCAGCACCTCCATCGTGAAAGGCATCCTCTTCACCGGGACCTTCCTATGGATCACACGGAACAATAACTACTAAACACAGCATCCCCTCCGTATAGCTCGATTGACAGCATCCGAAAAATGTCTATACTTATTATTAGGAACACTTCTTAATAGCAAGTATAGTGTACGTGATTCATTTTCGTTGATTCTATGAAAAAGGAGGAAGTCTGATGGATAAGAAGGCGATGTATAAGCTAAGTTATGGTTTGTTTGTGCTGACCGCACGTGACGGTGAGAAGGATAACGGCTGCATTATCAACACGGCGATTCAGGCGGCATCGGAGCCGAATCAGCTGAGCATCTGCGTGAATAAGGCAAACTATACACATGATATGATCAAACGGACCGGGAAGTTCACCGTATCCGTGCTGAGTGAGCAGGCAGATTTCGAACTCTTCAAGCACTTCGGTTTCCAGTCTGGTCGTGATGTCGATAAGTTTACGAATTTCACCGGCTGTGCACGTGGCGCTGATGGCCTCTATTACATTACAGAGGGAACCAATGCCTACATTTCCGTAACGGTCGATAAGACAGTGGATCTCGGTTCGCATACGATGTTCATCGGCGAGATCACGGATATGGCGGTGCTGAGTGATACGCCATCCACGACCTACGAGTACTATCAGAATCACATCAAGCCGAAGCCACAGGCGGTCGGAAAGACCGACAAGGGGCAGACGGTATGGCGCTGTCGCATCTGTGGATATGAGTACGTCGGCGAAGAGATTCCGGATGATTTCATCTGCCCGATCTGCAAGCACCCGGCCTCAGATTTCGAAAAAATCGTGAAGTAGGCATATCGACTCACGCCGCCCGTACCCAATATAAAACAACAACCTCCCCGTCTACGACGAGGAGGTTATCAATGCTGGTATGCAACAGTCTGCTTAAAATCACGAAGTTATCGATGCTCGGCAGCGACTTTCCGGTATCACATAGTTAAAGATATTGGTGTCATTCAATCAATTTTGCCGATGAAGCGGTAGAAGATTTCTACCTCCTGTTCCCGGCTTCCGTCCTCGTTCTTGACCGCCTCATGGACAAGGATTTTTTCAATCAGCGTGTTCAAGAGTTCGGCGGTGAGTTCCGTGGGATTGACGCACTCTTTCATCAAGGCGATCCATTTTTCTGCGTCAGCGGCGCTCTGGCTTTCAGCGGCAATAGCAGATTGAAGCTGTTCAATCTTTTCTTCCAGTTCCGCCTGTTCGCTTTGGTACTTCCCGGACAGCATATTGAAGTTGTATTCCGTGATACGCCCCGCCGCCCAGTCCTCATACATCCGGGCAAACAGGGTATCGACCTCGGCTTTCCGCTTCTCCGCTTTTTTCAGTTCAGCGGCCTGCTTTTTTCTTGCGGCGGCCTGTCCTTTGTCATTGGCGTTCAGCAGCCGCTTCAAAAGCTGTTCTTCATCATGCTGTACCAGCCCCGACCAGTATTGCAGACGGGAGAGAACATAGGCGTAAAGCACATCATAGCGGATGTAGTGCATGGAGCATTGGCGTGTGCCTTGCCCGTTCTTGCTGCAATGGTAGTAGCCATAGGGCTTGCTGTTCTGCCTGTTCTCCCCGTAGGCCAGTGACCAGCCGCAGTCCGCACACTTTATCAGTCCTGCAAAAATCTGTGTCGTGCCGTTCTTGCGTTCCCGTCGGCGGCTTGCGATCTGCTCCTGTACCTGCCGGAAAACCTGTTCGCTGATAATCGGCTCCTGCGTGTTTTCCACCCGTACCCATTCGCTTTTGGGCTTGCGTATCCTCCGCTTGTTCTTAAAGGAAATATTGGTCTCCCGGTAGTGGATGGTATGGCCGATGTAGGTTTCATCTTTCATAATGCTTTTGACCTGCGCTATCGTCCATGCGTAGCCTTTTTCCTCTGGTGCGCCAGCGTAGATATTGGCAAAAGTCCCGTCACGCTGGAAGTTGATAAATCCCGGCGTCGGTACTTTTTCCGCAATCAATATCCTTGTAATGCTGGCCGCCCCTTTGCCGTGAATAGCAAGGTCAAAAATCTTCTCCACGATCCAGCGGGTTTCCTCGTCGATCACCAGCTTGTTCTTGATTTCCGGGTGCTTCTTGTACCCGAGGGGAGCATAGGCGCTGATACGCTGTCCGGCGGCAAACTTTGCTTTGAAAGCAGTCTTTACCTTGCGGCTGGTGTCCTTTGCGAACCATTCGTTGAACAGGTTTTTGAATGGCACAAAATCGGACAGTCCCTTTTCTGTGTCCTCATTCTCCGCAACGGCGATGTACCGCACCCGTTTTTCCGGGAACAGAAATTCCAGATAGTAGTCCATCATCACATGCTCCCGCCCGAAACGGGACAGGTCTTTGGTGACAATGCAGTTTACTTTTCCAGCTTCCACATCGTCCATCATGCGCTGGAAACTCGGACGCTCGAAGTTTGTCCCACTCCACCCATCGTCCACATATTCCCCGACCACATGAAGCCCCTGCTCCTTTGCGTACTGTTGCAGGATTGTCCGCTGCGTTTCAATGCTTACGCTGTCGCCATAGCTTTCATCGTCACGGCTTAACCGCATATAAAGAGCCGTGTTGTAAATAGTAGTATTGTAAGGTTGTTTCACCGTAAAAATCCTCCTTCTAAAGAAACAACCCACGCTTACAATACTTTTGCTCTATGGCAATTATATCATAAGCGTGGGTGTGTATCAACGATGGGTCACGAAGAAGCGGCCTTTGCCGCCGTGTGCCGGACAACATCCACAATCAGATCGTCAAGCGGGCGCCCTCCAGCGGCAAAATGCTCGGAGATTTTGATACGGTTTCTCCCACATACAAAATACTGCGTGCCGTTCTCGTCAGTAATGACCTGCCCGGTGTGTATTGTATCAATAATGTCGCTTTCGCTTTTTACCATCCAGTGTCCTCCGTGTGATTATTTTTCATCATGTAGCTTGAATTCCTGTTCATAGCGTTTACCTCTCTCTTGTACGCTGCTGCCGTTTCAGTTCCGCCAGCACTTCCGGCGGGATACGGTCAACCAGCCTTTGCATATTTTCCAGTTCGCTTTCCAGCTTTGCCCGTTCCATGCGGTCTTTCATCTTACCGCTTTCGCTGGCCTTTGCCCTTGCTTCCAGTTTTTGATTTTCTTCCAACAGGTCTTTGATCGTGACCTTGTATTTTTTCAGCTGCCCGGAGAAGTTCTCCATCTGCGGAAACCATTTTTTCAGCATGGAGAGGGCTTCTTCCTTTTTCTTTCCGGCGTTCAGCGGGTTCATGCCGTCAAGAGTGGCTTCGATGGCTCTGGCCTGTTTGGAGAGGGAAACCGCCTGTTTGAAAAGCCGGGTGGGGATATGCTTCCGGCCTGTCTTGCTGGCGCTCTCCCCACGCTCCAAATCCGGGTATTTCTCCACCATGTAGGCGTGAAAGTCGTCCTGCCATTTCGTCAGATTTGCCCGGTTGCCGATAATTTCTTTGGCGCACAGACGGTTGTCCTTTGTCAACGGCACAAAGGTCAAATGCAGGTGGGGCGTTTTCTCGTCCATGTGTACCACCGCCGACACGATATTTTCCCGGCCTATCCGGTCAATGAGGAAATCCGCTGCCCGCTGGAAAAACGCCTGTATTTCCTTTGGGGATTTCCCTTTGAAAAACTCCGGGCTGGCGGTTATCAGCGTATCGACAAACCGTGTACTGTCTTTCCTTGTTCGGCATCCGGCCTGCTCAATTCGGCTCTGAATGAAGTGGTAATAGCGTCCCTCCGGCTTGACGATATGGAAGTTGTACTTGCTTTTGGCTGTGTCAATGTCGGGGTTGCTGGCGTACTGCTCCTTTTGTCTTTCGTGGTGGGCTTCCAGCGGCCTTGCCGGGTTGCCCTTGTGCTTCTCAAAACGCAAAATTGCGTGTTGTGCCATGAATCTCCTTTCCCCATTCCTTTCCCATCCAGGGTTTTCCACAGGGAAAATCCCGCCAGAAATAGCTCGGATAGGATTGGAATGGATAGAATCTAAATCAATCTCTTAATCTTTGTATTTCTATATACCGTCTGGTTTCCGTACTTCAGAGGGGTGATTTCCGTACTTCATGGGTACGGTTTTCAATCCTCCGGCGTACCATAACCGGATTTCTTGAAGTCGGTGTTTGAAACCGTTTCATAGGATTTGGGGTAAATGCGGTTGGGTTTTCCACAGCCCTGCTTCTGGATCTCCACGAGCCCGGCGTATTGCAACTCCCGCAGGGTATTCACCGCCTTTTGCCGCCCACAGCGGAGCAGGTCAACCACCTCGCAGATGGGGTAATACAGATAAATCCGCCCATACTCGTCCGCCCACCCATTTTTCCGGGATAACTCCGTCCGGCGCAGGATAAAGGCATACAGCAGCTTTGCCTCATTGGACAGGGGCTTGAATGTAGGTGCTTCAAAGAGAAAATTGGGGAGCCGGGTGAAGCTGAACGCCTGTTCCGGCTGATGAATGTAAATCGTGTTTGTCATAGCGTGTTTTGTGGACGATTAGAAGCCCGTTTTCCGGGGTGGGCGATAGTTTATACCACTCGCCCCGGTTTGGGGCTTGCGAAGCCTGATAAATCAAGGCTTTTTTCACTCCTAACTGTCCACACAAGACCTCCTTTTCCGTTCACTTTCGGTTTTCTGCCGCCTGTGAACTTTGGCGGCACAGCCGGGGCAGTATTTTGCCCGGTTGGATTTGGGGACGAACACGCCGCCGCAGACCGCACAGCGTTTCAAGTCCTTATCCCGGAAAATCTCCGCTTCCAGCGTTCCGTCCAGCGGCAAGACCGCCCAGCGGAACCACTTGCAGCAGACCGAGAAAGAAATTGTCTGCGGGCAGGTGCAGGCGTCCCCATCGTCAAGGGCAATGCAGTTGCCGTCCTCACAGTTACAGCACTCCCGGCGTATCAGGGTGCTTGCCCGTTTCCGCTGCGCTGGTGTCATGCGGTAAAGGGAACCGTCCGGCCTGCGTTCCAGCGGCGGCAAGTCTTTGTAGGGGGTGTTTTTCATGTGTTCCCTCCGTTTTGCTTTCCGCTGCCGTTTTCCCCGAAAAGGCTTCCTGCCCCATTCCTGCGGCGTGTTCCGGCGTTGGCACGCTCCCCATAACTTCGGGACAACTTGTCCCAAAGTGACCTCTGGACAAAGTGTCCAGAAGTCGGCTCCTTGCGGTGCTTCCCCAGCCAGGGTATTCCTTTTCGGACGGTCATTTGGTTTTCAAGGTGCTGTCCATCGATGAACTAATCTAAGTCTACACCGAAATGACCGCCCGTCCCGTATGTCCGAAAGGTGGGAAATCTGCCTGAAAATCCTCCCATTTCCACGCTCTCGGAATTGTGGTAGAATGGAAGAAACTGAACAGTAAATTTGAAGTTGTGGAGGTAACACATAGATGGATCAAGGTAGAATTATTGTAATCACAGGTTCGCCGGGGACGGGGAAAACTACAACGGCATCTACTGTTGCAAAAGAATCGGATTTGGAAAAATCTGTGCATATGCACACAGATGACTTTTATCATTATTTGAGTAAAGGGGCAATACCACCATATTTGCCAGAATCAAATGAGCAAAATTTGATTGTCATTGAAGCATTTTTAGAAGCCGCGAAGCGATATGCTCGTGGTGGATATGATGTAATTGTAGATGGTATTGTAGGACCGTGGTTTTTAGAGCCGTGGCTCAACATTGTTCAAGAGCATTATGAAGTACACTATATCGTTTTAAGAGCAAGTAAAGAAGAAACTATGAAGAGAGCTATCAAACGCTCAAAGTTAGACAGAGAAACAAATATTGAATTAGTTGAAACGATGTGGGAACAATTTTCCAATTTAGGAATCTATGAATCAAATGTTATTGATACAACTACGCACTCAGTCAAAGATACTGTATCAGCAGTAAAAGAAAAAATTGTAAGGGGTACTGCTTTACTGCTTTAGGCAATTCCAGTTTGTCGAGCAGACAAGGAGGGAGAACATGGAACTATCCATACAAGAACGCCTGAAAGACCTGCGTGTGGAGCGTGGCCTGACGCTGGAGCAGCTTGCGGAAGAAACCCATCTCTCCAAGTCTGCGTTAGGCAGCTATGAGGGGGACAAGTTCAAGGACATCAGCCACTATGCCCTTATTCAGCTGGCGAAGTTTTACGAAGTGTCCGTTGATTATCTGCTGTGCCGCTCTCACACAAAAAATCACCCAAACGCCGATCTTTCTGACCTGCATTTGAGTGATGATATGATTGAATTTTTGAAAAGCGGGCTGGTGGATAATGCCCTCCTGTGTGAACTGGCGACGCACCCGGATTTTCCCCGGCTCATGGCTGACCTTGAAATCTATGTGAACGGCATAGCGGTGAAGCAGGTACAGGGGGCAAACGCCATTGTGGACACTGTGAGCACAACCATTATGAAGCAGCACAATCCCGGTCTGACTGACCCGCAGTTAAGGCAGCTGATCGCCGCCCACATTGACGATGACAGCTTTTGCCGCTATGTGATACAGCAGGATATGAATAAGATAGCCCTCGACCTGCGGGAAGCCCACAAGGACGATTTTTTCAGCGTCCCGGAGGACAATCCTCTGGAAGATTTCTTGCAGACCGCCGAAGAAGCCGCCAGCCCAAACAGTGACCCGGAACAGGCTGCGATGGCCTTTATCTGCAAGCGGCTCAAACTGAACTATGGGAAGCTGTCGGACGAGGAAAAGAAATGGCTGAAAAGGATTGCACAGAAGTCGGACTTGCTGAAAAATCCAAACCCGCAGCGGGGAAGAAAATGAGAAATTAGATATGCAAAGAGGAAAAATGAAATTCATTGAAGTAGAAACCAAAAACAGGACAGCGGATTTCATAAATCGGCTGCTGACGGTATGGGAAAGTTCTGTAAGAGCGACACACCTGTTTTTGTCGGACAGCGAAATCAAAAAAATAAAAGAATATGTGCCGCAGGCGCTCATTGGAATTGCGCATTTGATGATCGCAGAAGATGATAGGGGCTGCCCCGTGGCTTTTATGGGGATAGAGGACGGCACCTTGGAAATGCTGTTCATTTCCCCGGAAGAAAGAGGAAAGGGTCTCGGAAAGCGCCTGCTCCAATATGGGATTAAAACCTATGCCGTAGAGCGGGTGGCTGTGAATGAGCAGAATCCGCAGGCCAAGGGCTTTTATGAACACTTGGGCTTTCAGGTTTATAAAAGGACAGACCTTGACGAACAGGGCAATCCTTATCCGCTTTTATACATGAGCCTTAACATCTAAATCGGATTTTACGAAATCTCATATCCCGCAGAGAATCAAAAACAGAAAGTACCCTGCCTTATACTCATTATCATCATTGCCCTTTTCCTTGACTTGCTTGTGTCTTTGTGATACACTAACATACATAAAATTAGAGGTGAGGTGGAAAGATGATTAACTTTTCTTGCAAATAAATTGGAATATACAGTGATACTGTGTTTTACAGTACCATTGTACCCATTGCAAGAAAGTTAAAAGTCTATTCACTCGATATATCGTAGGCGTATCACTCTTGATAGGGGTGGTACTATTATGCTGTGACGAGCTGCAAGAATTGACTTTCTTGCAGCTCTTATTTTATGTTCTTTATCCCCGGAATAAAGGAGGAATGCGATATGTCGATGATCCGAGTCGAGAACCTTACCTTTGCCTATCCATCCAGCTATGATAACATTTTTGAAAATGTCAATTTTCAAATTGATACAGATTGGAAACTTGGGTTCATTGGTAGAAATGGCAGAGGTAAAACAACTTTTCTAAATCTTCTGCTTGGAAAGTACGAATACCATGGGAAAATACAAGCCTCTGTGCAATTTGATTACTTTCCATACCCTGTTAGCAATAAAAACAGATTAACTGCGGACATTCTCTCGGAAGTCTGCCCGCTGGCGGAAGAATGGGAACTGTTGAGAGAACTATCCTATCTGGAAGTCCGTGATGATGTGCTTTGGAGACCATTTTTTACGCTTTCCAATGGGGAGCAGACCAAGGTGCTGCTTGCCGCCCTCTTTCTGAATGATGGACACTTTTTACTGATTGATGAACCGACAAACCATTTGGATATGAAAGCCAGAGAAACCGTTTCAGCATACCTGAAACGGAAAAAGGGATTTATCTTAGTCTCTCATGATCGCTGTTTTTTAGATGGCTGTGTTGACCATATCCTGTCGATCAATCGGTCAAACATCGAAGTACAAAGCGGAAATTTTTCTACTTGGTTCACCAACTTCCAGCGCCAACAAGAATTTGAACTCGCTCAAAATGTGAAGCTGAAAAAAAGCATTGATAATTTGCAAAAGGCCGCTCAAAGAACTTCTGTCTGGTCAGACCGAATTGAAGCGTCAAAATATGGGAACGGCCCGGTTGACCGAGGGTATATCGGTCACAAATCTGCCAAAATGATGAAACGCTCAAAATCTATCGAAGTGCGGCAGCAACGGGCAATCGAGGAAAAGTCCGGCCTTCTTAAAAATTTGGAAATCATAGAAGATTTGAAAATCACTCCGCTTCTCTATTTTTCAGATACCTTAGTGACTTTCTCTGATGTTGTACCAATTTTTGACGGAAAAGATGTTTGCCAGCCAATCTCATTTACAGTAAAGCGGGGAGAACGCATTGCCCTTGATGGGAAAAATGGTTCTGGAAAAACGAGCATTCTCAAGCTACTGATCGGGCAACAAATAGAACATCGTGGGACGGTTACAATAGGTTCTGGAATGATATTGTCCTATGTACCTCAAGATACTTCCATGCTGAACGGTTCGTTATCAGAGTTTGCGGAAGCCAATCGTATTGATGAAAGTTTGTTTAAGGCGATCTTACGGAAAATGGATTTTTCACGAATACAGTTTGAAAAGAAAATGGAAGATTTTTCGGCGGGACAAAAGAAAAAAGTGTTGATAGCAAAAAGCCTTTGTGAACAAGCGCATCTGTATGTGTGGGATGAACCACTTAACTATATTGACATCTATTCCCGAATGCAAATTGAAAATCTGATTAGAGAATTTTCTCCTACCATGATCTTTGTAGAACATGATCTTGCTTTTAGAAATAACATGGCGACCAAAAACATTCGTCTGGCTACCGAATAGCAAAGCCAGCCGAGCCAGTCAACGGTCAAGATGAACGGCGCATTTCATGCGCCGCCGTTGACAGCCCCGCCCGTCTTTGCTAAAAGGTAATCAAGGAGGGAAAGCCACAAAATGGCTTCCCGCCCATTTCAATTTTGAGGAAAAAAACGCTTCCAAGTTAAAGAGAGTGCGGCCAAGCACTTTGAGAGATTTGCCGCCTTGTCCACCCATTCAGCAGAACAACGGGAGGCGGTCAAGGCCGGGTGCAAACCCGTTCATTTCAGCCTTGACGGTTGCCCGCTGTTCTGCTATTTTGCCGGGAGTGTGGCCGCAGCTTCGGGACATTTTGTCCATAAGTCGGAGCGTAGGACGAGGGACGGGGCTTTCATATACCTGCCGCCGTTCTCTGAAACCAGCCCGATTTTTTGTTCATTCTCATTCACAAAAAGTCAGCCTGTTTTCCTGCCGGAGCAAGCGGGGCGCAAAAAGCACCGCACCCCGTTTCCCCCGCCAGCCACGCCAGCAGGTATAACACACTACACTTTGCAGGCAAAGTCGTGTGCCAAATGGGGGCAAGCCCCCTTTGGAAACCCCCACAAGAAAAGGCGGTATTCTACCCCTCCACGGGGCGCATACCGCCTTTTCTTGTTATCCAGCCCTCCGGCTGTATCGGTTGAGCAAAAGTCAACGTGGGTTTTGATGTGGTATCTTTAACTAAGTGAAACCCCCGAAAGCCACTTGTAGATCGCCTGCGGATTGTTAAAGCCCATCAGGCGCTGCACATCCCGCACGGTATACCCACTCGCATCGAGCAGCTTCTTGATCTTCTTTCCGGTCTTCTCAGGCTCAATCGACAAATAGATAGGTTCCATCACTTCACCTCCGTAATCGATCTGAAATCTGCCTTTTGCAGACTCCTCCACTCACTGCCCTTTTTAAATCAGTTTACCATTATAAGGCAGATTCACAGAAAATGCACTAAACTTCTGGTTGAAAGATCGTGGGCCAATGTCTCTGCCACCGCCCTAAACTCGAGCTTAGGAGGCTCGAGTTTAGCCCTTCGGGAGCAGAGCATAGCTCTGCTGGATATCGTTCCGGAGTCTGCCTTATGCAGACTCCGCCACTACGCGGCACCGCTTCCTGCAGAACGCGATCCCGTAAAGTGTGATATCGCTTCGCCCATCATTCAGCAGATACTCCTGGTAACGACGGTCCCGGATCTGCGCAAGCGCGCGTTGACACGCCTGCTCCATCGCGCTGAAATCCTTCACATATTTCAGCTCCATGATGATGCCGGCATCCGGATTTTCTGTCTCCACGATGATATCCGCGAAACCATCACCCGCCTCACGATTTGACTTCACCAGCCAGTCCGCATTCCCGGCAAGTATCCCCACCAGCAGATTGTGGTACGCACTTTCCTTCTCGCCATCCACCGCCTTCGTGTCAAACACACTGATGGAATTACTCAGCAAACGATTCAGATAAGCTTCCATCTCGCTCGTGTCGCCGCCCTCGATGGCTTTCCAAAATGCCGTCAGCTGCTCTGTGTTACTGAATACCGCATTTTTAAACCACTCCTGAATCTGAAAACGGAACACCTCACGAATCTCATGATTCGGAATCACGAGTTTATAGTTTCCCGCTTCCGTCCTGCCCGCCTGCGTCAGATACCCGGTCGTAAAGAGCACGCTCCACAGATTCTCTATACTGCGATCGATCTCATCATAGGTTAGATCCAGACGCAGCTGCTTCTCGATGGCCTCTCCGGCGATCAGACGCTCGATCTCGTCCCGCGTGGTTTTATTCGCCTTCGCAACGAAACGTTTTACGAGATCATTGCCACTGGTATTGATCCAGTATGCCTCCGGGCGCGCATCGATGTCATCCAGGACGCGGTCCACATGGTTGATCACATCCCACGGACAGTACACATCCACGTTACCGAAGCGATAGCCGTCGTACCACTCCTTCGTCTCCGCATACTTCGATTCCAGATGATAATCCGTGAGCAGCTTCCGCACTTCCGCATCCGTAAACCCGAACTGCTCATCGAAACGCGTATCCGTAATCGACAGAATCTTAAAATTATTCAGTCCGGTGAAAATGCTCTCCTTCGAAACACGAAGACAGCCCGTCAGCACCGCAAAATCCAGCGCATCATTTGTTTTCAATGCTTTTCCAAACAGCGTACGCATGAGCGCCACCATCTCCCGATAGTAGCCATGCTGGAATGCCTTATCGAGCGGCACATCGTACTCATCGATTAAGATGAGCACTTTCTGCTGGTAATGTTTATACAGCAGCTCCGAAAGCGCCTGCAGCGAGCCATACAGCACATCCTCCGCCATGACATACATACCGTCCTGCACCTGTGTCAATGCTGCATAAATCTTCTGATCATCCTCATCGAGCTGCGGACTGCTCTCCAGCGCACGGTGTCTCCGCGCCTCTTTCGCAATCAGCTCTACCAGCTGATATCTCGCGCTCTCAAAGCTGAGTCCCTCCACATTTTTCAGGGACAAAAAGATCACCGGATACTTCCCGAGGTGCGCCGAAACCAGCGCCTGCTTCCCCGCGATATACAGCCCATCGAAAAGGGATGCATCCGTCCCGATCTCAAAAAAGTACCGCAGCATACTCATGTTCAGCGTCTTACCGAACCTCCGCGGACGCGTGAAGAGATTGACCTTTCCAAGACGGTCAAAAAGCTGCTCTATAAGTTTCGTCTTATCGACATAGTAATACCCCTTCGTGCGGATCTCTTCAAAGTTTTCTATCCCAACCGGTAGCTTTAAAGACTCGTACATAATATCAACAGCTCCCTTCATAACGTCCTATATGATCCCTATTATATTAATGACTACTGAACAATGGCCCATTTTTGCTTAGGCGAGAGAATTGCCCGCAAAAACGCAAGTAGTTGCAAAATGGCGCACTGAATCTTGCGGAGATTCAGCACCAGCACGGACATGGCGATCACATGGGCAGCGGTTTCCCGCAATTTTGCCGTGACCAGTCCCATGCCGCATTTGCGCTTCGTCAGACTGAACCTGCGCTCCACTTCCACACGCTCGCACTCATCCCGGTAATCCTGAGCTTTGTCTCTGGTTTCGCCCTTCCTGGGACGCCCCAGTGCCGGACCGGATAGCCGGATTCCGTGTGCCTTGCAATAGTTGAGATTCTCACGGTTTCGGTAGATCTTGTCCGCCAGAATACGGCTGGGATAATGCCCTTCCCGCTCTCGGAACCGTTCTGCCATCTCCTGCAGATTCCCAGCTTCGTTGTAGGCATCAAAGGAACAGCATTCCAACCGAGTCCACCCATCGACAACACTGATGTCCAACTTCGCGCCAAACTCCACCGGCTTGCCTGCTTTTCCACGCACAATGGGACGAACGAAAGGCTGGCTTACGCTGACAATCCGGTCAGGTACGCTGTGGGTGCGGTTATCGTACATGTACTTCTGCTGCTCATAGATGGTGCGAATCGTATCCAGACGTTCCATCTGTCGCGTAGTCAGAGATTTTCCAAGAGATAGTTTTCCATCAACAGCATCGAGGTCACGCCGGAGATAAGTCAGCTGCTTTCCGATTGCTTTGCGGGTCATCTTGGCGGTATGCTTGCGACATCTTGTGTATTTCAGGTAATCCTTCCGGGCACGCTTGCGGTAAGTGCGTGGCTTCTTCCCATCCGCGGGATCATGGAGAGCATCCAGAAGCGCCTCGGCGTTCTCTCTGGCCTCATTGAGCAGAGAAACGTCCTGGGGGTAACGGATATTGGACGGTGCACAGGTGGCGTCCACAATCATGGTGCCGCTGTTTCCGCCTGTTCCTGGATGATTGCCAGAGTCATCATCGTCATCCCTGGATTTGGCCTCTTTTTCCTGACGCTCTTTTGCGTCCCGCACGATCATCTCGTTGATTTCGCCCAGCACTTCCGGCGTCAACCGCTTACGGAAGTACACCATCAGAGATGGGTCAAAGGGCAGCTTTTCATCATCATAGCCGGGATACCCACAGAAGTACTGCAGGTACGGGTTTTCTTGGATCATAAGGGCAGTTTCTTCATCTGAGAAACCATACTCCGCCTGAATGATACAGGCGCCCAGAGCCAGACGCAGCGGTTTGGCTACGTTGCCCTTGCGGTTGGTAAACAGAGCGGCGTACCGCTTCTCAATCTCCAGCCAGGGGATCGTCTGTGCTTTTTTCACCCACCGGTTACTCTCTTTCAGATTCATGCCGACTGGCTGCTTGAAATCTGCCAGGCTGATCTGTCCATTGCTGTAACGATACATAGCCGCCCTCCAAGTGCAAGGTTTTTGCCTGATTCCTGCGATTTTCCTTGCACCTATTATACCACGTATGGGCTTCTATGGCTTGAAACATAAGGCTTTTTCTATTATTCAGGATACATTATCGTAAAGCAACATGCCCCGTCCCCGGAATCAGCGGAAATACCTGTTTTTTCCGCTGATTTAGTCGAAAAAAGCCGCCGCGCCAATGGCGCGGCGGCTCATACGCCGTCAAGTCAGTCCGTACTTTTCCATATCCTTGTATTCCAGCGTTTGCGTTCCATTGATCCCACTTATGCTTGTTTCATAAACATCCAGGATCTGATTATATACAGCCTTGGCGTCCTCATAGTTGTCAAACTGGAACGTCGCGCTGCTGCCGCTGTTCTTGACACTGGCGAAGTTGTTTTGAAGCGAGTTGTATTCGTTTGCCGTGCCGGCATTATAGGTTTCGACCTTGGCGCGGTACACGTCGTATTTTCCGTTCCGGTAGCCCATGACAGGCACGTAATTTCCCACCGTTTTGTTCGTAAGATCCACGGTAGACCAGTAGATAGCCGGTTCTACAAGGAAATCGGAGTTTGCTCCGGGTTCCTTGACATAGATCTGCCAGGTCCTGGCGTCGTAGTCAGACAGGTCGAAGCCGTTCTTCTTGGCGTAATCGATAAACTTCTTCGTTCCCTCGTTCTGCCCATAGGGCTCGTTGGAGTTGATGACGTTGTACTTGTACTTGTCGCCCACGATGTCCAGCAGAATATCCTTGGTCAGGAAATCCTGGGCAGACACAAGGTTGATATGGTCCTCGCCGCGCCAGTTGAGATAGACCTCGCCCTCAAAATAGTAGACCTTGCAGCGGCCCTTTGCCCGGGGGTCCTTCCACTTCCAATGGTCGTCACTGCGGCTGATACCGCCCACCACCAGCTTGTCCGCGTTCATGCTCCAGCCGTTCCGGGCCTGCTTCAAAGGCACCGTGCGCTGGTAGAGCCCGCCCTGGTACAGGGGCGAGCTGGTATCCTCCACCAGGGCGGCCATCATCACCTCGGAATAGGCGTTTCGTACGTTGGCCAGATCGGTGGCCTCCCGGCTCTTTTCCAACTGGTTCGTAAATATCGGAATGGAGACTGCCGTCAGCACGGCGATGATGGCCACGACGATCAAAAGCTCCGCCAGCGTAAAGCCGTTTTTTCCGCGTTTCATGGGTTCCTTTCCGCCTTCTTTGGTAATGATTTTAGTAATAATGTATTATAGCCGATTTCACCCGCGTTTGCAACCCCGCACCAGAACGCGAAGAAGCCGTCACACCAACGTTTGATTCGTCGATGTGACAGCTTCCCGCTTTTCATTCATGAATGATTTTTCAATCAACTACCTTGCCTTCCCGGGTGCTTGGTAATTTAGTTAGGCTCTTTTATACATAACATAGGATATGCCGCTATTTTATAACTGGGATAAAAGGCCTTGCCGATGATTCAATACAGGTTTTCACACGCGTAGCCTTGACAATATCTGCAATGAGCTGATCTGTTAGTTCCGGTAAACTGCCACTATGTGTCTGTTTCCAACAAGTAAATGCGATATATCCATTCATGTATTTGGATGAGACGCCACGATGGACGTGGTTTACCATTGATTCAATGCTACTGTGCAAACTATGATTATTCCGTTGCGCCGGAGGCGCCAGTCCGGAATTTTGAGCAGCAACTGTCCGGCAGGAACAGCAGTGCCTTGAGATAATTATGCGGCGGAGCCGCCTGAGCTAAGAATCAGCCAGACGGTCCACCAGCATTTTTCAGTTTTCTGATTTTACTCAGCTTCAGATGGATCTAGGCCATAGATTTCTCTCATGGAGATGTCTTTAGTTGGATCCAGACTGGTGATAGGTATTTTATACGAATCAAACGCGATCCGATCCATGATGGCATCTGTCAGAGGGTTATCCTTTCCACCCAACTTCTCATACCATTCATCATCTCTGTATTGTGAACAAAAAATAGTGGATGAGTGCTTACGGCGCTTATGGATGAGTTCCAGCAGGTTTGATGAATCATCTTCTTTGATTCTCATCAGGAGCCACTCATCAAGAATGAGCAAGGTTGGATTCGTATACTTCTTCAGTGTATCTGAAAAGTGACCCTCGTCTCTTGCTGCGCGAAGATCCAAAAGCAAGTCCGGCACACGAACATACTTAACGGTGTAGAAATGCTTACAGGCTTCCATGCCAAATGCACAAGCCATATAGGTTTTCCCGCTTCCCGTTGCTCCTGTGATAAAGATGTTTCTGTACTCTGTTATGTATTCGCAGGTTGCCAGACGTTCAACCAGCATCCGGTTCACTTTCCTGTTATGGCCATAATCCACTGCGGCAATACAAGCATCCGGTTGCTCAAACTCAGCATTACGAATCAGCCTTTTTAGGCGCTTGTTTTTTCGCTCAGTGTATTCGTGGTCAACGAGCATCCCAAAGCGATCCTCGAAAGGAACCTCTCTCATGGACGAATCGTTCATCTGAATACGAAACGCATCCGCCATAGGAGTCATGTGCATTTCGATCAGTTTGTCTATGGTGCTCTGATTAGTCATGATCTTTTCCCTCCATAGTATCCGGCACCACGAGTAATGCCATGCTGTTTTTCGCTATCCTGCGTTTTTGCCGGTCTGACGAATTCCAGTTGAACCGTTTTGTCAGCGCTCAGGATGTTTTTGATGCTTTTATAACTTGGCGAATTTGAGTACTTCAGCGCCTTTGTACAGGCGTTCTCAAGCTTCTGTGGAGTTTGTCTCTCTGCAAGTTTGAGAAGTCCCATGCAAGCCCTGTAAGACTGCTGTTCGATTCGCCCGGAGGTGAGTATACAGTCTACGACCTTGTAGGTATTTATTCCGATCGTTTCCGCCCATTCACGGAAGCGATCGCCATTCCACTCCAGATATTTCTGGTGGTCTTGTGGCATATGTTCTGTCACAGTAGAATACTGACCCGGACGTCCATACAGACGTTTATGCGAAGCAATCCGTCGATGATTTTTAAAAATCTCAATCGTGGTATCGGTCATTCGCACATCAACCTTATCTTTGATATACTGATAAGGCACCGAGTAGTACATCTTGTCTACGGCGATGTGATAGTTGAACTGTACTGTGGCGGTACGTAGTTCTGAAAGTTCGAAACGGGTAGCTGGCAGAGGCATAAGTAAGGGTTTCTCATCTTCGAGGAACAGCTGCTGTCGGCTACCGTCTTTCTTTTGGAAAGGTGCATCATTGTATTTTTTTAGTTTCTTACGAATTGCAGCATTCAGCTCCGCTAGTGAGAAAAACTGCTCGTTACGCAGTGCTGCTGTGATCCAGGTGGAGACATGCCCGACGTTTCCTTCGGCATTCGGCTTATCCTTCGGTGTGCGAACACGTGCAGGGATGATGGCAGTGTTGTAATGCTGTGCCAGTTCCTCATAGGATTTGATCAGGACCGGCTCGTACTTATCGCTTTGCTTCCGATTGGTTGCGGTCGGAGCGTTATCTGGAACCAGTATGGGAGTGACTCCACCGAAAAAGTCGTACATATGAACGTGAGCTGTGATCCAAGCCTTTTGCTGTTCGTTGATAAACGCCTCTACAAATGCGTATTGGCTATAGGTCATGACACCTACAAATATCCAGGCACTGGTGATTTCTCCAGTATACGGATCGATAATTTCGGCCGGATCTCCAGCCCAATCAACCTCGATCTGCTGTCCAGGTTTCCTTGGGATGTGCATCGTTGCACGGCGTTTTTGCTCGTTCTGCTGAATGTAATAGCAGAACTGAGAATACATCAAAGCGTCGTCTCCATTTCGT
>NZ_JBQKLS010000009.1:0-119564 GCF_052116105.1 Oribacterium sp. Sow4_G1_1
AAGGAGGGACGCGCTCATGTATGAAGCATTCTTTGGCATGACCCATACGCCATTCACCAGGGACCTTCCACCGGAGTGCCTGTACGAGACGAAAGCGATGAGTGATGTGCTCGGTCGTCTGATGTACGTTGCCGACAAGAAGCTGTTTGCAGTGATCACTTCAGAACCGGGCTGTGGCAAATCCACACTGCTCCGTAAGTTCGATGCCATGCTTCCGAAGGACAAGTACATCCTTCTGTACCTGTCTGATTCCAAACTTACACCGAAGTGGTTCTATAAGGGCCTTCTGGAACAGCTGGGCATCGATTCGGGCTTCTATCGTGGAGATGCCAAGCGCCAGCTGCAGGCATCGATCGAAATCATTCAGGGCGTCCAGAAAAAGCGGGTGGTCTGCATACTCGACGAGGCGCACCTCCTCGATAAGGAAATGCTCGAGGAGTTCCGCTTCATGCTGAACTACAAGTTTGACTCTGAGAGTCCGATGGCCCTGGTGCTTGCCGGACAGACAGAACTCTGGGACCGCAAGCTGAAGCTGCAGCGATACGCCGCGATACGGCAGCGGATCGATATCTACTGTACGGTGCCACCTCTCGACCGGGCGGAATGCGAGGACTACATCAATGCGCACATGCAGTACGCGGGCTGCACGCAGAACATATTTACCGACTCGGCCATCGATCGGATCTACCAGATCTCGAACGGTGTTCCACGGATGGTGAACCGTGTCTGCGAAAAGAGCCTGATGTATGCCAGTCAGACACAGAAGCGACTGATCGATGACCACATGGTCAGTTATGTGGCAGAACACGAAATGCTTGTTGTGAATGAGTAAGCGAACGCCGCCGAAGACGACCTCCGGCGGCGATAACCCATACGACATTCATGACGCAAAGTTGAGCAGTTCAGCGACAGCTCATGAGAGCAGCTCCGTGACAGCTCATGAAATCAGCAACAGGATTTCACGATACTTGGTCATAAATGGCCTCCTTATAATAAATTTACATCGAATCCGATGTATGAATTCATTATAAGAAAGGTCGTTCGGTGCGGCTATACTCCCGGAATGGTGCTGTCATCTTATCCGGAATGGTGCTGCTCTAGCTCCGGTTTACTGCTGCAAAATGGCCCATAATATTCAAACTATTAATCTTTTGGATATTCAAGCTTCCTACAGAATGCTTTCCTCTTGGGATTTGATGCAGATCTGCACCGACTGATTTGCTAAAACGTCTGTAGGCAGTGGCTGAATCGGATACAATAACAGACCCTGGAGTAATATTTCCCGCAAACGCTTTTGACAGCGTCGGCGCATTGATTTTTCCTCGATTAGTTATTTTGGCTACATATTTCCCGTCAGAATCCATGAGGCAAGGAATGCAAATTTGCTCACGCGAAATGCCACGCAAAGACGCGCTGCTGCCTCTGCTACGGCTGTCTCGTGCCGCCGGCCACACCGCATGGTTTCCTTTATAAGAATCTTTAAAAAATGTTTCGTCAGCCTCTATGGTCCCTTGCAGCTCCATGTTATTGCTTAATTCAATCAAGGCGTCGAACACTTTATTTCGCCACCTGAAAGCTGTGGTTTGAGATATACCGCATCTGCCGGTCAGTTCATTGATTGTCGCATCCATTAAAAGCATCTCCAAAAATGTCCGCCATGTTGACGAATTCTTTCGTGTACGCTGAAGCGGAGTACAAGTATTGGCGGTAAAGTTTTTACCACAGTCTTTACAGCGATACATTTGGTGACCAGCAACATTTTTGCCATTTTTGACGGCTTTGCCAGAGCAATACGGGCACTCGTATCCGCTAGTCTTCTTATGCTCTAATAAAGCCTCTGAAATGGTCGGGCTCTTTAACATGACAGTAGCGATCTCGTCGTTGATAATTCGGAGCTCGGCATCAGAACAAGAATTAATAAACATTAATACAGATGGCAGATCTACGGTCTTTGGCATAATTATACCTCCTACGTGTATTATACCAGAAAGTAGCGTAGAATCCTATGTTATGTATAAAAGAGCCTTTAGTTATGTCGTAAGAATCAGGACAGAGTACCGTCCCCTGATCCTACTAGTTATTAACTAGCTGGAAAAGCAATCGCAACTGTATCTGTTTTTTCAATATAAGTAATTGTGCAAGTCTTACCTTTCTTAGGTGACATGGCAGACACATCTATGCCTGCAATTTCTTTAATACTAGTATTCTGCCATCCGTCCTGAGCCTGCTTAAGGGTAACAGTACCAGTCCATATACCTGTATTAGCATCACCGTCGGTATATTTAATGGAGTAAACAGTAGCGGCAGTTTTAATAGTGCCCCGAGAAGCACTTTCAGTAGAGCCCTTTTCATTTGTAAGAGCGGCAGTCATAACTTCTGCATAGCATGCACGAATGTTTGCTTCATCAGTAGCTTCTCTAGATTTCTCCAACTGCGTAGTGAAAATCGGAATGCTAATTGCCACCAGCACGGCCACGACACCAGCTGGCGTGACGAGCTCGGCGACCTCAATCGGAACCCCGACTACCGCAAGCGCATCGGCGACAAGGCCTGCTACCTCGTGCTGTTTGAAGGATTGAATGCACGAACCGGGAATTGACCACACAGGGGAGTCTGCGCGAGCAGACTCCCCTCATTTTGACCATCTGCGATGGAATCAACTTATGAAAGCAGTTCTGGTCATGAAGCAAGTTACCAGCAAGTTAAATCAGGCACTTCCTGCTCTACTGATCTTTCGAAAAAGCGCATGAAAACGTGCTTCTTTTTAAGCGCCTTTCGAAAGATCAAACACAAAAGCAAATTACCGGCAAGTTACTTCCCCAGGCTTGACTCAAATGTCCCACAGATGATCACATAGTCTTCTCCGCATATTCCTGTCCCAGTTCCTCTGCCAGATATGCGTCGCTCATGCAATGCATATCTGAAACGCCGTCATGAATCAGCTGATAAACCTGGGAATGATAAAAGAAATCCAACCCCGCATCCAGCGAAAGCCCCTGCTGTTTGGCAAAGCACTCAATGACACGACTATATTTTTTCTGAAGCAAAATTGAATTTGCTGTCATAGTTTTTCACTCCCTTCAAAATGCAGCAGCGACAGTGCCTTATCTGTGCGGAAACAGATTTGCAGGTTCGGTTTTTCATACCGCAGGCGGTTGATTGCTTCCGTCTTATCAATCAATCCGTCAAAGAACAGCTCCACAGTATTAAATACCTTATCATTGGCAACACCACCTACAACAAGATCATAATCTGTCAAATCTTTTCCGCTACGGCAGTTCAGGATAAAATCCAGCCATTCTTCGGAATAAGAATCGAACTTCAACGTTTTCAGTTCGACTTCCCGTTTTTCATCGTACTCATATCGAGAGATAATGCCGTCTTTACCACGACGCTTGAACTTGCTACACCACTTCGCCGCCTGTTCATACAGAGGCGTGGCATAGAATCCACACCCGAAGTCTACATTAAGGCGAGAATGAACTAAATCCGGTTTTTTAATTTCCACAAAAGAACCATGATAGATTATCATACTGTCACGCCCCTTTCTTTCATCACATCCAGGAGGTCGTCAACGATGTATTCACGGCTCTGCGTATGCAGTACTTCATATTCCGGCACGATGTAACCGTTCAAAATATCACTCTGTTCAGTAAATGCCTTATAAACACGCTCTGCATTCACACCCAGCTTCGCCGCTACATTTTCAATGCAAAATACAGCGAATTCCAGCTCACTGGCATTTTTGATTTTTTCATCTGTCATCATGCGTAAGCCCTCCTTTATCAGGCACTTCAAATGCTCTTTAACCGGCAGTACTTTCTCATACTTCACTTGCAAAAGTCTGCTTCCTTTTTTACTTTATGTTGCATATTATACCATATCCAGGTATAAATCCATCTCAGATACGAGAACGAGAAGAATCCCGACTCCGAAAGCGCATCGGAGACATGGCCTGCTACCTCGTACTGTTTGAAAGCCTGAACGCACGAACCGGGAATTGACCAATATCAGAGAGCCTGCAACTGCAGGCTCTCTGCGTACTTTTTTCACTTGTTTTTTCTTTCGTCACTCCACCTGCAGGATCGAATAATATATCGCCGTTTCCCTGTCGTTTATTCTTCGATCCTCATGATGGTGTCCGAAGAACCATTCCCGGTACGTCACCGTCTGTCTGAGCTCTTCAAAATATTTATTTAAAGGGTCTGCGGTGATTCCGCCTCCCAGCAGGACGAGATCCGAAATCGGTCCATCGTGCGATATGATAAAATCCACCTGCATGTTATGCTTCTTAAGATTCTCAAGTCCGGCATCCATTTCGTCCTGTGTCGGCATCTCTGCCCTCCACCAGTTCTGGTTTTCGATTCTCGCGGATGAGTAATAATTTCTAACCATTTTCAGCTTTCCATAAAGGTGTGGATCATCCTTCTGTAGAATTCCGGCAGTGTAATCCTTCTCTAACTCCTCTTCGCTTGCGAGCCCGGCGATATCATGTGATCGCGCACCACCGAAAGCGAACACTGCAGTTCCGTTCAGATCGAAAATCTCTCCACGCATCAGATGGATGACATGATCTCTTACGAGGTGTACATTTCCCCCATGCCAGGAACGGACCGGCAGTGCATTTAAACGGTCGAAATTCTCGTGGTTTCCATCAATGAATAAGGTTGTAAAGTTCTTATCATTCAGCCCGTCAAGCAGATCGTTTTCCTCTTTGTTTTCTTTCAGCGACCAGAGCATTCCGAAATCTCCACAGATGATCACATAATCCTCTCGTGTCATTTCATTCTGCACAGGAAATTCTTCTACTGAAAATCGGTCGGGATCTCCATGGATATCCCCGGTAATAAAAATCATATACTCACCCAATTTGATTTCTAAAACATTAAGAGTCAATGCTATTTCGGCACAGTCTTCTCCGCATACTT
The DNA here is from genome assembly GCF_052116105.1 of Oribacterium sp. Sow4_G1_1. Lineage (NCBI taxonomy): Bacteria > Bacillati > Bacillota > Clostridia > Lachnospirales > Lachnospiraceae > Oribacterium > Oribacterium sp. Sow4_G1_1. Next base: position 4,929 of record NZ_JBQKLS010000009.1, read on the forward strand.
TAACCGACAGTTCCTTTTTATTGAATATCCGAAACGGTGTTTCGGATATTCATCTCCTATAGCTCAGATAAATCTTAACCGGACTCATCTTGTAACCAGCTCCAGCAGGCTCTGATAGCTGTCTACCACATCATAAACCACTTCACCATTGCTGATTGCCTTGAAATGCTCTCTGGCACAATGAATCTTGGACTCTTCGATCAAGCGCAACTGCATCGAATTCATCGAGCCCTTCGTTTCGGCCACAAAATAGATATGCTTGACTGTTCCCTCATAGAACGCGATCGCCCAGTCAGGATTATAATGCCCTACAGGTGTTGAAATGTAGAACCCGTCCGGAAGCTTCACATAGACCGCAACATTTGTATTCGTGTCCAGTTCCGTAGCAAATTTCTGCTCATTGCTGGAGTCGTATACGATATGGTCGTACAGATGCTTCTTTGCCTTCATGGCATTCACACCGAGACGGCCCTTGATGGTCGGATCCGTGAAAACATCCGTGCCATAGTGATCATCCATCACATCATAGGTAATGTGCTCAATAATCGCCGTAGCCTTTTCATCATTGATAAGAGCCGCTGCTTTCATGATAAATTCTTCCGGATTATCCTTAAACTGATTGAATACACTCGGTTGAATGCCCTTCAGAATCTGAATGACCGCCTTGCGGGTAAGTCCAGTTTCCTCCACAAGCTTTCCGATCAGATCATATTTCACATTTGTACTGACCGTTTTGGTGCTACCATAGCTTGCAGACTTCTCTTTTACAAAGGAAGTTCCGGATGCCAGCGCTTCCTTTGATTTGATCGTCTCCATGGTTCCGGTTTCCACTTTGAAGACAATTTTCGATACTCTGAGTTTGCAGTCAAGCGACTGAATGGCCTTGCGGATCAGCTCCTCGGTATCAAAGTCAACCACGTAGGTAGACTTGGAATTGATCTTCGCCCACAGTGCCTTAAATTCAGGCATTGCAAGCTTATTCTCATCCACATGCAGCTCCACGTTATTGCTCCGGGCATTTTCAGGCACCATGGATCTGCCGTCATAGATGGTGTCGATGATTTCAATGATAGAAGCCGCTGAGTCCGCCACCTCCTCGGCGACCTTGATCTCATGATTGGCCTTGTCGGCATAATATTTATCGGTGAGAATGCCTTTCCGGTCAATATAGCCATTGACAATCAAATCAAAATGGATAGCTCTTGCTGTATCCTGATCGACAACCTGCTCATTGCCCTTATCATCCTTAATCACCTTACCAACAAACAGATCTTCCGTAACTGCACGAGGTCGATCCGCCACAGCTTCAGCGATTTCTGTCTGCAGTCCCTTCGCGAAACTGTCATAGCTTTCACTGGCAATGACAGTCAGCACATTGACATTCTGAACGTCTTCGCCCAGCACGTTGGCGTCCATACGCTCACCGTCCTGATTAACGCAGAGACGCAGGCCACGTCCGACTTCCTGCCGCTTACGCACCTCACTATTGCTCTGCTTCAAGGTGCAGATCTGGAATACATTCGGGTTATCCCAGCCCTCTCTCAACGCAGAATGAGAGAAGATAAAACGAACCGGAGAGCGCTTCGGATCGCGATCCAGCAGCAACTCCTTGTTCTTCATAATCAGCTCATAGGCATCGACATCATCCGTCGTAGTTTCCTTGCGGCCCACCTTGGAGTCAATCATCTTGCCCTTTTTGTCGATAGAGAAATATCCGGCGTGCGTCTTCTCCGCTGGAATCGCCTGCAGATACTTTATGTAGTCATCCTCGCCGATACCGATCTGCAAATGTCCGACGATGTCGTTATACTCCTCAACAAACATCTGCGCATAGATACCGTCTGTCGCCTGTCCGGCTTCATCATAGACGCGATATTTTGCCACTTCATCGATGAAGAACAGGGACAGCACCTTGATGCCCTTATAGAAAAGCTCGCGTTCTCTCTGAATATGAGACAAAATCGTCTCTCTGATCTGAATGCGTCGTAACTGGTCTTCGCTGACCTTACCGATCACATCACCGGCATAGATTTTGATGCCGTTCAGAAATTCAACGGAATCATCGCGTCCGTCGATGCGGGATACCACAAAGCCCTGTTTATACTCTTCCATATCGCCGGAGTTATCGTATAGATTGTAACCTTCCGAAACGGTACGGGTGATCTTGCGAATACCACTTGCACCCTTAAAATCAAACTGAATCGTCGCCGTAGGCGCAGCCTTTGAAAGGTTTATACCTTCCAAATAAACATAGCTTTCTGTTGCCGTACTGCCGGATTCCTCGATGCCCTTTACAGCAATCTTCTTTACCAGTCGCTTGTTATACGCCTCCATCGCATCCAGACGGTAAACCATGTTGTAAATGCTGTCGCTCTTATGGGTAGCGGAATAACGAAGGGTCAGCAGCGGATGGAACTGCTTCAGATTCTCCTTGGTCTGCTTCCCTTCTACAGACTGCGGCTCATCGATAATCAGAATCGGATTCGTCTTCGCGATGATGTCAATCGGTCTCCGGGAACGGAACTCATCCAGCTTCATGCTGATACGTCTTGCATCCTTACCTCTTGCGTTGAACGCCTGAGAATTGATGATCATGGCGCAGATGGAATTATCCGAGGCAAAACGATCAATCTCCGTCAGCTGTGCAGAATTATAGATGAAGAAACGTACCTTCTTACCATATTCCTCCGCAAAGTGCTCCTGCGTTACCTGAAAGGATTTGTACACGCCCTCACGGATGGCGATAGACGGTACAACTACGATAAACTTCGTCCAGCCATAATGCTTATTCAGTTCATACATGGTCTTTATGTAGGTATAGGTCTTACCGACGCCCGTCTCCATCTCAATGGTCAGGTTGAAGTGCCCCTCCAGCTTTTCCGACGGCTTGAGCTGATTCGTCCGCTGCACCTTTTGCAGGTTTTCCAGAATGATTCGATCAGAAAGCTCTGGCACGATCTTATGGTTGCTCCAGCCGGTAAAATCCTCATCATCGGTCAGCGTCTGCTGGTAATACCCATTTCCTCTGTCCATCATGTATGAAGGCGTCAGATATGGCTGTCCGGCGAAAACATCCACCACGGCCTTCGCTGCATCAGCCTGAAATTTCTGATGCTTAAATCGTAGTCTCATCGTCTTCGCCTCCATTCTCATCTGATACCTGTTCTTCCAGCAGTTTTTGCAAAGCTTGCTTACTCGGTAGTACTGTCTCATATTTACTTGCAAAAATCTGTGTATTATCCTCTGGCAGCGTCATTTCTACAACAGCGTTGTTCTTGTCTCTGCACAGCACGATTCCGATCGTAGGATTCTCATCCGGCAGTTTCACCTTCCGGTCATAGTAGTGAACATACATCTGCATCTGACCGATATCCTGATGCTTCAATTCGCCGATTTTCAAATCAAACAGAACAAAGCAACGCAGCAGACGGTTATAGAAAACGAGATCTACCATGAAATGCTCTTCGTCAAAGGTGAACCGCACCTGCCTGCCGATAAAGGCAAAACCGGTACCAAGCTCCAGCAGAAACTGCTGCAAATTGTCGATAATGCGGCTCTCCAGCTCGCTTTCAGAGTATTCCGGCAGTTCTTTCAAACCAAGAAACTCCAGAACATATGGGTCTTTGACAGCATCTTTTGCTGTCTCAACCGTCTGTCCTTCCAGTGCCAGACGGTAAACCTTCTCCTTATCCGTACTAAGTGCGAGGCGTTCGTAGAGCGAACTGTTATATTGCCGTTTCAGCTCGGTGAGGCTCCAGTCATTTTTTATGGATTCAATCTCATAAAAATGACGTTCGTCTATATTTTCTATCCGCATGAGCTTGAGATAATGAGACCAGCTCAGATAGAACTTTCTACCAGTGCTGACTTCAGGAAGATTCTCGAATTGGTCAGACAGTGTCTGACCAATTCGATCCTGCGAATAAACCATGTAAAACTGACGCATTTGCTTCAAATTTGTTACCGAAAAACCTTTTCCATATTTCTCACTAAGGTATTTGGACAGTTCCCGCAAAATCTGCTTCCCATAGACGGCTCTGTTTTGCCCATGCTGTTCTTCCTCAACGATCATTCTGCCGATTTCGTAATAGGCATAGACCATGGCGAGATTGACGGCTGTTTTTGCATTCTTTCTAGCCTGCGCCAGCACTTCGGAAACGCTTTCCAGGAAGATTGGACTGATTGTCGTTATTTCGTTTTTGCTCATACTCTTCCTCTCCTTACAGCACCTTCACAGAAGTATCCGGTGCCAGTTCTTTGAAAATCTGGGTTACATTAATTTTAGCCGGGCTGCCCGTAAAGCTGCTGTCACGGAATACGGCACGCAGTGGCTGGCGCTTTGCAATCGCCTTAATCACACTGTCAGGAATATTCTCGTCAAAGCAGGCAATCAGGTCGCCATCATTATAGTTATGCACCGTGCATCCATCGATACTTTCAGACTGGTACGGTAGCGACAGCGGTAATCCCCACTCCAGAAGGCAACCAAACAACAGGTCAAGGTCGGTACGATCTTCCTTAATGTTGCTCTCCAGCTGATCAAGAAAATTCTGCTGATAATCCGCAGGCGCGTAATACACATCCTTCATGTTGGTGTCATCCAGCTTGAAAACGCGGAAACCTCCATCAAACTTTGCATCCGGATGTTCCTCGGCAATCTTCTTGGCTGCACGACGGATACGCTCTAGTCCAACCTCACAAAGAGATGGATATAAAGGAGATTTGCTTTCTTCTCTGATTTGTACCAATATATAGTGCATTTTTTTGGATTCCTCAGCATTTTTCTTCATTACCGAATGTGCTGTTGTTGATGAACCGGAAAAGAAATCCAGTATCAATCCATTTTCATCAGAAGCAATCTCAAGAATTCGATCAATCAAGCGCGTAGGTTTAGGGGTGTCAAATGGTATATTACCATCAAATAATGCCTTAACTTCTTTCTTTGCTTCATCCGTATGACCAGTTTCTGTAAAGGGCCAAAAATTCGTTGGAAGCCGTCCTCCCATATCATCAAGATAGGTTTTTCTTCGTATTCCACCTTTTCCTCCATTTGTGAAATAAAAGTATGGCCAATTTCCTCTGTCCATAACCGCTTGAGCCTCTTTTCTCGATATTTCAAGAGGCTTTGTTAAAACTATTCCCTTAACATCTTTTCTTACATCTTTTACTTCGATGCCACATACCCTAGCACGTTTTTCTTCATCATTCAGATTTCTCAATTCATATCCACACCATTGTTGCAGATTTTCAAGCATTTGTGATTGTCCTAAAGACCAACATCTACTTGTAGTAGGGTACATAAGTTCACCAGTAAAGGGATGCTGTATTGCATATACCATTCCTTGATGAGTCACAGCGCCCGGAGCAGTAACCGAACTACTTGTCCAAGCTCTTTGGTCGTTGTCAGGGTTTTTATATATAGAGTTCATTTCTGCGGTGCGTGGTAGTTTTCTAGGGCTCCACCCAGGCAACTTGCTGTAAATGATAATGTGTTCCACTTCATTTACTATTCCTGTCGAATCATTTCTAGTCGAATAAGTTCTCTGCCACGAAACATTCGAAACAAAGCAACTTGCCCCAAATATTTCATCACATATCTTTTTAAGATTGTCTGCTTCGTTATCATCTGTAGAGATAAAAATTGCGCCTTCATCAGCTAACAAATTTCTTGCAAGCATAAGCCGTGAATACATCATTGAACACCAATCCGAATGAAATCTTGGATTTGAAATATTATTTTCACAGAATCGTCTATTGCCCTCATCATCGAACAATTCAATTTGTTCTTCATATACGTCCTTATCAGATGTGAAATTATCATTGTATACAAATCGGTCTGAACCAGTGTTGTAGGGTGGATCAATATATATTACTCTTACCTTGCCGAGATAGCTCTCCTGCAACAGCTTCAGCACTTCCAGATTATCACCCTCGATGTAGAGGTTCTCCGTGTTGTCCCAGTTAACGCTCTCTTCTTTGCAAGGACGCAGTGTTTTTCGGATCGGCTTATTAGCCTCTACGATAGCCGCCTTTTTGCCTACCCAAGTAAATTCATAAGCTTCATCACCCTCAATTACATCTCTGGACAGCATCTGCCGCAGCAGGTCAAAGTTAATAGCCTTCTTTGGCCTACCATACGCATCCTTCGTCTCAGTAATGCAGTTCGGGAATAAATCCCCGATTTTCTCTATATTCTGTTCGGTCATATCAATGGATTCCATACGCATTTTGTCCATTAGTGTTTTCCTCCTATTTTACCTGCTTAATATGCAGCCTTAGAATTTTTCTTGTTTTCTCACAATCTGTGGCTACATCGAAGTATTTTTCAGCTTTTTCTTTCCAGCTCGTAAGATAACCAATCTTCTTCAAGTGTTCTGCCAATTCCCTGTTTTTATCCTTTACTGGCAAACTAACTTCGTGTCTCCGAGAACGATCACTAAGCTCTGAATATGGTGCACTGAGCTCTGCAAAATACTGTTCAAGATCTTCTGCGTTTAGTATTGTGCAATAATCGAGCAGCAGCTCAATGTGGTCTTCCTGAGCAGTACAATTCCATGCAGCCTCAAAAATATCCTTTGAAACAGGTAAATCATGTACCTTCATTTGCATGGCAATTTTTTCTGTCATGTAGCTTTCCGCATAATCGCAGAATAGTTGATGTCTGTTGCTTGCAGCAAAATCATCGTTAAAGATCAACTGTTCCAGCAGACTTGAAGTCATGGGAATGCTATCGCTCAAGCTCATATAGTCTTTCTGATTTTTCAGGATGAACTTAATTCCAATCTCAAAGGAAGCATCGTTTACCGCAGTATACCTGTCAGCAGTAAATTCAAAATAATTGCAGTCAACCATGATATTCAGTGTAGGTTCTGCGATCGACGAAATTTCAAGGTCGAATTTCTCCAACCGCAAAACAGGAAGGAGTTTTCGCTCAATTTCCTGCTCAAAATCTGCTTCGATAAATGCTTTTATAAAGCTATCATTGACAACCACTGCATCTATCTCAGCCAGTTCTCCTGCGTTTAAATCTACATATTCCTTCAACGCCTCGCTAAACTGGTACACTTTCCAATAGTCAAAAACATTCTCCCAGCTTATCTTTACGGCATTTTTCTTTAACAGTGCATTCCAAACCGACATCCACGCATTTTTGTTGGCTCGCACATGTTCACCTGCGCAATCATCAATGTAGTCTATGCAAAAACTCTCTTGCTCAACCAGTTTGACCTGAATTTCTGTTTCCCCTTCAAGCCTAATCAACATATCTACTATATCTTCCGGGCTGTCAGATAAGTTTCTATGCGCAAGAACAATTTCATCAACAAACTTTACCATGTTGTCCTGAACATACTGTAGCAATGCCGGATAGTTTAGTGCGATCAATGCAGAATAAGGCTTCCCTTCAAACTCGTCAAGGAAATCGCTGTTCTTATACGCAATTATAGCCTTGATCATTTCTTCATTTATCACATAGTGGCGATTTTCAAAAATGCTATCCAATACATTGAAAGGAACCGTAGCTGTACGGAGTGCTGGAAAATGCACATCCAATCTGTCTATAACAATAATAATTTTTTCGTTATTGCAATCTCTCAGTTTTTGGAGAATATCGGAATGCTCTTCAAAATAATGTGTCATGCAGCTGTCTATATTCTGCGCCTCGATCGTTGAAATCTCCGACTCAGACAATATATTTTGCAGGTACATAAGCTGATGATCATATGTCAGTGTTTCGTCCGCTGATATATATGCCCACATGCCAGTCCAATTTTTAGATAACAAGCGAATGAATAACGGTAATTTTGATGTCTGATTTACAAACTCATCAATAAAACGCCAGCTGAGCTCATCACCATCGGCCAACTGCTGAATGAATGCCATTAGTTTTTCAGAATTTTCTTCTCCTAATAGTTCTTCCAAAAGGTCAAAATTATAGATAGCTTTTTGCTCGAACTCATATTCTTGTAAGCGCTCGACAACCATTGGGATTTTCGTCAGGTGATACTCAAAATCCAGCGGTGCTTGATTTTTTATCGCCAGAATAAAATTCATGTCATCCTTTGTAATGCTTGTTCCCTTGAAATAGTTAATATAACTTGCATACTTTTCATCAATATAACCACGTCGCAACAGAAAAACGAGCAGCTTATTGGCCTTCACATTCTCAGAGAAGACTTCATTTATAGGATATACTTTTAACAGTTCTACAATGGACATCCCAAATAGTTTGTGCTGTCTTTCGCGAAGTTCCTCTAACTCTGCCTGTAAGTTTTCCAGCCCCTTATCTCTAACTTCTTTTATCGCCTTCCATCGTTCAACATAAGCGGCCATAATTTCAGCATCAATAGTAGTATATGTTTGATTATGATTTTGGTTCATGTAGTAAATATATGTATAGTTTTCCTGCATAAGCCGAACCATATCATAATCATCACTCATAATTGTATTGGTTTCTACACTCGATGAATTCCAATTACTATTTCTAAAACTATCAAATTTATAGGGTCCGCCCATCAATGTTCCCAACATAGCGTACTTAAGCTCTCGCATGGACTTGCAGGTATCATTTTGGGCACGTTGGATAACTGAAGCGTAGTTATCAATGATATCCTGGATGCTCTGTTTCTTTCTTGCAATAAAGTCGCTCTTATCCATAAACGCTTTTTTCAGAATGCCTTTTTCGTTCTGAATATCTGCAAAATCACTCGGATACAAGTTTTTAAATACCAACATTGCAAGCATCTGCTCATCTGACAAGGAAAGTTCTTGGGACATGCGCAATGTTTTTTTATAGACAACAAACTCGTTGTAGATATTCTGAAGAATACGCATATCATAGATGAACGGCGATATATCAAGCACAAACCCCTGAGAAACATCATGCTCAATTCCATTTTCTTTTGCTTCCTGAAGCCTCTGAAGCAAAATTTCCCCTGAGTTAGTTGAATTTACCACCGGAATAACCGGAATGATGAAGTCAAAGAATTTGGTTCGATCTTCTTTAGAAAAAATATCATCTCTGACTGCATACACAAAGACGATCGGTTTAGCCTTTATGGCATCATCATTGTTGAGAAGATTATTCAATTCACGCAGATGGACAAAGATTTTCGGATCGTCTAAGCGATCCAAATCCTCAAAAAAGACAGTTCTATAGCCTGTCTCCTCAAAGAAATACATGATTTCATCAAGATTCCTGTTGAAAACAGAATCTGCTTCCTCAACACCATTTTGAACAATTGTATCGGTAGGCAGCTTAATCTCCTTCACTCTAAATTTTGAAATTGCTGTCCGATACAAGCAGGTAATAATCCATGCAAAAAAAGCAAATAGCAGGACTGCCGCGATTTTGGTAAAAAGAGGAGTTGGTAGTCCTGATGGAACTAAACTCTCAATCACTTTCATAAACTTGTCACAGGTGGTCGGTGTCATTACCTCCATGAAAAACAATATGACAAGCATGGCAACGAGAACGTAGAGAAAGGTTTTAAACTTCTTAATCGGATGGAGCTTTCTATAGCGACTCTGTGGAATTCTACCCGGCTTCACTTTATAGAAGAGTTGCTTTAGAATACCTTTTTCCACCTCATCAGCATCTACCTGGATCTTTCCATTTGGATCATCTGTTGCAGTGTTTCCTTTTAAGAATGTTGCCATGGATATTTTGAGAGCTGAAGATCGAATCTTTTTATGAGTAGACTTGTCTTCGTCATTTTTACGCAAAAAAGTTTCTATTATGCTGCTCTTTCCTGCACCATAAGGTCCTGTCAACGCAATATTCTTTACTTTTTTATTCTGAAATGCCCAATTTAACGCTTCAATATATTCATCTCCGTTTTCTATACTGTCTATTGGAGTTAAATCTCTATATTCAGAATAGGCCATTATATCTCACCTCTCTATCCTGCTATTTTAAGCATTAACAAGTGCCTTCTTCAGTTTCTTCATCTCCGCCTTCAGCTCCATTTTCCGGTTGAGCTGCTTTTCCTTTTTCATCTTTAGTTCCAGCGCAGTAATCTGCTTCTCAATCTGCTTTCGCTGTTTCTGCTGTTCTACGCTTTCCTTCAGCGTCGTGTTTTCACCACCGGCAAGCTGTCCCCCTGCAATCTGCCAGATGAAATTCTCATATACTGCATCGATCGTCAAACCTTCCAGATGCAGTGGCAGTTCTTCCTCTGTACACCACTCTGTGCAGTAATATCGGTCAACCTTAAAGGCTGACTTACCGGAACCTGCAGTTTCTTTATATCCCATGGCAGCTTGATATTTCCCGTCATATCCCAGCAGGAACAGGATGTGATACGGTATCTCCCGGTCAATCAGACGAAGGACATTTTCATCGAGCGCAGTCGATGTAAGCCTGAGCTCGAATACCTCGATTTCTGTGACCAGCTCACCGGGTGAGAGATTCAGTGTGGTCGCTGCCAGCTTATTTCGCCAGTAGATGATTTTAATCTGCTCTGCGAATGCCGCTTTGATGGCCGGCGTGACAGACAGATGTTCGTAAAACTTCTGCTTCGGAATCCTCTTGTTGAACTCCGTCGACTTCGGTAACCCCAGCACGACGCACACCTCCTCACATAAGATTATTTCACAACCAGAAAACAGATCAGTTCAAAATCATCCAGTCCAGACACTGCACTCATCAGGGCTGAGGTGCCTCCTGCAGAAAACAGGCTGTCAATGTCGCTTTCTTCTTTCACATCGATGATGGAATTGATTGCTTCACTCAAGAGCTCCGACATATCCGCCATGTTGCGTCCATCGTCGGTTTCACGATTGAAACGCTCATATACTTCCGATATCGGCCTATTTTTTCCACGGCAGAGTAGACGTACATCATCCAGCAGCTTCTTCGGATTCAGATAGTCACAGATGATCTCTCCATCGGTGCCGATATATACCATATAAAACGGATGAATTCGATTGCGGTTGTCTACGTTGACGCTGTCGTTGATGTTTTTCAGGACGAAAATCACACCCTCCGGTAGCTCTTCCGTGGCCGGAACGACCGCATGGAGTCCGCGCGGTTTCTTATCCATATCGCCGTTACGCTTCATATAATCCAGCAGATCGAGGCGGAATTCGTTTAAGCCCAGGTCCATGATGGAGATACCATCTGACATATCTTCGATATCCACGACTTCTTCCTGGAGCCGCTTGAGCTGTGCCTTACGATACTCCAGGTCACCCTTCTCCTCCGGATTGATCAGGTCATCGTCGCCCGTGGAGGTCATAACCGTAATCTTCATACGGGTCTCCACACGAGACTTCAGATTGATATAGTCGTCCAACGTAAGATCCGGCCAGAAGTTCACCAGCTGAATCACCTTATTCCGGCTTCCGATACGGTCGATACGACCGAAGCGCTGGATGATGCGAACTGGATTCCAGTGGATATCGTAGTTGATGAGATAATCGCAGTCCTGTAAGTTCTGACCTTCTGAGATGCAGTCGGTAGCGATCAGGATGTCGATCTCATTTCTACTGTTCGGCATCAGCGCATCGCGGTCTTTGGAGATCGGCGAGAAACAGGTCAGCACATTGTTCAGCGTTGCCTGAAATCCTTTGATCGTTGTGCGTCCGTCGATGGTTCCGGTAATAACTGCCGTATCCAGTCCATACTTATCTTTTATGTATCTGCTCACATGGTCATACAGGTACTCCGCCGTATCCGAGAATGCAGAGAATATGAGCACTTTTTTATTATCCGGGTTGATGGGATTCGTAATCTTCTCATCCAGCAGACGCAGAAGCTCCTGCAGCTTCGTGTCGTGCTTCGGCGTAATATCCGCCACCATCAATGTCAGCAGTTCCAGCACATCGGCATCCTGCTGCAGTTCCTTCCGCCAGCTCTTCCAGTCCATATCAGCAAGCTCGATTTTCACCTTCTTACCGACTGTAAAGAGCTCTGTGTTTTCATCATCGATATCCCAGTCATCTCGAGCTGCTTCATACATGGATATGTCTGCGGAACCATATTTTTCGAAGCGGTTGATGGCGTCAATCGTACCCTCGATCAGCTCCTTGATGCGCGTCAACGTCAGCTGGAAGGAATTGACAGAGCTTTCCAGCCGCTTCAGAAGATTGATGCTCATAAGGCGCTGAATACCGCGCTCTCGTCCAGTCTGCGTCAGATTCTCGCCCTTGTTGTGGGTGAGGTCCTTATACTTCTGCAGCTTACTTGGAAAGATGTAGTTCGACGGCGTATACACGCACAGCGTCAGCTGCATCAGCTGGTCATAAATCTCGTTGTAATTGATCGCATTATTCAGGTCTGTCAGGCATGGGCGCAATGAGATCGGCTTCAATCGTTCCGGAAATTTTCCGATTTCCTTCGTGTCGTAATACTTTTCGATATGCTTACGAGACCGGGCAATGGTGACACTGTCCAGCAGCTCGAAGAAATCAAAATCCAATGTCCGAAGCAGCGCGTCCGTGGTACGCTGTTCCGGCTCCAGCTTACTCCACGCGTTGAACGCCTTCTGCGCCTGCTTGAAGATATCTTCAAGGCTCTTTGTAGTATTCAGCCGCTCATCCAGATTCTCAGCATTGCCCTCATAGGCTATGGCGAGCTGATTCTTCAGGTCCACGAAACGATTGTTGACCGGCGTTGCGGAAAGCATCAGAACTTTCGTTTTTACACCGGCACGAATGACCTTTTCCATCAGCTTCTGATAGCGGTTCTCCTGCGTGTTGCTGTGGGTTCCGATACCATTGCGGAAATTATGCGACTCATCGATGACGATGAGATCATAGTTTCCCCAGTTAAGGCGGCCCAGGTCCAGTCCGTTAGACATGCCACCATCACGAGACAGGTCGGTATGAAACAGCACATCATAATTCAGTCGATCCGCAGCGATGGGATTATTGACGTAGTTATCCTTATAAGTATTCCAGTTCTCTGCCAGCTTCTTTGGGCAGAGAACCAGAACCGATTTATTCCGGTTTTCGTAGTACTTCACGACTGCCAGTGCGGTGAAGGTTTTACCGAGACCGACGCTATCCGCGAGGATGCAGCCGTTGTACTTTTCAAGCTTATTGATAATCGCGAGGACAGCATCCCGCTGGAAATCATAGAGCATACCCCAGATCTTACTCTGCTTAAATCCGGTCGCCTCGTTCGGAAGCACATCCTCCGAAATATCATCCAGGAACTCGCTGAAGACATGGTACAGGGTCATGAAATAGATGAATTCTGGAGAATTTTCAGCATAAACTGTACTGATGTTTTCCATCACCACGTCCGTGACATCCTGCATTTTTTCACGGTCATTCCACAGCTGGTCAAACAGCTGCATATACTTCTGGGAAAATGGAGTCTCCATGCAGTTGACCAAATTGTAGGTATTGTTACCGCGCTCACATCCGAGGTCGACCGTGGTGAACCCGGCCATCGGCGCATACGCTGTCTGTGCATCTTTCGCATCGACAGTCATAAAACCCATCATGTTTTCGCCCGTCGTGTTCGACTTAAATCTTGCTTTCCTGCGAATCCAGTCTGCGCATTCCTTCGCAATCGCACGCTGAGTCATCTCGTTGCGAAGCTTAATCTCAAATTCTGTACCGTACAGGCTGGTTTCTCTAGAAAGGCGAGGAATATAAAACTCGCGCTTCTGCTTCTCTGATTTTTCCTCGACAAAAGTTGGTGACGTGAAAATAAACCGGAATTCCTCTACGGATTCCAGCTGTTTCTTTAATTCCTGATATGCATACATAGAGAAGCAAGCGGCTGCAACAGAAATCCTGCTTCCACGCTTTATCTCCACCCGCAGATCATCGCGGACAGTATTCGTGATGTTATCTAATACTTTCATGTCACCCACTCAATCACTCGTTCTGGCTTCATCTTTCGGTGTCATCGCCCCATTGTCCGGGCCATAAAACATATTGTAAAATTATATCATATTCACTTTGCTAAGTAAGCCAATAATAGTGACTTGTCGGCTGCGCCATTGTCCGCGCCATCTTCCTTCCATGAAACACGCACCGATATCTACCGGCTCCGTGATGAACTTGCAGCCAGAAGCATTGGCCTATGGGCGCAAAGCGTCACAAGGCTGGATCGTGGAGTCACGGAGCTCAGGTCGCATAAGACAGGACGAAGGTGGACTCTGCAGCTCTAGGGCACCGATCCCTATGACCTGGTGCAGGCTTTCATCTTTTCCAGTGCCCACGAGCGGTCGATGTACGGTCTGTCTTCATAAAGCTCGTATTCGCCTCCTGACAATTATGTTGTAGCAGAGGGATCAGGCAAAATATTGTACATGGCTCGCAAATCCTGGTCGAGACATGTTAAAATATGGAAAACAATGACATTAAATCCAGTCCTCCGTTAAAAGGGGCGATGGAGAAAAGCCGTTTTAAGGAGATTCTGATGGATGAGAATAGTTTTTCCTTCACGATTTACATGATACATGCCTGCGCTAATCGTTGGAATGTCGCGCCTTCACGGGTGTATCAAGCGTTGAAAAAAAGCAGCTGCCTGGACCGGTATCTGCTCCCGAGCTATGACATCCTCCATACACAGAGTACGGATTATGTGGTGCAGGATATCGAGGAGTATCTGGAGGAGAGGGACGTACCTGTATGAACGGAGATGTGCTCGAAAAATACTACAAAGAGGCACTGTAGTTTAAAGCCATAAAGAAACCAGGCTTGCGATGAAGCTATGAAAGATTTTTGCGTATAACCGCAATAATCTTTCATATGCTGCTTGCAAGCCAGCCCCGCTCGGGGTATGATGCTATTAAAGATTTTTGCGTATAACCGCAAAAATCATCGATAGGAGGTATGCTATATGGAAATCAAAAGAGATCGCTACCTGAATACACTCATCAGCAAGGAGCATAACGGTCTTATTAAAGTTATTACCGGTATGCGCAGATGCGGTAAGTCTTATCTTCTTTTTACGCTCTTTAAGGAGCATCTGCTGTCAGAGGGTGTAGCTGAAGATCACATCATTGAGATCGCTTTTGATGCTTTCGAAAACAGGAAGTATCGCGATCCTGATGTACTGTACCCATATCTGAAAGAGCAGATCAAAGATGATGCGATGTATTATGTACTGCTTGATGAGATACAGCTGCTTGGCGAGTTTGAATCTATTCTCAACAGCCTGATTCGTATGAAAAATGTGGATGTTTATGTGACCGGAAGTAATGCCCGTTTTCTTTCAAAGGATGTCATTACGGAGTTCCGAGGACGCGGCGATGAAGTGCATATGCATCCCTTAAGCTTCGCTGAATTCATGTCCGTCTATCAGGGTACGAAGCAGGACGGGTGGAATGAGTATATGCTTTATGGCGGTATTCCTCTGGTGCTTGAGTTTACCACCCCGGATCAGAAAATTGCGTTTTTGAAATCTCTCTTTGAGGAAACCTATATTTCAGATATCGTTGGCAGGCATCATATTCGCAATAAGGCAGAACTCGAGGACCTTTTGAATATTCTGTCCTCGGCGATCGGCTCTCTGACCAATCCGGAAAAACTGTCTGCGACATTTCAAACGGTTAAGAAAAAAAAGATCAGCACTTCGACACTCAGGCGGTATATTGATTATCTCTGTGATTCCTTCCTGATTGACAGCGCTATTCGATATGATGTGAAGGGAAAGAAATATATTGATACACCGGTAAAGTATTATTTTACGGATATGGGGCTTCGCAATGCCAGGTTGAATTTCCGTCAGATTGAAGAAACGCACAGCATGGAGAATATCATTTTCAATGAGCTGAAAATGAGGGGCTTCAATGTGGATGTAGGTGTGATCGTGCAATACGAAACCAATGGTAAAGGCAACGGCACCCGCAAACAGCTGGAAATTGATTTTGTCTGCAACCAGGGTTCTAAGCGCTATTATATCCAGTCTGCTTATGCGATTCCTGATCAGGCTAAAATGGAGCAGGAACAGCGATCTCTGATGTTGACAGGAGATTTCTTCAAGCGATTGATCATCACCAAAGACACACCTGCCCCTTATTACAATGAGTCCGGCGTACTGATTATGAGTGTCTATGACTTCCTGCTGAACCAGAACAGTCTGGAATATTAATCGCTTCATGAGGTCACTTTATGGGACAGCCCCATTAAACCATCCGTCGAATGACAAACCCTGTCCGCCGCCGACCCGCGCAGCCCCGTGACTGCGCCCAGGCGTAAACATTGACAATCAAATACCGTACGAGACTTTACTATTCATGCTTGTGCATGGCTTCGGTTAAGGTTTATCGTAAATGCTTATCGGTTATCGGTTACTTCTTATCTGTGAAGGTGAAATGTTTCTAAATATTCAGGTCTGAGAACCATATCTGTTTACATTCTGTAAACGCTGTCTCGTAGAAAACCTGCAGGAAACTGCGTGCAGAGGTTCGGTTTCAAGCACAGACGGAGGGGTGTCACAGGGCACTCCTCTTCTTTTTATGCGTGGACACTTTATGGGGTCTGACCCCATCTTCCGATCTGTTCGTTACGGCAGCCTGCATTGGCAACTGAATCGGTAATCAGCTGATGCTGCTGAGGATATCAGAACCCGCAGAGGTAATCATAGAACTCCTGAATTTAACGGGTCTGATCACACGAAGAGATCCCTAAAGGTCTGTACTGCTTAATTCATACAGATATCAAGTTCCTTTCCGGAAAAAGCGATGCCAAACTTCAGCGTTCGGCTGACTCCATTTTCCTGCAGTTCTTCTTCGTAGTGATTCGTTTCGATCTGCGCCATGGCTTCTTTCGCCAGTAATTCCAGAGACTGACTGCGCAGATCCTTTTTCCATTTCATTTCCATGATGATACCAGGATACTGTTTGCTGCGTGGAATCATGCAGATATCATATCGGTCCTTGCCGGATTCTCTGTTTGACTTTATTTTGTACTGATTATCCATTAAAGCGATCAGGCCGAGCACCAGGCCATGATAAAAGCCTTCTGCACCTGCATCATGAAAACTGATGCAGTGATGCAGATAATCTGAGATAGCCTGCTGCAGCTTTTCACAGTCATTTGCATACAGGCTTTCTGCGATGCGGTTTGCAGTAGTTTTATTGATCTCGCCAGTATGCAGAAAATGCGATAATATCTCAGAGGCATATACCGCAGCGATTTCTTTGTTTGGGATCAGGACTTCGCACAGGTATGAGCCGTCAGCCTGCAGTTTCCTGCTGGAGGCTTTTAAATAGCCGGCGACCAACAGCAGGCTGTAGACATTTTCCAGATGCTGTGTCAGGGATCTGTAGATGACATTTTGATCGATTCTGGCGATCGCAGGCTTCCCCTGCAACAGAAGGTACAGCTTCTCTGTGATATCATCGGTCGCAGCATTCAGAACGTCCTCCAGGATTTCGTTTCGGCCTGTATTCGCCCAGTAGGCCTGCGGCATGCACCCATTGGCAACATAGTTAACGACAGACCATGGATTATAGATATCTCTGGTACCGAACAGGTATCCATCGTACCACGCTCTTAATTCCTGCTCTTTGTCCAGGACGCCGTAATAACGTAGCATCTCGCGTACCTCTTCCACGGTAAAGCCGAAGTACTGGTCGTAAGCAGCGTCCAGAACCGTGTTTACGGACAGATTATTCAGACCGCTGAAGATACTTTCCTGCGCGATTCGCAGGATGCCAGTCAGGAATCCATAGGACAGATTTCGGTTATCCTTGAAGGCACCCGAAAAGAAATTCCGCATGAATCCGATGATTTCCTCATAGAAATTTTTCGAATATCCCTCTTGGATCGGCGTATCATATTCATCGATGATGATAATCGGCGCCTGATGGTAATGCGCAGTCAGCATCTTCGAGAGTTGTTCCAGCGAGGCAGCGAGGTCCACCTCATCCGCGTTTCCGCTTAAGATCTGGCGGAAGAACTCCTTGTCGTAGTCCGCGATCGTGTCGTCGGTCAATATCTCCTGATGCCTGCCATACTCATCCTGTAATAAGCGCTGGATCTTCCGCACGGTGGCTGCCCATGTGTCGAATTTGACATCCTTAAAGGTCAGAAAAATGACCGGATATTTTCCCTGATATTTGCGATATGCCTCTCCGCACTTCCAGATTTTCTTATCCACGAAATACCGGCTTGTATCTTCATCAGAGATTTCGAAAAAGACGCGGAGCATATCCATGTTCAGCGTTTTACCGAATCTGCGCGGACGTGTAAACAGGGACACCAGCGGCTTTCGATCCAGAAAATCCTTGATCAGCATCGTCTTATCGACATAGTAATACTCTTCCTGCGCGCGTACATAATCTGAAATTCCGATCGGCAGCGCCTTTCGTACCGGTGCTTTCTTTCGTTTCATATAATTCCCGGAGCTCACTCTTCCATCCGCCGGCTTCACCGCATCATCCGGAATCCGCCATGATTTTCCTTCCTTAATAGCACCTGGGATCTCCCCTCTTCGGCACAGATCATTGACTGCATGGTCAGAAATTCCCCACTCGTTTGCGATTTCTTTATTCGTCTTCATGGTCTTCCTCCTTTTTAGTGGGTCGTATCCCGTATTAGTACATCTATATCATACTGCTTTTCTCCCAATTCATCAACGAGAATCCATATTTATCCCGTACTGTTTGGCATGTATCCCGTATGCTTGGTACTGATTCCACTTTATGGGGTCTGACCCCATAAACTTCTGTTTAGATCCTCTTTAGAAAAATTTAATGGGGTCTGACCCCATTACGAAATTCTTAAGATCGGCATGTTAAGTCGAGGCGGTAACCTTCCCCGGGTTTTACGCTCCACTCGAAGTACGGTTTGTGCGGCTCGGCATAGCGTTCCATCAGGGCCATGATCGTGCCGCCGTGGGCGACGATGGCGATGTTTTCGCCGCTGACTTCTGGTCGTTCTTTTTTTACGTTTTCTGAACTTCCATCGTACTGCAGTTTAAAGACAATCTCTCGCTCCATGCCCGCCTCTGTTTCACTGGCTACGGATGCATCCGCTGTCTTCATCAACGTCTGGATTCTCGGCAGTACGGCGCGTTCGAAGCCGTCACACACGCGTCTCGTAAATTCGGCCTTGCTTTCACCGCCGGGGAAGGCGGTTTCGCCGCCAGAGTCGATGTAGCGCTGGTACGCGGCGCGGTGCGCGGGGTCCGGGTCCTGGTTGATTTCCTGCCAGCTCATGTATTCGAACACGCCGAAGTTCATCTCCATGAATTCCGGGACCACGATCAGCTCCGGTGCGGTGCCAGGAAACAGGCACGCTGCCGTTTCTCTGCAGCGGCGTGCGGGGCTCACGAAGACGATCGCCAGTTGAAGATTCATATCCGCCGACTTCGCCCGCAGTCGTTCTTTCTCCTCCGGCAGAAGGCCTTCGTCGGTCGCGCCGACGTAGCGGTGCTCCTGATTTCCCTTCGTCATACCATGACGGATCAGCCACAGTTTCATTTCATAATCCCTTTCTTCCACTCATCCCACACAGATGTGGTCCCTCGCATCCAGCGTTCGACATACGAATCAGCTTCCAGCACTTTCAATCGCATCCAGCGCTGACATCACGCAATTCTTCGTAATCCCTCCGCCGTTTCGTCGCACCCATACGCTTCTCTTCCGGCGACTCCCGCTTCTCTACTTGATCCTCTGCGCGATGCCGGCGACCACGCGATACACCTCGTCAGCTTCGGCGGCGATGCGGCACCCGACACGCCCCACGGCTTCCCGCCACGCGCGCTCCTCCGGGTCCAGCGGGACCACGCCGCTGCCGACCTCCGGATAGATGAGGACGAGGTCCTGCGTTTTCGCGAGATCGTCTGAAGAGGTGCTCTCCCACATCGTGACGAAGTCGCGGACAGAGGCATTGGCCTCCGCCAGGGGATCACGCCCGGCCCGTACCGCGTCGCGGATCTGCGCGGCGAGCCCGTCGATGCAGCGGACATGCGCGAACTGTGCGGCGAAGGCGTGCTTGCCCTGCGCCATGCCGCCGATGATCATAATCAGTTTCATCTTACCTCCGATTCCGGCCTTTCTTCGGCCAATGTCTTCGTCCTCTGTGTACATACCCGCTCTCGTCTTCGACGGCTGCGAAACCGCGTGAGCCAGCGGGGTGTTCAACCTCCCGATCAGTGCGTGAACGCGCTGCTGAGAATCAGGCACAGCAGGTTGCCAGCGAGGATGGCACGCTCGCAGTTGCACAGAAAATAGCCGCAGAGGTCGCCGGTCGTGCCGCCGAAGATCGGAAGGATGCGGCGGCGGTACCACCAGAAGCAGAGGCCGGCCATCAGGAGGGTCACGAGTGGGTACAGGAGCGGGGTGCCGCCGAGAAGGGTCGGCACGAAGAGGAGCACGCCGGCGGCGATGAGCTCCGCGGTGAGGATGCTGGCCACGTGGCGGTCTGCTGCATCCGCCATCGCACGAACCATGCCGTCCTTCCGCGCCTTCGGGAAGCGCACGACGCTGAGTCCGGAGAGGATGCGGGACAGCACGAAGCCCCAGCAGATGCACGGGAGGGCCTGCGCCGCGGTGGTCATGGCGGCGGTCTCGGTCCAGCAGGCGAGGACGCTCAGGATATAAAGGAGGCCGTAGATCGCGGCGAATGCACCGATGTGCGGGTCCTTCAGAATCTCGAGCTTCCGCTCCTTAGGAGCGTAGCTGTGGAGCGCGTCCTGGGTGTCGAAGTAGCCGTCGAGGTGGATGCCGCCGGTGAGCACGATCGGGAGCGCGGTGAGGCAGCTCGCGGTGAAGAAGGCATGCAGCCCGAGGCGCGTGAGGACGAGCCAGGCGAGGCTGATCAGGAGCGCGAGGACGACGCCGACCAGCGGAAAGAAGCACATCGCGTATTTCATGCTGTGCTCGTTCCAGTCGGCCGGCGGGGTCGGGATGCGCGAGTAGGTCGCGAAGGCGATTTTCAGTGAATCGAACATAAAACTCCTTCTGAGCGCCGCCCGCAGTGGGGCGACGGAGTATCGGTGTGGTTTGTGACGGGGCGGTCAGCGTGCCCTGGGAAGCGGCGCGGCAGAGCGCCGTCGTGTTTCAGTACGCCGCTGTCTCAGGCTTTCAGCTGTACCGGGATGCCGTAAACGACTTCGGTCACCTGGTCGGCGGCGGCGCTGAGCGCCGCGGCGAGGTCGGCGAGATCGCGCAGAAAGCGGTCGGTCTCTGGCCCGTAGTCGATGCCGTCGCTGTAGAGCTCGTTGGCAACGATGATGAGCGCACCGGCCTGCTGCCTCAGCTCGAGCAGCGGGGCCACGATCTCGTGCGGATGGCCCGACGTCCCGTAGACTTCATTGGCATACAGATTCGTGAGATCCTCGAGGAGGAAGACGGCGTTGTTCAAGGCTTGCGCGCGGAGCTGCGCGATGTCCGTCGGGCACTCGATCGTCGTGTAGCCGCGGCCCGCGCGACGCTTCTGGTGCTTCGCGATGCGCGCGGCAGCGTCAGCGTCCCGCGGGGCGGGGTTCATCGTCGCGACGTAGTAAAGCGGCCCGCCGAGCTCGGTATGCAGGCGCTCCGCAAGCTGCTCCGCATATTCTGATTTTCCGGAACCGGCCCCGCCGGTGATGTAGTAAAGTCTGCCCATGTTGCTCCTGTTTTTCACTTAAATCGCTGGTACGCCTCGACGTGAATGTCATCGAAGCTGCCCATGCCGCGGTAGACCGCCAGTGCGGCGTCGAGCAGCGGCAGGAGAAGCACTGCGCCGGAGCCCTCGCCGAGGGACATATCTGCGTCGATGATGGCCCGCAGGCCGAGCGCCTCGAGTGCCTTCCGCGCCGCGCCATCCTTCGACACATGCGAGGCCAGCGTGACGTCGGCGACGGAAGCATGGATTTCAAAGTCTGGCAGCGCGTCTGCCGCGCTTTCTGCAATTCGCTTTACCTCTGGGTTCGACATCTGTTCTGGCTTCGATGCACTTACTGTGGCCACAGTTGCAGAGTTGGTGGTATCCGAAGCGTTTGACTCCGCCAGAATCCGGCTCGCGGCGAGCGCCGCGGCCGTCGAGATCGCGCCGTCGATCACGATCGGCATCTGCTCTTCGACCGCTCCGAGAAACATCCCGGCCATCGTCGCGATCTCCAGACCGCCCAGCTCGAACAGAAGCTGCTTCGCATTTTTATGGTTGACCCGGCGAAGCGCCCGCCGGACGCAGTCGCGTTTCCGCTCGAGGCCCTCGTCACTGAGGCCGGCGCCACGACCGACCGTCTCTTCCACCGGAAGCCCGAGATACGCCGAAAACAGCGCACTCGTCGGCGTCGTATTGCCGATCCCCATCTCTCCGGTCAGAAGGATGTCGTAGCCCTGTGCTTTCAGCTCCCGGACGAGGCGGCGGCCCAGCGCCAGTGCCCGCTCGCCCACCTCCTCTGACATCGCCGGCTCGATCGCGATATCACCGCTCCCATGCTGGAGGCAGCGATCGTTGACGCAATCTGTACGGAGCGCCGTGGATGTAGGCATTGGCCCGGAAGAAGCGGAAATCTGTGATGAGCTGGTGGCTCTGATTTCGTCGTCTGTCGGCACTCCGGACGATCTGCTGTCACCTGCGCTGAGCATGCCGACGTCGATCGGGAAGAGGTCCACTGCGAACTGCTGCGCCAGCACGCTCGTCGTGGTCAGACCGCGCGCAAAGTTTTCAGCGACGATGCGCGTCACCGAGCTGTCCGTCTGCGTCACACCCCCGCGCACGCAGCCGTGGTCCGCGCAGAGCACCGCCAGTGCCCGCCGTGTGATGTGCGGCTGCGCCGTCCGCTCGATCATGCAAAGCTTCGTCACATGCTGCTCGAGCACGCCCAGGCTGTCGATCGGCTTCCCGAGGCTGTCCCAGTGCTGCTGCGCCAGGGAGCGGTAGTATTCTCGATCACCCGCGCACTCATGTGTGCGGGTGCCGACAGCGTCACATCCCTGGCTGCTGGTACCGGCGTACTTTTCATATTCTTCATGCACAGTATGACCGGCATGATCCATTTTCTGCTGATCGATGTCTCTCTTCATAGATTTTCTCAAGTTACTCTCTTATCTGTCGCTTTTACCACCCGGAACTCTCTCGTCACCTCTACTCTATCAGAAATTTCCCTGCTGTTTCTTCCGCCATGTCCGACAGCTGTCGAGGAAGTGGGCGAGGGCGGCGGGGTTACTCCAGTAGTAGAAGTGCGGGAAGCCGGCGGCGAGGCTATCCGTAAGGTAGATGCCTTCGTAACTGCGGGCGCTTGTCGCTGCGTGGCCGTGGCCGGCCGCGGGTTTCGTAAGCGTGCAGTCCGCGCCGTTGAAGTCGCAGTCGTAGCGGTGAAATTCATGCCCGCGCAGTACCGTACCGGCCGGGCCGAGCACGCTGTCCCGTCGGGTCTCCGCCTCGACATAGCCGAAGCGCACCAGCCGCGGCTTTCGCTCTGCGTCACCCGGCAGAACGCCGCACATCGCGACCTGCTCGATGGCCTCCCGCAGATACATGTAGCCACCGCACTCGGCGATCGTCGGGAGCCCCTGCCTCACCGCCTCCGCCACGGATGCCCGCATCGAAGCATTGGCATGGAGCGCATCCCTGTAGAGCTCAGGATAGCCGCCAGACAGGATCAGGCCGTCGACCTCCGCCGGCAGTGCTGCGTCATGCAGCGGGCTGAACGGCACGAGCTCTGCGCCGAGCTGCCTAAGCAGCGCACGGTTCTCCTCGTAGGTGAAGTTGAATGCTTCGTCATCGGACACCGCGATCCGCACGGGCTGCGGCCTATCCGGCTGCGGCTTATCTTCTTTCAGTGGTGACTCCACACCGGCGATCTCCAGCAGCCGCTCCACCTCCACGCTTTCTTCCATCTGCGCGGCGACGCGTTCCGTCCAGCGCTGGAAGTCTTCGATCTCTCCCGGCTCAACGAGCCCTAGGTGGCGGGACGGGACCTTCAGCTCCGGCAGCTCCGGCAGGTAGCCGAGGACCTCAATGCCCGGACAGTACGCTTCGATCACGCTCTTCAGGCGCGGATAGAACATCGGCGACACGCGGTTCAGGATCAGGCCGCGGATGCCGCTCTGCCTGCTGCCTGCCTTTTTCGCTGGCTCATGACGACGGCCTCCATCCGACGGGCTCGCTGCCCCGGAATCCCCAGTGCACGCCGGTCGGCCCGGCGTCGATCTGCCGTTCTCCGCACTCATCTCTTCCCTGAACTGCATCATCCCGCGTACGAGGGCGGCGATGCTCACACTGGCGCCCTTCGCGTCCATCACGAGGATGGTCGGGGCGTCGAGGATGTGTGCGATTTCCCAAGTCGATGCACGACTCGACACGCCGCCGAGCCCGTCATAGTACCCCATCACGCCCTCGACGAGCGCGAGTTCCGCACCGCTCTCCGCCACACGCTTCGTGAAAATCCGCCGAAGCGTAGCCGCATCCGTGAAGAAGCTGTCGAGGTTTCCAGACGGCACGCCGAGCACCCGTCGGTGGAACATCGGGTCAATGTAGTCGGGCCCGCACTTGAAGCTCTGAACCTTTACGCCCCGTTTTTTCAGCACGGCAAGAAGACCACAGCTGACTGTGGTCTTGCCTGCGCCGCTTCGATCCGCGGCGATCACGATTTTCCGAAATGTATGTCTCATAGGGTTTGTGTTCTGAACGCCGCCTCACCGTCTCGAGATTCTCGTGATGGTGATCGGGTTTTCCGCGCGGTGCATGTGATAGCTGCCGCGGCGCTCGAGGCTGGTCGCCTGGATCTCCACCATCTCAAACTGGTAGTCCGTGAGCCGGCGTTCGATCTCCAGCACCTCGGCGCTGGACTCGAGGGTCACCGTATTGATGACGATGATGACATTCGGATTGATGCCGATCGCCCAGTCGACGATCGCACCAAGATTGCCCTTACTGCCGCCGATGAAGACGCAGTCCGGGATCGGCAGCGGACCCTCGTCGGAGACATTCTTCCGCTCATCCGGTGCCTGGAAGCTCTCTGTCGCGAAGCAGGTCGGGGCGATGCCGCGCACGATGCGGATGTTGTCGACCTTGAACTGGTAGCGGTTCTGCTCGAGCGTGTAGATCGCGTCCTGATCCACCTCGACAGAAATCACCTTTCCCTCCGGACAGGTCAGCGCAGCCTCAATCGACACACTGCCGGTGCCGGCGCCGATGTCATACATGATGCTGTTCTCGCGAAGAGCGAGACGGCAGAGGCTCAGCGCACGCACATCGCGCTTCGTCATCGGGATCCCATCGAGCCGGTTGAAGCGCTCATCCGAGATACCGAAGCTTCGTATGGATGCACGGAAGCCGTCATTCTCAAACAGCGCGATGGCGAGGCGGTCGAAGCTCTGATTCCGAAGCTCGCGCGGGGAGCCGACGGTAAACTTCTCATCCTCGTAGCTCAGGCGCTCGCCGACCGTGATGCGCACGTTATTGAGGCCGAACTGTACCAGCTCCTGCGCGATGATGGAGACATTGTCCTCGGCACCGAGCAGGGCGCAGACGAAACGGTTCTCGCGGATCAGCGGCACCATGTCCTTATGCAGGCCGTGCAGGCTGACGAGCTTCACGTCCGCCATGCTGATCGAGCGCTTGCTGAGGAAGTACTGGATGCTCGACACGCCGGCATAGTTCCGGATCTCGAGCTGCTCGAGCATGCGGTCGTCCTCATAATTTTCGTCGTGTACCTCCGCCATGTGCTTTTTCAGCGCGCGACGCAGCGGAATCGCGCCGGAGTACACGCTGGTGTCGCCGGTGAAGACCGCCGAGATGGTTTTCTTTTCCGGGTGCGCGAGGATGTACTCGACCATCTCCTCCGTGCGGAAGGTCTCGAACAGCTCCGGGCCGCCCTCTGCCGGCAGCGCCGCCCGTGCCGTGTTCAGCGCCCGCGTCGCCCCCATCACCACATCCGATGCCGCGATGGCATCGACCGCACTCTTCGTCAGCATATCCGGATTTCCAGGGCCTACCCCGATCAGGTTTACGATTCTCATGTCCTACCTCCATATCTGCAGCTGTCCGTCCGTAGAGACGGCAGCGTCGCTTCGATCTTCATATTATGCCGCGGTCTGCTGCTTCCGCCTGCTCTTCGCTGCGTTCGGTCGCGTTTCTCCCGCACGTCCCCACTCTTCCGATCTCGTGGATCCGTCGCAGCACCGCATCTGACTTCTCTCTATCATACCACGCCGCGTCCGGGATCGAAACCTCCTTTGGTCGGCCGACACAGATGACCTCCACACCGAGCGCGAGTGCCGCTTCACATTTCTCTGGGAAGCCGCCGGTCTCGCCCGACGCTTTCGTGACGAGGTAGCCCGCGTCGGCATACCGAAGCTGTGCGACATTCATCTCTTCAGAAAACGGACCCTGCATCAGGATGAGATGGTCCCGCCGGAAGCCGAGCACCTGACACTTCTCCAGCGCCTCCACCGTCGGCAGTGCCCGCACATAGCAGCGCGCCGCGAAATCCGGGATCTGCGTGTAGGGTGTGAGCTCCTTCGAGCCCGTCGTGATGAGGATGTTCGGACGCTGCGCCGCTGCAGAGGATGACCGGTCCGACTGTGCTAGCCACGCCGCTGCCTCCTCGATGGACTCCACCCAGTGAAACGCCGCACCCTCCGACGCACTGGCCTTTCCACCTGCACCGCTATCCTCCCGCTCCACGCGGATGCAGCGGACCCCTGCTGCCGCACACGCCGTCAGGATGTTCTCACTCACCACCGCCGCATACGGATGCGTCGCATCGATCACCAGCCGCTGTCCGGATAGCTGACATCGTTCAGCCTGCCTGCATTGCCCTGCTGATTTCGGCGATTCGGATTTCTCCAGCTCTCCGTCTGTATCATCTGGCATGAGCTTCAACTGCTGCCGGGCCGTCTCATCTGACGTGAATCCCGTCGCCTGCCTGGCTGCCTCAAACAGCGCCGTCATCTCCTCTGCGTCCAGTCGACCGACATGCACCGTGATCCCTGGCCCCGCCGGCAGCAGACTCGCCCCATACGCCGTCGTCACATACACCTCCGCAGCGATCGGCAGCCCCGAGGACTCATGCGCCGCCCACGCTCTATTCACTTCGACGATCGCTTCTGCGATCTTCCGCCCCTCGGTCGTCCCACCAAACAGAAATATATGCATCTCGCTCCTTTGATACTACACTTATGCTTCAGCTAAGCATCCAAAACGCGCTTCCGCTCATACCCGCGCGGGGTCACCATCCGCGGGCCGTCCGGCGTCTCGATGACGCGCGTCTCGCTGTTCCCGACGAAAATCGTGCTCAGCATGTCGATTTCCGGCTGTACTTCAGCGGCACTGTCTGCGGTCGCATCCTTTGCCGAGGCGCAGCCACCGCCGACATTCGCATTTTCTACCGCATCACCACACTCTCCAACCGTTACCGCAGCCGTCCCACCACTCGCGAGCCCGGCGAGCTCGTTCAGCAGGAAGATCCGGCTCTTCTGTCCGTCGCGGCCAATGTTTCGGACGTACGCACATACCCGGTCTTCCGGGAGCGTCTCCGAGAGGATCGCGCATGCCCGCTGGTACTGCGCCAGCCGCGTCCGGCTGACCGGATTATACAAGACGATGACGAAGTCTGCTTCTGCGGCGGCCTTCAGCCGCTGCTCGATCTTCGCCCACGGCGTCAGCAGATCCGACAGACTGATGACGCAGAAATCATGTCCCACCGGCGCACCCAGCACCGCACTGCCGCTCAGCACCGCACTGAGTCCCGGCACCGTCACGACCTGCACGCCCCGGTACGCATCCTCCTCGGACAGCGTATAGAGCAGCCCCGCCATACCATACACCGCACTGTCACCAGACGACACAACCGCGACATTCTGCCCCTCGTGCGCCAGCCTCAGCGCTTCACGGCAGCGCGCCTCCTCGGCATGCATGCCCGACACCAAAAACCGCTTCTCCGGAAACTGCGCCTCGAGAAGCTTCACATAGGTCTGGTAGCCGACGATCACATCGACCCCCGCCAGCACCTCCCGTGCCTCTATCGTCTCATAGCACTCATCGCCGGGACCGAACCCGACCGCATATACCGTTCCGCTATTCTCTCTACTCATCACGCAATCCCCCATCAAGTGTTTTCCTCTGAAAGATACATCTGCAGGATGTTCTCCTGGTATCCGGCGACGCCCTGCTTCCGAATCAGCACCGCTGTCGTCTTCAGCAGCGAATCCTGCAAATGGTCGAGCATCTTCATCCGCCGGGCTTCGATCGGTTTTCGGGATTGTGCCGAACGATAGTCCGCTTCCGACATATGCCAGAAGACGCACTGCCCCGGCAACAGGCTCTGCTGCACCTTCTCTGCGATGCAGAGCCCCTCCGGGTCGAAATCACCAGCATAGTATACGCGGGTTCCGGCGGCACGAAGAAGCCTGAGGATCAGCCAGGCACTTAGCCGTGGCTGTCCATTCATGCACATGAGCGAGCGCGTGCGTCCGAAGCGCTCGCAGAGCACTGCATACACCACCGGATTTTCCACGATCCAGAGGGTATTATCCCGACAGCGAAGCTGCGCCCACCCAGTGATTACCGAGAGCGGTACATTCACCGGTGCGCCATCGGCAGCGAAGCCTGCCATGCCAGCATGGACCAGTCCATCTCGTCCGATGGCTTCCACACCACAAAGCATCGCATAATTCGATACATCATCGAGCAGGATGCCGGCAGACAGGTACCTTGCCTGCCGCCGAAGCGACGGAATACTGTTCATCTCATCAGCTTCGACTCCCCGCTGTATCTCAAGCCACTGAAGTAAAAGCTGAAGAAGATGTGCATCGCGCGTTCCCGGATCCAGGCGATGCGGGTCTCCGAAAAGCACTGCTGCAAAGACTGGAAGATACTGATAACGCTTCTCTACACAAAGCCGATTCAGAATCTCCAGTGCCCGCACCAGTATATGCAAATCTTCTGTGAGTGCGCATAAAAGCTTGTTTTCCACCAGCTCCTGCCGTCCACTCATCAGCTGCCGGTAAAGCGCCGTCACCGCTTCTTCGGATGTGCATGTATGCGCAGTATTGTCAATCGCTCCGATGCTGGGCACATCCTCAGACGATATCGCAGGTTCTTCTTTCTCCGCCACCGCTCGCAGTTCATGCAGCAGCTGCCTCGACGCTTCACAGTCCGCATACGCTTCCTGCTGACCGATTGCTGCTTTCCAGCAGCGTGCGATGCACGCCTTTCGCCGGCTCTCTTCCTCCCGCTTTCCAGAAAGCGGTGCTCCTGCAAAGGCCTCCAGAATTTCTTCCGGCGACAGTTCTACGAAGCGGGTATGCTCAAGCGCCCGCCGGAAGGCCTGCGCAGAAATCGTCGCCGTTTTCTGATTATGATAGCTCCGCGCGAAGAAGCCCTCCAGCGCCTCCCGCTCATCCTCGCTTCGAATGTTCAGTCGGGCACTGCCACAGAAGCAGCCATAGGAGCGATACTTCTCGCAGAACTGAGAGAGCAGCCGCTCAAACACCGGCATGCTACGAAAGTACGCAAGGCACGCTTCCCGAAGTTCATCATTTTTCAAGTCGTTTACTCTCCTCTTCCATCTCTGCTGCATCCTCCATCAGCACACGAACATTTCCATTCCAAAGGAAGGAAAGCGCCGTGACGAACTTTGCATTGTTCGGGCGCACGAGCTCATAGATCGCCAGTGCATCGAGGGTATCCGCATCACCCCAGAGCACCTGGGAATTGATGATGAAATCGAAGTCGAACTCCCGCATGAGACGGAACATATCCCGGATATTTCGGTTATCGACGCCAGCGAAGGCCTCATCGAGGGATACGATCTGCGGCGCATCCGGACGGGCACCCCGATACTTCGCGGTCACCGCCGAGAACAGCGGAACATACATGGACATCGCCTTCTCACCACCAGAGAAGGTTCCGAATATCGAGTTCGTCAGCTCCTTCTGCCGCTCGCCCGGCTTCTCACAGAAGAGCTGGAACTCAAACCACTTCCGGTAGTCCAGCGCGTCCTGCATCACCTGATAGAAGGAAGCGCTTCCACCGCTGTCCTCCGCGATTCTGCGCGACTCCTCCACCTTCGAACGGAAATGCTGGCTGAGGCGTGCCGCCTCTTCCTCCTTCATGGAGCGGTAGTCCTTTCGCAGGAGCTCCACGAGCTCGGCGGTATCCAGCTGGGATTCACTCTCCGCTGTCTTACTGCGCCAGCGAAGTCGAAGCTTGAGACCGCTGGAGGTATTCATACACTCCATCTGCCGGTTCATGTTTTCGACCCAGCTCTGCGCACTGTTGATGCGGCTTCGAATCTTCCGACTCATCGTGTTCGACAGGATATCCTCGAACAGCTCCCGATCCGTCTGCTTAATCAGCTGACGCAGGCTCTCGAGCTCCTCATCGAGGATACCCGACAGCTTCTGGAACGGAATCCGACTGCCACGATAGCGCGCCTGGTAATCCAGTCGCTGTACCGGTGTTGAAAGCAACGTCTCCTGCGGACGCTTCTTCCAAAGCTCTGCAAACTGCTCGAAGGAGCTGATCTGATAATCGACCAGATAGCCGTTGCACTCAAAGTATACCTGCTGCACCTTCGTCTTCAGCGACTCGAGCTCCTCCGCAGACTTTCGGAGCTCGGCCACCGTCTCCTGCGCACTCTTGATATACACCACAGTTTTCTTTTCTTCTGCTTGCGCCAAATCCGCCACAGCATTATACGCTTCCGTGCCCACGCTATCCGATGCCGCACTTCCGCGCTCTTCCACACGCCTTTCGTCTGCCACGACCTCCTCTACCGGAAATACATAGCCAAGCTTATACTCCTCGATGTAAACCTCCTCCGCATATGTCTTTTCCGCTTCCAGCAGGATACGTGCCGCCGACAGGTTCTCGATTTTCTCCTTCGTATTCCGACATTCCGTTTCCTTCCGGCCCCGTTCGTTCTCACAGTTGCCGCGCGTCTCATCATAGTGCGCGAGCCACACGATACAGGTATCCAGTCGCTCCTGAATCGCCGCATAATCCGTGAGTGCAAGCTGCTTCTCGATAGACGCCCTGCGGTTCTCCGCATCGCGGATATCCTTTTCGAGGATGCCCTGGTCATAGCGAAGCTGCTCGAGATCGGCCTCGATGCTGTCGAGCTGATCCTGCTTCTGCCGGAGTGCTGCGACCTGATCGAGATACGATGCATGGGTAGGCACCAGTACACGGAGACCGCTCTGATATTCCATCGCCGCCTGCGAAGCCTGCACAAACACCTCCAGGCTGTTCCGGAGATACAGCCGTTCTGCAATCTTCGCCGCCTCGGTTCGATCCTCCTGCAGCGCCTGGATGAGCGCATGCACCTCTGCATCGAGCGCCTGCTTTTGCTTATTCTGAAGATCCAGCCACTTCTCCGCCTCTTCGCAGATATTGAGTGCATCCTTCAGCGCCTTTTCCTTCGGGAAGCCCTTATACTCTTCCTCGAGGCGCCCGATCCGATTCTGGAACTGCGCTGCTTCTTCCGAAAGTCTGGCGTTTTCTGCTTCCAGCTCGGTGATGCGCTCCTTTAACACACGAATCTTCTCTGCACGGTTCCGCTCTCTGGCCTGCGTGCCGATAAATCCGGCATGGTACTCCCCGCTGATCGTACCGGCCAGCACGCCGTTTCGCCAGCTGCCATTCGCGGAAATCACGGTCTCCGCATTGTCCTCCATCGAGATATGGCTGAGAATATCGGTCATCTCCATGTTCAGGAACACAGTGTTGACGCTATCGTTCAGGGTCAGCATATCGAGTGCGGTTTTTCCGAGAATCTTCCCTGCATTTTTGCGTACGAAAATATAGCGATCGCAGGCACCCGGGTCCAGCCGCAGTACCTCCTCCCGATAGTTCTCTTCAATCACCAGCGCATCCAGCAGCCCCATCTCGAGAATCGCCTCTTCGATGCGATTCCGCGTCTCGTCATCGAGCGAATCCGCGAATTCGAGCGTCTTATAAAACGCATGATACGGGATGCCGCGCTTCGTCAGTCGACGACGGTTTTCCAGCACCGCTTCACTCCGCTCCGGCTCCGGCTCACGTTCGTTCTCCCACTCGCGAAGCTCTGCCTCGCAGCCCGTCTTCTCTTCGACCAACATCCGGCTTTCCCGCTTTCGGGCTTCCAGTTCTTCCTTCAGATGAATCCCCAGGTCCTGGAGCTGAAGGTCTACCGGACGCTTCGCCTGCGCATAATCCGCGCCCTCATCATAGCTGTCTGCGAAACGGCAGAGCCCCTGCAGTACCTCCTCCGGCAGCTTCAGCTCCTGGTTCTCGCCATGCCAGATATACAGAGCTTCCTTCCAGCTGCTCTCTGCTTCCGTGAGCGCCGCCTCTGCCTCACGCAGCTTCCGCTCAGCGCGGTCCGCGTTGTCCTGCTGCCGGGCGAGCTCGTCCCGCTTCTCGCAGAGCTTCTCTTCCCCCTTCGCGAGGCGCTGCTGCACCACGAGACCTTCCTGTATGCCCTGCTTCGTTTTCTGAAACTCCGCCTCATAGGTTTTAAAGGAAAATGCCTCGTCGATTCCCTTTGTGAGCTCATCCTTGAGGAAGCTCTGCGCCTGATAGTTCATGTACTCTGCCTGCGCAGACATATTCTCGAGGCAGTTACCGATCTCTGCGCGCTTCGTCGCTTTTTTCTCATCCAGCTGCTGAAGCTGTGCCCGGCACGCACGCTCATCATCCTGCTTCTTTTCGATCCGCGCTTCCTTCTTCGCGTGATTCTCTTGAAGCCCGGAGAGCTGTCCGACGAGCCTCTGCTCCTCCTGCTTCAGCTGGTAGGCATCGCTCTTTCCAAGCTCCTCCCGTTCCTTCTCCATCGTCGCCTTCTGTGAGGAGAGCTGCGCCAGCTCGTCGGTTAATGCTGTCAGCCTGGACTCTGCCTCAGAGAGCTTCGTCTGCTCCTCCGAGAGGGCCTGGGTGTTCGCCTTCAGGCGCTTTCCTGCCTGGTCGGCCGCGCTCGCCTTCGCATACAGCATGCTCCGGTTATAGCGATCGAAGACGCGCGCGATATGGTCGACCGCCTTTCGCGCAACCTCCTTGGTCTCCAGCTGAAGTCGGAGGGAATCCATATTCTCGATGGCCTCCGTCATTGGCCGCAGATCCTCCTCGGAGAGCCCCTGCAGCGCAGAGCTCAGGATGTCGTTGATGACGGATGGCTTGAAATCGCGGGACAGCTTCGGCGTACGGAGCTGGATAAGAAGATCAAGCATCTCCCGGTAGGCATCCGTCGTCGCAAAGCCGAAGAGCTGCTGGTTCACGAACTCGATATAATCGGCCTGTCGATCATAGACCCGTCCGCCCTCCGCGAGGCGGTTTTCGAGCTCCTTCCGGGTCAGGGTGAGCTTCTCCGCGCCACTGCGATAGAGCGAAAAATCGACGCCGACGCGCCGACCATCGAGGATACCGAAATACCACTTGTCCAGTGGCTTTCCACGGCGGGCGCGGATACCCATGCCGATCGTGAAGTAGGCTTCACTCTTTTCACGCTTAAACTCCATATAGAGATAGCCGGTCCGCTCCTCTCGCTCATCGCCCTCCTCCAGGAGATAGCCAGACATCTTACGATCACGGGAACCGAATGGATCCAATCGCTCCGGATTCGCATTACCATCGAGGAGAAGCGGAATCGCACTCTGCATCGTAACGGATTTTCCAGAGCCGTTCGAGCCGCGCAGCAGAAGCCGCCCCTTTGCAAAGCAGAATTCCTGCTCATCGTAATACCAGAAGTTGATGAGGCCGAGCTTATTCGCATGCCATCTGTTTTGTCCCATAATCTATATCCTGTCTTTCTGCGCGGCACCCGGCAGGTGGAACGCGCGATTGAATAATTCCAAATGTTGTAGGCGTGCCGGCAGGGGCCCCGGAGGACCGGCAACGAATTATGCTTCCACATATCGTCCTGCGAGCTTCGCGCAGGACGGCTCCAGGCGGAGCCGTCCGATCTCTGCGTCTCTCGAAAGGAAGGTCCAGAGCATCATCTGTGCCTTCACTTCCTTCAGGAAGTCCCCCTCCGGAAGGTCGCGGTAGACCTTCGAGAAGCGACTCAGATTTTCGCTTCGCACCTCGCGGAGCAGCGCATCGAACTCCGGCTCCTCCAGCACGATGCAGTCCCGGACATCCGTCTTCCAGACCTCACTCTGCACGCGCTTCTGGATGGCGTCCAGCACCAGTAGCAGGATATCCGACATCGTACTGGAGCCCGGGAACGCTTCCCCCAGCCCGCTGTCATCGCTTAAAAGCAGCATGGCGCCGCCCTTCGAGATCTCGAGACGAAGCGAAAGCAGGACGCTTAGTTCCTCCCGCATACGGGCACCCTGATTTTTCAGATACTCATAGTCGCCCTCCGCGCCCTCGGAGCGGTACAGCCCCGGTGCAAAGAGCAGTCGTCGGTAGACGCGGTGTCGTCGCACAAGGCCCTTATCCTCATCCACCTCGTACCAGCCGGAGTTCAGGAAATCCTCCAGACCACGATAGTGCATGATGTCCTCTGAAAAGCTGCGCATGTAGTAGAGGGAAACGCCGGTATTTTCATAGAGTACATCCTTCTGCGATTCCACGAAGCTGTCCTCCGAACCATCGGTCCGCTTCAGCATCCCCTGGCTCTCCGCATACTGCAGCACGCGCACCAGCCGCCGACGCTCCTGATAGGATGTCCAATCCACGCCACCACCCGGGAGATTCCCAGCGATGAATTCCGTGAGCTGCGAAAGGATAAACTGATCCTCGGCATGCTCCTCGAGAAACATGAGCAGCATCGAAAAGAACGCATACTCCCGCGGACTTCGGAACTCCTGTATGCCCATAAACGGCTTCGGCACCGCCGGGATCCGCTCGACCTTGATGAGCAGCTGATTTTCGATCATCGGGCAGCCCAGTCGCTCCGTCACAAATTTACGGATCTCCTGCGCATGATCGCGGATCTGATAGTACAGCTCCCGATCCTCCGATTTCAGTATCCAGTGCTTCGACAGCAGCGCTTCCAGTTCTGCCTGCATCCTCAGTTCTCCTCTTCAAAAACGATGCGCATTTTCGGCATCTCGAAATCACCGTCCTCGCAGTGAACCACACAGCGTTCACCCCGGCCCGCACTTTCCAGGGTGAACCGCCGTCCATCCTCGGTACGTGCCGCCCGTCCCGGATCCTCCAGCGCATCAGATACCCAGCGAAGCAGTACCTCTCTCAGCTCTCGGGTGAGGCAAGGCAATGCTGAGAAATCGATGCAGCCATCCTGCTCGAGCTCCTGCAGCGCTGCATTTCGTGCTCGCTGCGCCTCCAGAATCTGCTGCCGCATCGCTTTTTTCTCTTCGCTGTGATCCGTGATTGCACTTCGATTGCTCCGCTCTGTGCCCTTCCGGGAGCGGGATTTCAACTGCTTCCGCTCCGGCTCCAGCGCATAGGCGCTCATATTCATGCTCTGGCTGTTCGCCTCCACCTCACTTCGAAGGTGCCGCGGTGTCTCCACACCGAAGATGCATGCACTCAGCTGATGTGCTTCCGCCAGATCCTCGCAGGCGAGAAAGAGCTCCGCCACCTTGCGGTACTCTTCCCGTCGATTCGAGCCCATCGCACTCTTCTCACTCATCTCCATGGCGAAACGTGTGATGCGACGGATGATGTCATTCGTCGCATCGAACAGCTTTCCGGCCTCATTGTCCTCGCCCTCAGAGGTCTGGAACCAGCGGCGGATGCTCTCCAGCTTTCCGCGGTTATTCTCCGCGATGGTCTCCGGTGCCACCTGCTCCATCCGGGGTATCGCGGCTTCGTAAGCATTGACCTTCTCCAGCACCGCCTCACAGAGCGATGGACTGAGGACCTGCAGCAGCTCCTCGATCACGCCGACGTTCCGCTGCAGACTCGTGACGAAGTTCCGAAGATACTCGACGAGCTTATCCTTAAACAGCAGAAACTCCTGTGTATGCATCATCTCTTCCGCACGCACGCTGCTGAGGTCGCGGATGTAATCATGGTAATTCTGATTGAGACGCGTGAAATTCCGCTCGAGATCATCCCAGAAATCATAGGCCTCTGCCGGCTCGGCATCGACCATCTCCGGGAAGCATTCGATGGCCCGCCGGATACGCTCAAGCAGGGTCGGCTCCAGGGACCCACCCTCGATTTCGAGATGCTCGAGCCGAAGGACTAGACGCTCGATTTCTACGCTGTAGGGCGACATCTGGTAGCGGTAGCGCCGGCTCTGGAACTCCTCGAGGGAGCTCACATGACGCGTGTCCTGCAGTGTTTCGAGATTATGCCAGTTTACGAGGCTCGTGAGATCCTGCTGGCACTGCTCCAGCCGATAATCGCGGAATTCCGGGAATGCCCGCAGCGCATCATACACCTCCTCCTGGTACATCCAGTTGTGAAGCTTCTCCGTATTTTCATAGAAGATACGCATGATGCAGCGATACCGATCCGTATTTTCGGTATTCAGATACTGCACCTCCGGCAGCGGCTTCAGAAGTTTTTCTGTGATCTGCACGCGTTTTGTCCTTTCCGATGGGGCACCCCATCCTCGTTTCTTTATTTAATACAAGTCATTATATACGCAAGCCTGACAAATAAATGATCGCCTCATGAACATTCGAAAAGGTTTTGCAGTTCTTACATAGCCATTCATTTCTCTCATCTGTATCTTCCACCCCCGGCAAACCTTCCGGCAGAAGATTCTTCATCGTCTTTGCCGCATTCGTTACCGCCGTCGGATAATGCTCTGCAATTTTCTCCGTTGCTTTTTTATCACCCTTCACATATCCAGGCTCGAGTCGTTTAAGTTCTGAAATCATCTGCTCACTCTCACCTTCACAAAACACCACGATGTACGGTTTTTGTTTTCTGAACTGGCGAGGCATCACTTCACCTCCTCGATGTCAAGGTCCGGAATCGCACCGTACTTTCCCAGCAGGTATCCCTTACGGATATTCTCTGTCGTTCTGGTTCCGAATTCGCTGATGCTGTAAAGCTCTGATGATCCATCCTCATGATTTTTGTCCGCAAAATATATCTGGTCCTTGCGAAGAAGCTCCATATTCAGAAGCTCTGTATTATGCGTTGTGAAAATCAGCTGCGCCCCCTTCGGATTTGTTTCCTTGCTCTGGAATTTTGCGACAATGTAATCAACGAGCAGCGGGTGGAGACCCTTTTCGATTTCATCCGTCAAAAGAACGCCGCCGTTCGCAAGCACAGATTCGATAGCCGGTGCAATCGACATCAACGTTCTGGTGCCATCCGATTCATCCGAAAGATCCAGTGGATAAAGCTGCCCGTTACCATGCTGATCCTTGCCCTGATGCATGGATATAGCCTTTACTTCATTCATCGCGATTTTGGCATCTGCATTATCTGAAGTCTGCGACAGCGCCTGAAGAAAACGTGCAAGCGCCGATCTGACACCTTCCGGCAGATCCTCTGGCATCTCCAGTTCCTGAATCTCTTTACTGTTCATTTCGAACTGCATATCTTCGATGCCAAAATCTGCTGCCTTTGCATAATCACTGATGGCCTTCAACATTCCGGGATTATCCGAATAATCGAGCAGCTGCTTCGGAATATCCGAATAATCCCTCGAGAAGTAAATCCGCTCTCGGAACCATCGCATCGCACTAACGCAGGCTTGATCATTCATCGTGCAGGCAACCGAAAAGAACAGCTGATTCGGTGCAACCATCTTTGCAATCAGTTTACGCTTAGTTTTTTCTTCCGTAAAATCAAATTCCTGCCCTTCTCTCGTAAAAACAAGTGCCTTCTGTCCCTTCGGCGCATAGTACAGGGACTCGGAATAGACCCGCTCACGATCCGCAGAAAACGCATACCAGTATTTGATACCCTCCAGTGTATAGATGAATTCAAATGCACTCGGTGCATTCTGAGAGTAATCATTTAATCGAAATGGATGGACAGGAATCGGTGCATCTGCATGCTGGGTTCTCTGCGCATTTTTAATAA
The DNA here is from genome assembly GCF_052116105.1 of Oribacterium sp. Sow4_G1_1. Lineage (NCBI taxonomy): Bacteria > Bacillati > Bacillota > Clostridia > Lachnospirales > Lachnospiraceae > Oribacterium > Oribacterium sp. Sow4_G1_1. The sequence continues at coordinate 42,717 of NZ_JBQKLS010000009.1, forward strand.
ACTGAACCGCCAGCCAGAATGCACGGATGACATTACTTTTTCCACCACCATTTTTTCCATAAATCGCGACACCCGGAAGAAGACTGGTTTTACTGTTATACTTGATCAGGGAATTTTTATACATTCCCAGACCGCTCGCCTCCATGGATAAAACCGCCTCGTCACGGAAAGATCTATAATTTTTAAATCGAAATTCTATCAACATCCCGCTCACCTCCACCACCAGTATAAATCCAGAGTTCGTGATATTCAAACGTTTTTATCACATTTTATGATTTTTATTGCTCATTTTGAACGTATTAATCGGTTTCTTTCTTCTGTCGGAAGATACAGCTGTAGGATTCCTCTTTAGGTTTCCCTCTTAACTTACGTATATTCTTCGTGACCAGCGTCGGCTTGCACGCACCGGAGGAACCTGCGTATTAGCTTGCGTATATCCTTCGTCCCCCTACGCTTCCACCGCGACGGCAGTCGTCACGCTCCCGTGGATCGTCTTATGCACCAGCACCTCAGCGTGGCCGCTCCGTCCCGCGGCATAGGCCGCCGCCCGCTCGCAGACATTGGCCACCCCCGTCACCGACTGGACGAAGCTGCTGCCCGCGAAGGCCCCCTCCACCGTCCGAAGCTCCTCCGCCGTGTAGGTCACGAACGGCACTCCGCTTTCGTAGCTGTACGCGAGGATCCCCGCCTCCTGCTTCTTCAGGTCGATGCTCGCAAGGGCCACCACCGCGCGTGGGTCAATGCCGGCATCCTCGAGGCAGGTGGCGACTGCCGCTGCGACCTCGGCCTGCGTCACGCCCTTCCGCGCACCCAGACCCACATGAACCCGCTTCGCGATGAGGCGGAGGCCTGTAGCCTGGTTCAGCAGCTTCGTCCGATAGCTGATCACGATGTCAGCGCGGTCGATGTCCTGCGCCGGGACAAGCTCCGCCTCGTGGCGAGCCGGGCGATGCACGAGACGCTCCATCGGGATGTCCGAGTAGATCCGCAGCTTCTCGCCGCGAAGAACCTTCGCGCTCACCTCCTTCGCCTTTCGGAGATCCGTAAGGAGGAAGCCGTTTTCCTTTGCGAAGGTATCTACCGCGAAGGCACTCTCCGCGTCCGTCGCCGTCGTGATGATGGGCTCCGCCTCGATCAGCGACGCCGCCGTGCGGGCCAGTGCATTGGCTCCACCCAGGTGACCGCTCAGCAGTGAGATCACGTAGCGCCCCGCCTCGTCGATGACGAGCACCGCCGGATCCACGGCCTTCCCACAGATAAACGGCGCGATCGCACGCACCGCGATGCCCGTCGCCCCCACGAAGATGATGGCGTCGCACGGATGCCTAGTGCCGGCGTCTCTAGTCCTTGCATCCATCTCACAGGCACCAGATTTTTCTGATTCGAAGCCATGCTCAAGTCCACCAGCACCGAGGGCGCAGATCTCCGGCTTTTCTTCGAAATCGGATAACGAAACACGCTTTCCGTCTGTATCGTCTGCCGGCTTCGTGAACCACTCCCCGACGATATCCTGCAGGCTCCGCGGATCGGAAATCGCCGGCAGCGCCTCCGTCTTCGCATGCAGCTCGATACGTGGCGGCTGTGAAACCTCCTTCGACGATCCCCTGTACGACAAATGCAAATCCTCAGAAAGACCTGCGGCCTGTTGCCCTCCGACAGCTGCCCGGGAGACATCCTGATCGACAGCAGGATCTGAACGCCATAAGGCCTGCTGCCCTCCACCACCTGTCCGGGAGGCATCCTGATCGACAGCATTGGCTGAACCTAACGTATCCGACGCCGTGATCCAGCGCGTGCGCAGCTGCTCCGCCAGCCGATATCCCTTTTCTGTAAATGCGATCATCTGAATATTCATCGATATCCTCGCTGCTTTCTTCTATACTGAATTCACAAATTCTATACTACGCACGTCACATCGTTCGCATGCTGTTTCCACTCGCTCATAGCACGCACTATCATAGCTTATTTCGACGATGCCGATGTACTCCCCTGTCGAAACGCAGTCGTGAAGCCCGGGTCGTAGAGCTTCGAGGCTTCGTAGATCGTCGCGTCGCAGATGGCGCGGCCGACGATGATGAGCGCTGGCTTGAGACGCCCGGCCTCGTTGCGCGCCTCCGACGTTTCGAAGGCCTCCGGCAGCTTTGCGAGCGTCGTGCGCACCACGCGCTCGTCCGGCCAGGATGCACGGAATACGACCGCGGTCGGCGTGTTCTCCGGATAGCCACCGGCGAGAAGCTCGGTCTTCACCTTGTCCGCGAGGGTTGCCGACAGAAACAGCACCATCGTCGCCTGATGCGCGGCAAGCTTCGCGAGCTGCTCCCGCTCCGGCACCGGCGTCCGCCCCTCTGCACGGGAGATGATCACCGTCTGCGTCACGCCCGGCAGGGTATATTCCGTCTGAAGCGCGGCGGCTGCACCACAGAACGCACTGACGCCGGGACATACATCGTAGTCGATGCTGTGCGCCTTCAGAAAATCCATCTGCTCCCGGATGGCACCGTAGAGCGAGGGGTCACCCGTGTGGAGGCGGGCAACATTGGCCCCCGACTGCGCGGCCTCGAGATACAGCGCGCAAACCTCGTCGAGATTCATATCCTTCGAATCATAGATGCGCGCATCCGGCCGGCACTCCTCGAGCAGCGCCGGATTTACCAGCGAACCCGCGTAGATCACGATCTCCGCCTCGCGGAGAAGCCGCGCGCCCTTCCGTGTGATGAGCTCCGGATCGCCCGGACCCGCCCCGATAAAATGAACCATACTTGCCTCGTTTCTTTATGTGATAGAAGTCATTATATACGTACGTTTGACAAAAAAATGATCAGCTCCTGGGATTTGAGAAAGTTTTCAGTCCCTGCAGCGCCATTTTTCATCATTCATTTTGACACCTGCCATTTTAGCATAAAATGTATACACTTCGTGAAAATATAAAAAAGTATGGTGACAGTGTTACTGTTCACTCGTGGCTCGGCCTCCGGCTGCCGTCCGCCGAGCCGCGCCTTGACTTACCTACGTTTGAACAGTAACGTGACAGTTCAGGCAAGCAGGCAGGGGCCCCGGCGGGGCGGCAACGGTTTTTCCTTCACCCGAGCGCCACGTCCAGCACCATCATCACGCTGAAGCCGGCGGCGAAAAGCAGGGTCCCGACATTCGAGTGGCGGCCCTGCGACATTTCCGGAATCAGCTCCTCCACGACGACATACAGCATGGCACCGGCGGCGAAGCTGAGGAGATACGGCAGCAGCGGAACGATGAGCTGCGCGGCGAGGATCGTCAGCACCGCACCGATCGGCTCCACGACGCCCGACAGCACACCGCCGAGGAAGGCCTGCCGCTTACTCTCCCCCTCCGCGCGAAGCGGCATCGAGATGATCGCCCCCTCCGGGAAGTTCTGAATCGCGATACCAAGCGAGAGTGCCAGCGCACTGGCCGCCGTGATCTGCATGCTCCCCGACAGGAAGCCCGCGTACATCACACCGACCGCCATGCCCTCCGGGATGTTGTGGAGCGTCACCGCCAGCACCATCATCGTCGGCCGCTTCAGCCACGTCTTCGGTCCCTCCGCCTCACTGCTGCCGACATGCATATGCGGAATCAGGTGATCCAGCACCAGCAGAAACAGCACGCCGATCCAGAAGCCGACGAAGGCCGGCACGAAGGACAGCTTCCCCCAGCCTGCCATCTGCTCGATCGCCGGAATCAGCAGACTCCAGATGGATGCCGCCACCATGACCCCCGCCGCGAAGCCGGCCAGCGCCCGCCGCACCAGATCCCCCAGCGCCCGCTTCATGAAAAACACACACGCCGCCCCGAGACTCGTCCCCAGAAACGGAATCGCGATACCGATCACTGCATTCATTTCGTTCGTCATTTCTACCCTCCCTTTTATCCATCGGATGTGCTGCGTAGCGCCGCCATCGTCGCACACGCGTATATATCGGATAGGCGCGCGGAAACCGATGTTCACGTTCTGCCATCGTCGCGTATATATATATCCTGTCCAGATAGTTAGTTTATATTAACTTTTTGGCAAATGCCACTGTTTTCTACCATTTATCTAATCTGGCCTGATTTTGAAGATATTGGATATGCTTTTTGTCTGGAAGCGTTGGAAGAAACTGGAAATTATCCAATTTTCTAAGATTTCAAAAATACTGGATATCAGACGCTTTATTTCATAAGAGAGCTCTGCTCCCAGGTATCCAGCTTTTAGGAAAAAAGCGATTATTGGATATGCCTTCAACGAAATGCTTCACCGAAGCTCCAAATACATATCCACTTTTTTGAAAAGCAACGGCTATTCGATAGTACGCATATATGCGTATATTTCATTTCACAGAAAACTATCCAATAAGTGTCCTATTTTGAAATCGTAGATATTTTTGCCCCACTCTCAAAAATGATAAAACTTGTTATAAATATCCATTATCTCAAAAACCGACAGCTATTGGATAGTGCCACCGATTTTCATTTATTATGGCCGCGCTGCCCATGAAAAACCCGCTCAACATTACTGTTCAACCGTAGTTAAGTCAAGGAGACGGCAGACGAGTGGAGTGGCTCGGCTGCTGTCCGCCGGGCTACGTCTGAACAGTAGTCGCTGAACATTACGAATCTATGAAGAATTCTGCCTTCACTGGCTTTTCCCCATCGAACTCGCTACAATGAAATCAGTAAATCAATCGAATCCTGCATGCCTTCGAACGCACCTTACTTTTTGAAACCTCAACGAAAGGAGCTTCCCATGACCCACCCGAAAAAATCTCTGAAACGAACCCTTTTCTTCACCTATCTGCTGCTCGCTTCTTTCGCATGTAAGCTCAGCGCCTTCGCCGGTGTCGCCGGGCGTGGCATCGATCCGTCCGTTCTCGAGGCCAATGCCTCCGGCCCAGGCGCACATACCGATGGCGCTTCTGCCTTGCCCGCCACCACCCAGAGTGCCACGTTGACTGCCGGTCAGGTGATAAATCAGACAGGCAGCAGTCCGGCCATGGTAGAAGCGACGGGCGCAACCGCAAATGCATCATCTGATTCCGGCGCGCCGACCGGCATCCCAGAGACGCAGCCGGTGCAGTCACTGCTTCCGCCGACCGAAGAAGAAATCGCGAACTACTTCCAGGGCGCCTACGTCACCGGTGATTCCGTCGCCTACGGCTTCCAGCTCTACGCGAACCGCCAGAAGGGAAGCAGCGCGATCCTTCAGAACCTCGGCTTCCTCACCCGTGGCAGCTTCTCTGCACACAACGCCTTCATGGCCATCTCGAAGAAGTCCGTGCATCCGACCTACCAGGGCGCGCAGCACTTCATCTGGGATTCGCTTCAGATGGTCGGTGCGAAGCATGTCTTCATGTTCTTCGGCCTCAATGACCTGAATATCGGCGGCGTTGACAGCACGGTCGACTACTACGTCCGCCTCATCAACCAGATTCGGGCCGTGAATCCGGACATCGCCTTCACCATCATCAGCACGACCCCGATGTACCAGGGCTCAGAAAAGGGCAAGCTCACCAACGCAAATATCGATGCGCTGAACGCACGCATGCAGGCCCTCTGCACAGAAAACGGCTGGGGCTACCTCGACATCGCCTCTCACCTGAAGGCTGCCAACGGCACCCTCGCCGCGCAGTACTGCTCCGACCACTACGTCCACGAAACCAATGCCGCCTACGCCATCTGGCTCCAGTGCTTCCACGACTACGCACAGGAAAAACTGCTCGCTGAAAAGCTCGACACACAGACGAAGGCCTGAAAAACGAAAGATGCCAACACAGAATGGAAATCCGTGTTGGCATCTTTTTCATTTTATCAACTTTTGATGCAGCAAAATCCTTCCAGCAGCCGCGCCGCGCCCGCGGTTTCCCCGACACGCCCGAAGCGCTCCGAATACACGATCACGCCGAAGTTCATCTGTCCGCGGATCCGATGCGCCATGTGCGCTTCGATCTCCCCCATGATGGAGGCCATCACCGGCACCCGCAGCCCCATCTCTTCGAGCCGCGTCAGCATCTCCTCGGTCGTCGTCGCCTTCCGCATCGCCGCCACCTGCGCCCGCGTACCGCCGCACAGCGCGAGATGCGCCGCGAAAATCTCCCAGCGCCCGTCCGCCACGCGACTGTGTGTGTTCATGATGCCCGCCGCGAGCTTCACCAGCTTTCCGACGTTTCCGACCAGCAGAAAATCCGTCGCCCCATAGGACACCGCGAGGTCGATTGCCTCGCCGATGTAATTCGAGACCTCGACGACCGGCACCCCGCGGAGCCCCAGCTGCTGCTCGACGTAGCGCTGTCCGTAGTTCCCCGGCACAGCCAGGATCCGCCGCGCGCTTCGGCCAATGTCTCCATCATCCTTCCGCCCGCTTCCTGTCAACTCCTTCTGTTCGCCATGCGCTGCGGGCGACTGCAGCTGTCCCACAGCTTCATCTGCTGCCGTCCGTTCTTCGGAAGTTTCCGTTTTCTGGTCTGCGGACACCTCTTCCTTCCTCAGCGTCTCCGTCTTCGAAACAGCGGCATCCTCCATCGCGAGCACCTGCCGGATCGAGGTTTCGATCGTCGCGACGATCGCGGCCTCCGACATCGGCTCTACGATGCCGGTCGTCCCGAGGATCGAGATGCCGCCCTCGATCCCGAGCATCGGATTAAAGGTCCGCTGTGCGAGCTCTGCGCCCGCCGGCACCGAAATCGTGATCAGATAGCAGGGCTTCTCCGATCGTTCTGATTTTTCATTTCCTTCATTCAGGCACTTCGATCTGATGTATTCAGCGTCCGGTTTTCCATCCACATGTTTCAGCTTGTTTTCCATCTCGAGGGATGGTGTACATCCCTCGGTCCGACGCTTCTCGTCATCCTCGAACGCGTCCAGCACCTGCTGCACCGCGTCAAAGATCATCTGGCGCGGCACGCGATTGATCGCGCTCTGCCCGACCGCCTGCTCGAGCCCCGGCTTCGTCACCCGGCCGACCCCCACGCCACCGGTGAGATACAGCCGCCCGTCCGCAGACGCAAACGCGCCTTCTGGCACGACCACCACATCACAGACCTGAATATACGCCCGGATCTCCGTGCCGTTCGTGACATCCGGATCATCGCCGGCGTCCTTTCTGGTCGCGAAGCCGCCATCCGCCGTCGGATACACCGCAAGCGTCACCCGCTGATCAAACGATCTCGAGTCACTTTCCGCGGATCCCACCCGCTGCAGCGGTGACCGTCCATCGCTGTTCTGCTGCGTTCCACGATTCGCTCGATTATCTGCAATCTCCGCATGAAGCTTCGCTGCAGCGACGTCCACCTGCACGCGCTTCCTGCTCTCCGGCAGTCGCACGGTCACCTCCGACCGGACCTGTCCGGTGAGGAGCCGCAGCATCGCAGCCTGCGCGCACGCCGCTGCGCAGGTGCCGGTCGTCAGCCCGCAGCGAAGCTTCTTCTGATTTTTGAAAACAAATTCGTTCATGTACGCTCCTCCGCGCGTCCGTACAGCAGCCGGAATTCCTCCGCACTGATGTCATAGAGCGGCGCGATGATCTCCTCGCGGAAGATCTCCTCCGGTGTGCCGCTGTGCCCGGCATGGCCGTCCTTCACGGTCAGCAGCTGATCCGCGAGCAGCCGTGCGAGCTCGATCTCGTGAAGCGACGCCACGATCGTCATCCCGGCCTGTGCCTTCGCCCGCAGCACCCGAAGAAGCTGCAGCTTATAGTGGATGTCGAGGTAGCCGGTCGGCTCATCGAGGATGAGAAGCTTCGGGTCCTGTGCCAGTGCCCGCGCGAGCAGCACCCGCTGCTTCTGTCCGTCACTCAGCTCCCGGAAATCCCGCTCCCGAAGCGCCATGACATCCATGGCCTCCATCGCGTCCTTCACCTGCACTTCGTCCTCTGCATCGAGCCGCCCCAGTCGCCCGGTATATGGATAGCGACCGAGCGATACCACATCCCGCACGGTCATGAGCTCCGGCTTCGCCCGATCCGTCAGCATGACCGCGAGCTCCCGCGCGAGCGCCTCCCCGGAGTAGCGCTGCAGATCCCGGCCATCCAGTGTCACGGTCCCCTGCATCGGCAGAAGCGCCCGGGACAGCGTCCTCAGCACGGTCGACTTCCCCGCGCCATTCGGCCCGATCAGCACGAGGATCCCGCCCCGCGGCACTTCGAAGCTGAGCCCGTCCAGCACGACCTTCCCATGATAGCCCGCTATCACATCGCGCACAGCCATGTGATGCGCTCCAGCCATCTCTGCCCCCGTGCTTTCCGTCGCCAAACTGCGCAACACATCGCCCGTACCATCTTCCATCACAGAAGCGTCCTTCCCAGCCGCATCGATGGTCCGCATTTCCTGCACTCGCTGTTCCTTTTTTCGATTCTGTTCGCGCATCATCTCCCCCTCTCCTGCAGCAGCATCCAGATGACGACCGGCGCGCCGATCAGCGAGGTGACGGTCGAGATATTGAGCTCGGTCGGGCTGAGCCATGTGCGCGCCAGGAGGTCGCAGGCCGCCGTGAACGCCGCGCCGCCGAGGAATGCTGCCGGTATCAGCACGCGTGGCTCCGAGGTACGGAGCAGGCGTCGCATGATGTACGGGGCCGCCACGCCAACGAAGCTGATCGGGCCGGCGAAGGCGGTGACGGTCGCCGACAGGATACTCGAGAGCAGGATGAGGATCGTGCGGAAGCGCCGGACATCGACCCCGAGGGAGCGCGCGTAGCCCTCCCCGAGCCGGAACGCGCCGATCTGCTTCGACATCGCAAAAATCAGCGCCATCGTCACGCCCACGACCGCGAGCGACACGCGCACATCCTGCCAGTCCGCGCCCGAAAACGAGCCGAGCGACCAGCCGTGCAGGTTCACGATGTCCGCGTCCTCCGCGAAGGTGATGAGGAAATCGGTGATCGCACTCGCGACGTAGCCGATCATGATGCCGCCGATCAGAATCGACGCCATGTGCTGTACGCGCTTCGAGATCAGGAGGATGAAGCCGGTCGACAGGAGGGCGCCAATGAAGGCGGCCACGACATTGATGGCTGCGCTGGTGGTGCGGAGCCTGGTCAGGGTGAGCAGCATCGACAGCGTGACGGTCAGCTTCGCACCACTCGAGATGCCGAGAATGTAGGGCCCGGCGATCGGATTTTCGAAGAAGGTCTGGAGCAGGAAGCCGCTCAGCGCGAGCGCACCGCCGAGGATCATCGCGAGGCAGACGCGCGGCAGGCGGATGCGCCAGAGGATGGTCTGCGACACGAGATCCGCGCGCAGTGCGACCGTACCGACGGAGACATTGGCATAAAAAATAAGAAGAAGCACGAAAAAGAGGCATGCGAATACGATCACATACCGCCGCGTGCGTCTTCGGTTTTCCCGCTGAAATTCACTCATCCGCGCGTCCCTTTCTGTATACAGCATCGTTTGATGGCTTTCAGTATACTCGATTTTCGTTTACGCAACCTTTTTCAGGAAATGCATGTCATCCTGGTCCTGCAACATCCGGCTGACATCTTCAGCGAAGTCCGCCATACGGTCGCTCAGCTGGTAGAAGTCCTTGTCGGTCGTGTAGACATGGCCCTCCTTTACGGCCTTAAAGTCCACGAAGAGCGCATTCTTTCCGAGAAGCTCCCGGATGGAGCTGAGCGGGCGGTCGAGGGTTGCGGAGTAGATGAGGTAGTCGGCATCCTTACAGCTACTGTAGAAATCCTCAAGGGAAACCGTAACGTTGCTCTTCCGACTGCCACTGAGGCTCGACATGTCCGGCGCAAGGTAACGCGCACCGGCAAGCTCGAGCAGCTCCGGGATGTAGTCATGCGGCTGCCGCACCTGGATCTGCCCGGAGGAGTTCACATAGAAGTAGACGACCGTCGGACGCTGATCCGCTGTCGTATCTGTACCGGCACGCCCACTGCTGGTTTCGGTAGACGACGCCTCGTTTTTCGAGTTCCTGGAAGTTTTTGTTTCTGATTTTTCTGCAGACTTCCCACTCTGAGAAGCTTCACCAGACGACGTCTCCGCATCCTTCTGTATCGCACGGATGCGGTCGCGCTCCGTCTGATACCACTGCTGCGCCTCCTCTTCGTGGCCGAACAGCGCGCCGTACACACGGATCCACTCGAGGCGGCCGAGCACGTGCGGCTCGTAGCTGGAGTAGTCGATGTAGACCGGGATGCCGAGGGCACTCAGCTTTTCGATGACCTCCGGTGAGCGGTAGATCATCGTGGATTCCAGCGCGAGGTCACAGCCCTCCCGGAGCAGCGTTTCATAGTCCGGCTCCGAGTACCTGCCGGCGAAGAGCATCGAGCCTGCCTTCATCGCAGTGCGTGCCTCGTCCACGTACCAACCCTCCTCCCGGAGACCGGAAAAGCGGATCTGGCTGACCGCGCCGAGATCACAGAGCGGGGCCATCACGGCACTCGCCGCGACATACGTCGTCGTGAGCGGCTGCTGCAGCACTGTCAGCTCCAGCGCATCGCCCTTCTTTTCCTTATTCGCGCTGTTCTCCTCCGACGCCCGCGCCGTGAAGTGACCGTTTTTTTGATCGACGCCCTGTTTTGAGCCGGACTTCGCCGCTCTGGTTTTCTCGCCGATGTCTGCTGGCGCGCTTGACTTCGCCGCCTTCTTTTCACTTGAATTCTTCACGGAATCCGCTTGCGCTGAGGCCTTCGGCTCAGCTATTCCCGATGACTTGTCGGCTGCCTGCGGATCTTCCGGCGCGATCAGGTAGCGGTGCAGGCCCCCGGCGGTTTCCAGCAGCTGGTACTTCGCGCCGGATGCATCCTCATAGACGCTCAGACGGAAGTACTCTGCCACATCGTTCTTCTCAGACGAAACGAACCTGAGTCCGTCGATCTCCGGTGCCGCTGACCAGTGGACACTGCTCTCCCCCACCGTACCGGAGGCGCCAGCGGTTTTCGTGCTCGTCTCTGCCAAGGCGGTCGTGCTGTTTCCACTTCCTCCGGCGCTGCCGGAAGTTTCCGCATCTGTCACCTGCGTGGTGGCCGACTGCATTGTCCGATTCACCTCGTCGCTCGGCAGGGGATGCGCCTCGGCCATCGACGCGTCCGCCATCGGAAGCAGCGCGCTGCCGTCGAAGCTCAGCTGGTACTCGATTTCGTACGGCTTCGACATCGCGGTCGTATCGGCGAGCACCGGGATGGCCGTGTTGAGCGCTGACACCGGGATCGTCATCGCGGAGTGTCCGGCAGCGTCGGTGAAGGCGTCGTAGCGGACGCCGTCGAGCTTCATGTAATCATAGCTTGCGCTCGACCAGTGGATGTCTGCCGTCGCCTGCCCTTCCTTTACATAGAAGCCCGTCGGCGAGCTGATCGACGCGCGGCCGGAGCCCCCCGTCATCGACACCCGGATCCAGTAGCTGCCATCCGGGATCTCGGAAAGCTCGGAGAACGACAGCAGGCCGGCCGCGGTCACGCTGGTGCCGGAAAGCTGCGCACCGGACGACGACTTGTCAGTATCAGCAGCAGATGACGATTCCCCCGATACTTCTGCTTTTCCCACGACCTGCGCTGATTTCGTCACAGCCACATCCGCGGCCCCTGGACGGGCACCGCATCCGGAAAGCAATAGCAAGAACACAACCATGACTACAGCGAGCATGCGCCGCGCTGTCCTCCGATCTCTGCTGCTGTTATTCACCTTCTGCTGATTTTGCATGGTCATACCCCCGCGATGTCCTGCGTCAGGTCCTCATGTGGGCGATCGCCGTGCAGCCGGCCTTCGAAGTAGTGCTTTCGGCACAGTGCCACGTAGGATTCATTGCCACCCAGCATAACCTGTGCACCAGTGCGCACGATCTTTCCGTCGCTGAAACGCGTGTTGAAGTGTGCCTTCTTGCCGCACCAGCAGAGCGTCGGGATCTCCTCGAGCCGGTCCGCCAGCTCACAGAGGCGCTGCGAGCCCGGGAACAGCCGGCTCTGGAAATCCGTCATCAGGCCATAGCAGATGACCGTAATCTCCCGCTCGTCGACGATATGCGCGAAGGCCTCGACCTCCTCCGGACGCAGGAACTGCGCCTCGTCGATGATGATGACGGTTTCCTTCACGAAATCGATCGTCTCGAGCCGCTCGAGAAAACTCGACACCAGCTCGCACTCCGCGTGCAGCCCGATGCGTGACTTGATCTCACTCTTCCCATCACGCGTGTCCGTCGCCGGCTTCAGAAGATACGGCACATAGCCCTTCTCCAGATAGTTGTAGCGCACCATCAGTGCATTCGCCGTCTTACTGCTGCCCATCGCACCGTAGCGGAAAATCAGTTTTGCCATAACACTCTCCCTTACAAATATACTGCGTCTACTATAGCGGTCCCAGCCTCCAAATACAAGAAGCGCTCCCCACAAAAAGAACGGCCTCCATCACCGAAGACCGTTCTGATCATAAAGCGTAATCCACACATCACGCGAAGCGTGCGTAGTAACTCGTCGCGTCCGCATATCCGTTCGTCCGGAGCACGATGTTCAGTACGCGCTCCGCACAGCTTCGGATGTCCACCTCGCTGAGCCGTCCCTCCGCATACGCCTGCTCGATATTCTCGAGGTCAGAGGTCGCACCTGGCATGATGAGGTCGTTGCCCGCCGCCACGCAGCCGGCTGCATCTGCTCCACCGAAGTCCAATGTTGTCGCCCAGTCGGTCATAATCACGCCCTGGAAGTGCCACTCCCGCCGCGCGATCTCCGTGCAGAGGTCGGCATTGTTCGCACTGTGCACCCCGTTGATCTCGTTGTAGCTCGTCATGATGCACATCGGCTGGCTCTCCTTGATCGCGATCTCGAAGCCGCGCAGGTAGATCTCACGCAGTGCCCGCTCGGACACGACGGCATCGACACCCATGCGGTTGTTCTCCTGATTATTGCAGGCGAAGTGCTTCACCGTCGTGCCGACACCTGGAAGCGTCTGCACGCCCTTCGTGATCGCCGCCGCCATCTTTCCACTGAGCAGCGGGTCCTCTGAATAGTACTCGAAGTTTCGTCCGTTCAGCGGATTCCGCTGGATATTCATGCCCGGTGCGAGCCACCAGGCGACATGGAACTCCTCCATCTCGATGCCCGTCGCGCGGCCCACCGCCCCGAGCAGCTCCTCATTCCAGGTCTGCGCGAGGTTCGTGCCCACCGGCCATGCCGTCGTGAACTGGTACCAGCGCTCATACTTCTCCGGCTCAGCCGGTTCCGACGCGAAGAAGCCGTTCTCGAAGTTCGCCTCGATGCCGGTGCTGAGCTTCTCGCCCGTCGCCCGCTCCACGAGATACGAGCGGCTCAGGCGCAGGCCCGCCGGCCCATCCGCCATCGAGATCCCCGGCACATGAAGGAGCTCCTCCAGGGAGCGGCTGGTCTCGCCCGCCGTTCCCGGCACCCGCTGCCCCGCGGAGCCGAGCGCCGACGCATGCATGTCGAACTCGCCCATCAGGAGCGGGATCAGGTCCTTCACCTCGAGCGCACTGGCGATTGCATGCGCCATCCGGTCGAGGTCATCCTGTGCATTTCGGAACACCGGCTCCTCGCCCGGCGCCCACACGGTCTCTCCGAGCGCCTGCGTCCAGCCCAGCTTCCCGCAGAGTCCCGCGATCCGCTTCCCCTGCTGCGCCGCCTGCTTCATCGTCGCCCAGGTATCGCTCCAGGCCTGCGTCTTCCGGCGGAGGCTCTCCACCGGCGCCGCGCACTCATGGAAGTCCGCGTCCTTCACCGGACAGATGTGCGGCACGATCTCCAGCACCTTCTCCTCCGCGACCTCGACCACGCCCGCGAGCTGCAGCCGGCTCTCCTCCGAGCTGCTGCCGACGAAGATCGCATAGCGACCGGCCTCGATCACCCACGCGCCATGCGCCGCATCGTAGTCCGTACGGAAGCTCGCGAGCGCGCGCCCGTCCACATGGAGGGTCATCGTCTCCTGCTCGCCCGGTGCGAGGAGCCGCGTCTTCCGGAAGGCCACGAGGCGCTTATATTCCTTCGCCTCGACCTTCGCCTGTGCCGACGCCTTCACGCCTGCGCCGCCATCTCCAGCATCTTCGGTCAATGTCTCCGCCGGTTCCCCAGATGCCGCTGCCTTCACGCCATCCTCACCGGAAATCACTGCCGGCTGCGGGCAGGCCGCATAGACCTGCACGACCTCCTTTCCGGCATACGGATTTCCGGTATTCTCGACGGTCACCGGGATGTACAGTCCATCCGCTGCGGCCCGCGGTGCCTCCGCCGTGAGGACGAACGAGGTGTAGCTCAGGCCATGACCGAAGTGATAGCGCGGCGTCACCCCGAAGGAATCGAAGTAACGATAGCCGACATAGATGCCCTCTTCATAGCGTGAACGCGCAAGCAACGCGTCCCGGTCGATCGTCTCCGCCGCGCCGTAAGCATTGTCCTCGTCGAGCTGCGCTCGGACATCACTGAACTCCATCGCACCCGGATAGTCCATATAGCGCTTCGCCCAGGTCGCGGTCAGCTTCGCCGACGGATTCACGAATCCGAGCAGGATGCGCGCACAGGCGTTACCACCCTCCTCACCGGCCTGCCCCATAAAAAGGATCGCCTTCACCTCCGGCATCGCCTCGAGCACCGTAAGATCGATCGGCGCACCGGCATTGATCACGATGACGATCTTCTCGACCAGGGTCGCGAGCACGCGGATATCCTCGAGCTCATGATCCGTGAGGTAGTAGTCGCCCTTCGCGAGGTGACGGTCGCTGCCCTCGCCGGCCACGCGGGAAATCACGTAGACCGCCGTCTTCGCATCCTGCACATCCGTGTCCTCGATCGGACGCCCCTCCGGCATCTCGAAGGCGTGGCTCGTATAGGTATCGAAGAAAAGCTGCCCGTCGGTGGTGCCGCCGCACTCGTCGAGGATCTGCCTCTTCCACGCCTGCCGCGCGAGCTCATAGCGCTCCTCATAATCCTCGATCCAGTCCTTGCTCGTCACCCGCACACGTGCGAGCGTGAAGCCGTCATAGATCGACACACTGTGCCGCACATTCACATCACCGGAGCCGGTTCCACCCTTGATCGTGAGCCCCGCACCTGCACCGAACAACGCCACCGGAATCCCGGTCGGAAGCGGCAGCACCCCGTCGTTTTTCAGAAGGACGATGCTCTCCTCGGCCGCCTCCCGCGCGAGGATGCGATGCCGCTGCTCCCGCTCGGAAATCTCCTCGGATGTCGTTCCAGTTCTCGTAAATTCATTTATTTTCATTTCGTTTCCTCCTGATATCTCGCGGCCATCTCCGCGATGTCTGTTCGCAGCTTCTCGCGAAGCTCCGCCGGCTCGAGCACCGTCACGTACTTGCCATACTGGAGCGCCCAGTACTCCATCGCCTCCAGATTACAGCGGAGGCGGACATCCATCATCCCGTCCTCGTACTGCTCGACGATCTGGAAGTCCTTTCCGAACCAGTCATAGAGCATATCCATACTGCGCTGACTCGTCCGAAGCAGCACCGTCACCGACTCGCCGGAGAACATATAGACATGCTCCGCCATGTGCTTCGGCAGGTCGAGGCCATGCTCCATGCCCTTCACTTCCCGCGCCGGCTTCCGCTCCTCGTCGAGGATCTTCATGTTCGTCATCTTATCGATGCGGAAGTGCGAGATCGTGTCATACTTATCATAGTTGCCGACGAGATAGAAGTTTCCGTTCGACATCACGATCTGATAGGGATTATAGATGTACGGCTCCTTCCGCCGCGGATGCATCCGCCGATCCGTCCCGTAGCTGTTGTAAATGAAGGAAAGCTTCTGCTTTCGTTCGATCGCCTCATCGATCAGGTCGAGGTTGATCATCGCCTGCTTGTTCTCCGTATGCTGGAGCGTCGTGATATTGGCGAGATGCGTGAAGCGCGGCTTGAAGTGTCGGCTGCTCTCATCGACCAGCTTGTCGATCAGCTGCTTCGCCTGTGCCTTCGTCAGAAATTTCGAGAAAACCACCGAGTTGATGAGCATCTGCAGCTCCGCATCATCGAAGGTCCGGGACATCAGCCGATAGCCCTTCTCCGTATCGATATCGAAGCCGTACTCGATGAGACAGTCGATGTTATTTCGGACCGAACGCCGGTCACACACCACCCCGTAGTTCTCCTTCAGAAGCTGCAGCACCCGCTGCTGCGTAAGTGCATGCTCCTCATCCGAATAATCCTTCAGGACCTCAAGTATCAGCAGATTCAGATTTTTCTTACCGCCACCGTCGTACATAGCCCTACCTCCCGAACAAAGAATCTCTTTTTATCCTATCATAAAAGCAGCGCCTGCACGACTGCGTTTCGCCATTTTCGCTCATTCGTTGTTACCGAGCAGAAGCCTCCGCACCATACGGCGCGGGGGCTTTTGCTTTATAGGATAGGAAAAAGTGTAGTTAGCGTGTTAATCATCCATGAGAGGGCCGCGCGAAGCGCGGAGAGGCTCGTGGATGCCCCCAGGCGGCGAGGCTGTTTTTTCGCAATAAGCGAAAAAATCAAGCGACGATGCCTGCGCCGAAGGCGCATTATCATGGCATCGTCTCTTTGCACTAATCCATGAGAGGGCCGCGCGAAGCGCGGCCCTCTCATGGATTAATGTTCAGATTAAACAGCGACCTTTACCACTACCTTGCGGACGAACTCTGGTCCTTCTGCAGTGCAGGTACGTGGCTTATGTGCATCCTCCGGTGCAACGACGATCATGTCGCCCGGAAGCAGCAGTACGGTACCGCTGAGTGCCGGCTCCTCATAGAACTTGAGATCATTCTCCGGATGATCCTCCTTCAGTACGAGACCATCGCGCTTGCAGTAGCCGAACTGCTCCTTGCCGGAGATCACATACTGGATGTCGAAAAATTTATCGTGGGTCTCGAAGAAGCCCTCATTTGCAGGGAAGCTGGTGTACTCCTGTACATTTGCAGTCACGCCCTCGCATACCGGATAGCTTCCGACCGCTGTGTGATCGAGGTCGGTCTCTGCCAGCCACTTATAGGCTGCCTGAAACTTCTCATCGAGGTAGTTATACTTGGTTGAAAGATTTAATGGTGAAAAAAACATAGTAAACTCCTTCTCACATTCAGATGTGATTACTTCTTCTCTTCTTCCTGCATGTTGTCGAGTACGCAGGCTGCGGAGATGTCCTTCGTTTCCATCTTACCGGCGGCGAGATCGAGACACTGCTGCCAGATCTGCTCATCGACCACGACGCCCTCACGGAGGTTACGCTCACGGGTCGCAGCGGTACGCTCACCAGGGCAGGTTACGTGACCACCCTCGTGATCCGGCTCCGTCGCATCTGCAGCGGCTACACGATCATCGAACTTCGCCTGGATCTCCTCTTCATCACCGAAGAGATACGGATCATATGCGATGAAGATCTGGCAGCAGCCGGTGCAGCTTCCACGACCCTCACGGTCCATATCCGCACCTGTCTTACCGTTCGCCATCGCAGCGGCTGCGAGGTCGAGGGCGATCGCCATACCGGTACCCTTCCAGTAACCGGTCGGAAGGATACGTCCGCTGACCTCGATCGCACCCGGATCGCTGGTCAGATTACCATCCTTATCGAAGCCGCCCGGATATGGAAGCTGCTTACCAGCGAGACGATATACGCCGAGCTTACCGTATGCATACTGGCTCATCGCCATATCGAGGACGATCGGGCCGCTCTTCCGCGGAATCGCGATACAGAACGGGTTATTACCGACGCCCGGCTTCTTCGAGCCCCACATCGGCATACAGCTCTCGGTGTTGGTCCAGCTGATACCGATGAAGCCGGCCTGTGCTGCCTGCCATGCATAGGAACCACCACGCATCCAGTGGGTCGTGTTCTTCAGTGCGACGCAGCCGATACCATGTACCTTTGCAAGCTCTACGGCACGATCCATGCAGAAGGTAGCATTCAGTGTACCGATGCCGAGGTGACCATCGTAGTTCTCGACTGCACCCTTCGCACCAACCAGCTCCGGCTTCGCCTTGATATCGACCCAGCCCTTCTGAACATACTCCGCAAAACGAGGTACACGATTGAGGCCGTGGCTCTCGATACCCTCGAGGCTGCTCTCGGTATGGATCTCTGCGCACTGCTCTGCCTGCGCCTCTGTTAAACCGAGGTTCAGAAATGCCTTCTTGACCGTTGCCTTCACCGTTTCTACAGGTACACGAATACTCATAATTAACTCTCCTTTTCTTAATCGTCAAGCTTTTCGCAATAATATATCAGTTGTTTTTCATTGGTGCTAGCATAGCACAGTTTACAGATGCATTTCAAGGCATATTTGACTGATTTTTCTATATTTATCTTCTTAATCACCAAATATTTTATGCGATTTTTGTATACATCATCTTGAAAAGCACCCGTTGCACTGATATATTAGTTATATTGAATCTCATGGAAGGAGTCCTGCACATGAACCTGATCATCCCATCTCCATATAAAAACGAAAACAACCGCGCCTACGCTTCCCGCGTATTGCGTTCGAATATCATGACGCTCCGGCTCAAGCCGGGGGAGTCGCTGAACGAGATCGAGCTCGCGCATGCGCTCAGGATGAGCCGTACACCGGTGCACGAAGCATTGACCACCCTGCAGAGCGAGTGGCTGGTCGACATTTTTCCGCAGCGCGGAACCCGGGTCAGCCGCATCGATCTGACACTCGTCAAGGAGGGCCACTCGACCCGCCTTCTGCTCGAGAGTGCACTGCTCCGGGATGTCGCCGGAAAGATCGACCGCAGTCAGATCCAGGAGCTGATGGAGTGCATGCGGAAGCAGAATGCCCTGATCAGCCACATCGAGGACTCAGTGGACGAGATCATCCAGCTAGACGACGAGTTTCATCGTATGATGTACTACTTCGGCGGCCGCTCTCACACCTGGCTCGCGATGCGCGGCCTCGTCTCCCACTACGATCGCCTCCGCTACCTCGATGTCTTCGAGGGCAGATGCGATTTCACCCGCGTCAACCGCCAGCACCGCGAGTTCTGTGACTATCTCCTGCTCGGCCTCCCGGATGATGTCTGCGCCGAGACGAAAATCAGCGAGCACCTGACCAGCTTCCGCGGCAATCTCATGGATACGATCGAGCGGCATCCGGATTACTTCACCGTCAGTGAAACATAAGACGCTCACTCCACCACTCCAAAGATCAGCTGCATTACGGCAGGAGCCCGGCCCACCACTTTATGGGGTCTGACCCCATAAACTGCGGTTTAGATTCTGTTTAGAAAAATTTAATGGGGTCAGACCCCCTTACGAAATTCTTAAGGTGATGACCGGATGCCCGCGACCCCCCTCCGCTCAGAGGCAGGTGTCGAAAGCCACCTTGATGACGATCTTCCGGATATGCGCCGGTGCGTCGACCTGGATGGCTGGTACGTGCACATCCCATGGGAAGAACATCGCGTAGCTGCCCGGCTGCATCTCGATGATGCCTTCACGGGCATGCGCGTTGTTCTTATAGAAGCAGATGTCACGCGGGGTATCGAGCAGATTCTCGTCGGTCTCACTATCGCCTAGGTCCGGATACCAGCCGATGCGCTCCGGACCGCCGGCTGCGAGGAACTGTACATCGACATACTTGCGATGGCACTCCGGACGCAGCTGCTCGCGTGGAGCGGTGTCCTGGTCGATGACCTGGAGGATCATCTTATCACCGTCAAGCTCGAACTTTCCCGGCTCGTGCGCCGCGAGGTCGTTCTCCTTCAGGAACTGCACGGCACGCTGTAACGCCGCCGGCAGAAAACGCAGATTTTCGTTTTCATGAATATTTCCGGATATCATGATGTTCTCCTTTTGTTAATATTACATAACCGTTCGTGTAGCGGGTCCCCGGCTTATAGTTCACCGGTCTCGGAGTACTGTGCCTCCGTTGACGCTCCTCCGGGTCCCCCATTCTGAATAAACCCATTTCACAAAAAGGCCTCCCGGAAGGGGAAGCCTTTTCGATTATCTTAGATTGTGATGCCTCATCGCACCCGCGATCAACGAGTGAAGCCCGGCATACCCTCGATCGCGTACACACGTGTCGGGCAGGAGTCGAGGCCGATGATGTTCATCGGAGCATAGCTGATGAAGAACGTATCCGTCTTCAGAAGCTCCAGGTTGCACAGAACCTCGAGGAAGGTAACGTTCTGCGCCATCAGAATATCATGGAACGGCTTTACGTTGCGAACATCGCCCTCGATCGCTACACCATCACCGAAGCCCACGCACTGTACCTTGTGATCTGCGAGCCACTGCGCCATGTCTGCACCTACCTGAAGACGATGGTCGGTCGGGCCGCCGGTCAGCTTCGTGAATGGCGGGATCTTGTGCGGGCTGTCGAGGATGACGGTGTCGCCCTCCTGGACCCAGCCACCGAGTGCCTTCTCGAGATCCTCAGCGGTGATCTGGTGATCCTCCGGAAGATCCAGTGTGCAGTAGATACCACGACCCATGAACTGATCGAGTGGAAGCTCTGCAACGCTCGGCCAGCTGCTGTCATGATGGTACGGACACTCACAGTGCGTACCGAGGTGGCTTCCGATATCTACATTCGTATGGAAATCAGGTACGACACCACCGGTGTTGAAACGCCATAAGTTGCAACGACGGCTCTCGGTGCTCGGATCGATGCACTTGCTCAGGTCGACGATATGAAGACCACCCTTCATGTACTCCTTTGGTGGAAGCTGATCTGCAGCGACGGTCTTCGGCTTTCCAGCCTCCCAGTCATAGGTTACGAACTCTTCGGACATAAAATATTCTCCTTACATAAATTTGTCGTTCTGCGCTGGCCGCCCTTCATCGAAACGCAGGTCCCGCGCTGAACAGAAACTTGATTTATCTCACGATGCACCCGAGGTGCATGATGATTCATATGATTTTATCTGCCGGTGTACACCTGCACTTCCGTGCCGCCCTCGATCCCTTCACGAGGGCAATGCTGCCATGAAAGTGCCGCCCTCCGTACATCTTCACGAGGACAATGCCTCCATCCGGCACCCGCCCGCTTATGCTCTCGGACGGTTCTCCATCGCATGGATGAGGCCCACCAGGAAGCGGTGGCTCGGGGTCGGTACGCCGGCCTTGACACCCGCGCGGACGATGCTACCGCTGATGGTATCCACCTCGCTGCGGCGGCCATCCCGAAGATCGGCATAGATGCTGGTGAGACCATTCGGGCTCTTATCGCATACCGCCTTGACCTCCGCGACCTTCTCATCATAATCGAAGTCCATGCCGAGCGCCGCTGCGACATCCACCGCCTCGCGGATCAGCTGACAGCAGAGCTTCCATGCATGCTCATCTGCGGAAATGAAGCCCAGCGGAACCTGCAGGGCACCCGTCAGCGCACTGGCAGAGACATTAGTAAACATCTTGTTCCAGATCATCTTCTGCACGCCGTCGGATACATCCGCATCGAGACCGCACGCCGTGAACGCATCTGCGAACTTCTGAAGCCGCTTGACATCACCGGTCACACAGCCCATGTGGGTCATACCGCTGCCACCATGCTTCGTCACACCGAAGCCGGCGACGCTTGCGTTATGCTGTGTCGTACCGATGATGATGTGCTCCTGCGGTACGAACTTCCCGAGCATATCCTCGTGGCCGCTTCCGTTCTGCAGGGTCATAAGATAGGTCTCCGGACCGATGATGCTACGGTTGTTATTCAGCGCGCTCTCGCTGAACATCGCCTTCACGAACACGACGATCAGATCGACCGGCGCCATCCCCTCGGTGGACAGCACCGCATGTGGATGATACACCTGAGACGTACCATCCGGCTCCTGCACCTCGAGGCCATCTGCATTGATCTTCTCTACGACCTGTGCGTTGACGTCGATAACCGTCACCTCGTTGTGCCGGCTCAGGTACGCACTGTACAGACCGCCCATGGCGCCTGCACCTAAAACTGCAATTTTCATATATCCTCTACTCCTTTCGGGTTTTCAAAATACTGTGGATACTACTGCTGACACAGCGTGACAGTCTCCTTTATTATAAGCGAAAATGCATCCAAACTCCACCGCAGATTATGAAGACAGCTCAGCGGTTTCTGCTCACTTTATAGGCCTTCCGAAGATTTGTCAGAAAGCCTGCCACGTAGGCAGCGATGATGATGCCGAGGGCGATCGCGCCCGCCTCGGCCAGCACGAGCTTCAGTGTCGCACCGAACTGTGCTGTATCTCCCTCGATCAGACTGTACATCGCATAGTAAAGACCGCCGCCCGGGAATTCCGGAATCAACATCGGTCCCAGCATCACAACCACTGGAGTCTTGATGATCCGCGCAAGGATCTCACTCCACGCCGCGATCGTCAGCCCAGAGGCCAGCATGCCGAAGGTTTTTCCGTAACCGGCGTACTGACAGACGATATAAGCTGCCCAGCCGATCGCGCTGCCGATCACGATAGAGATCAGCGCTTTTCGATTTCGTACACCAAATAAAATCGCGAAGGCGAGCGAGCTGATCGCCCCCATCAGCGTCTGTATGATATCTGCCTGCATCCCTAACCTCCTGCCAGAAGAACGATGGCAAATCCGAGGGCCACCGATACGGCCTTCAGAATCGCTTCACTCAGATTCAGCACACCACTGACGGTGTCTCCGTTGATCATGTCACGAAGAGAGTTCGTCAGCTGCATCCCTGGAATCACCAGCATGATGTTTCCGATCATGATTTTATCCGGGTGCACACCGATCCCGAGACGAACGAGAAGCAGCACCGCGATCGCCGTGACCGCACTGCAGATGGAGGTCTGGATCAGGCTGTTCATCTGAAGATGTGCACTCATACAGATCATCCCATACAGTACCATGCCGGAAAGAGCGGATGCGATGCCATCTGGAAAAGTTCCGCCGAGAAAAATCGAAAGCGAGAACGAAATGACCATATACATCAGAAGATCGAGCCACCACGGGCTGGTCTTTTCTTCCCGGACACGCCTGAGTTCGTCGCGGAACTCCTCCAGGGATATCTCACCATGGCAGAAGTGGCGGGACAGTGCATTGACCTCCTCGACCTTTCCGAGACCCGTGACACGGGCTTTTATACGACGACTTTCGGTCATCGTCGTCCCATCCGGAAGAAACGCTGTAGCGGCGATATACGAGGTGATCGTAAACACATCCACGCGCTCAAATCCACATGCCCGTCCGATGCGCTGGACGGTATCCTCCACGCGGCTGACCTCTGCGCCGTGGGTCAAGAGAAGCTCGCCCGCATTCAGCGCACTGCTGAGACAGCTGCTGAGCTCCGCTTTCTGCGCAGTTACCTGCTCTTCCATCATGCTTTCCTCCTTTCGTTTTTCTATAACAAAAATGGCTGCTTCCCGGAGGAAGCAACCATACAGTATGCTATTACTCTATATCGGTCTCACTTTTCAGGTCAACATCAGACGATTACTCTGCCTCTCTCGTCGCAAGAGAAAGTCCCAGAGAATCCATCTTTGCGAGGATCTCATCGATCGACTTGCGGCCCATGTTACGAACCTTGCTGAGGTCCTCCATGGTCTTCGCACGGAGATCACCGACGGTGTTGATGCCGGCTCTCTTTAAGCAGTTGTACGAACGAACGCTGAGCTCGAGCTCGTCGATGCTCATGTTATCGATATCACCTGCATCGGTCTCCGTCTCACTGCCACCCTCGGTATCGATGCTGGTCGACTGTGCAGTATCCATGTTTGCAAACAGCTGAAGGTGAGACTCGAAGATACGTGCGGAAAGGGATACGGCATCCTCCGGTGACATCGCACCGTTGGTCGTTACATCGAGGGTCAGCTTATCCTCCTGACCGCCTTCCAGCGGATCGATGGTCAGGTTGACCTTCGTCACCGGGCAGAAAATAGAGTCTACAGCGATCACACCGATCGGCAGATCACTGCGATCACGTGTATTGGCACCGTCATAGCCACGGCCCTTTACGATCTTGATCTCCATGTAGAGTCTGGTTTCCTTACCGGAAAGGGTAGCGATCACCTGATCCGGGTTGATGATCTCGACCTCGGAGCTTACCTTGATATCCGAACCACGTACGATCCCCTCACCGGCATAATCGATGTATGCCATGACTGGATCATCGCTGGTTGCGGTGTTTCTGATCGCAAGCTTTTTTAAATTAAGGATGATATCGCCGACATCCTCCTTCACACCAGGGATGGATGAGAACTCATGATAAACGCCGTCGATTTTCACCTCGCTGACTGCAGCACCCGGCATGGATGAAAGAAGAATACGTCTTAAAGAGTTACCGATGACGGTACCCTCACCCTTCGCAAGTGGTGAACATACGAAACGGCCAAACTTCTTATCATCTGAGAGCTGCTCGACTTCGAGAACCGGTTTGATATCTACTGCCATTACCCTACCTCTTTATATAAATCTATGAACGAATTGACAACAGCAGATCCTAGAAGCACCCATGCACATATCAAAGCACATAGTGATGCTATTTTTAGAATCAAGCTATTCTATTATAGCGTTAATTTTTTTCTTGTCCAGCTTTTTCACAGAATTTGTTAAAAAAGCGTGGTTCCGAGTGGAATCACGCTATATCTACCAGTGTGCCGGTGCTGTCGAAGTTCAGACTCAGCTGGCCGCGGAACTGCTGATTCCGCTTTTCGATCTTTCCGACCGTCTTGTTATAGGTCGCGAAGCGATCGAGTGTATCCTTGTTTTCGATGTATAAACGTATATATGTTATACGTTTGCCCTGCAGGCGGCCCTTGACGAGCTCACCCTTATCGGTGATGCAGTCGTAGGAGACGGTGATGTCGGTGTATTCATTGATCTCCTTAATCGCCGGGGCGAGCACACGTTGCTTGAAGTTTCCGAAAGCAGTATAGACATCCGCCATCAGATTCTCCCGGAGGGCATCGACCGAGATGTCAACCCAGCCCTTATAGGCATAAGACTTCGCAAGCTCATACAGGCGCGGGGAGTACTTACTGGTCATCGCGAGGATGTTATACAGCTCATATTCCGTGAAGTTGTTCTGGATTCCGAGAAGGTAGGTCTTGATACGGCTGTCGAGGATCAGGCTGATCGTGCCCTTGCGTTCGTTATACTCCGGTTCGTTAAACCAGCGGAGCTTGATAACACGGTTATCGAGGTTTACCCAGAAGGCCTTCTCATCGATGGAATCGATCATGTTTCGGAAATCACGGTATACGTTCTTCGGATCGATGCCACAGAGACGTGCGAAATCCAGGGCACGAATCTCATATTTTTTAAACTCTTCTTCGCCCGGCTTGATCATCGTGATCACGTAGTTCACAAGCTTCTGTTCGTTGGCGGTGAGATTATACTTCGCCTTCTGGATCAGTGCGTTATCCTTTACGACCAGATAGCTACGCTGATCGTCCATCTTCTCTTTCTGTGTTTTAAAAGCTGCCATACGTCTCCGTCTCCGCGCACGAGCCCCATGATAAGTACCGGCGTTATATGCCTGCGTGTGAAATTCAGCACACAATAGCATAACTACACGATTCTTACCCTTTAGGTCGGTGCAATGATATGTCAATATAGTAAAACGCTGCAGGGTAAAAATCAATGACCGTAATTTTGTTATAATTCAGACCTCGATTTGTCGTCCATAATGACCGTAATTATGTTATATCTCCTGCGGGTGGCGTTTCTGAACCTGCGATTCCCACCCACGCGCGCGCCTTGCTATTTGATTTTCGTTTAATTTTTTATTTTGCTTATTTAATATTTAATATATTTATATATATACAAGGGGTGAAAGCACAGAATTGCGTCGTTTTTTATCCACAAAGATAACATTTTGATGGTAAGGCATAACGAATTTACGGTGAGCTGTAACAGAAAGACGGCAGCTTCTAACAGATTTACGGTATGCGCCGAAGCGCCTGCGAGGGGGTTTTTCCAGCCGGATCCGGGGGCTGTGTTATCCCTTTTTCGCGCTGAAAGCCGGACTGAAAAGCGAAATTTCTACTGCAGGTCCGCCGTGGTCTGTTTCTTTTCAGACATTTTCCGGTAAAAAATCAGCAGTTTCACGATTTTCACGCGATTCTTTTGGCGTTTTTACCGTATAACAAAATTACGGTACCTGCTTCGCTTATAACGCGATGACGGTCGAAAGATAACAGATTTACGGTCGATACGCACGGTCCAGTTGTAGGCACTTTTCTACCGTAATTATGTTATAAGCGATGAAAAGATAACAAAAAGACGGTATGAATACAATCCATACCGTCTTTTTGTTATCTTTTATGACCGTAAATTTGTTATCTTTTCAGATCTGGCTGGTTCTGTCTCTGCATTCTCCGATATGCATCAGAACGTTCATCAGTACTTCAATGCTTCGAGTTGTGCTACGATGTCGTCTCTGTATTCTCCGATATGCATCAGCGTTTTCATCAGTACTTCAGTGCTTCGAGCTGTGCCCGGATGTCGTCGCATGGCTCGGATGTGAGAATCTCCTGCAGTGCGGCGCGCATCGCGTCTCCCGGCTCGTAGCCGTCCTTACACCAGCTTTCGAGGACGTTCAGAGCCATCTGTCGGTTGGCATTGACCGGGCAGCGGAGAGCGCTGATGACGAGGTCCTCGCCCTCTCCTGTGCTGTCAGCGAGGTTCTGTACGAGGTAGCTCAGCTGATGGTACGGGCGGTAGGCTTCGCCGATGCCCAGCTGGTCACGCGGACCGGAGGCCATCATCGCGAGTGGCAGGTGGCGGCGGTAGATGTCGAGCAGCTTCCGAAGTGTGTCATTGTCTTTCGGGAGGACATCGACGAGATCGGCGTAAGCATTGAACTCCGTGTCCATCGCGTGCAGCATCTCATCGGTGCACTGGATGCCCATGCGGCAGGCGGTACGGAAGCCCTGTCCCTTTGCGAGGAGCTCCTGGACGAAGCTGCGGATGTCGTCGGTATGCAGGATCTCCTCGGCACGCTCGTGGAGCTTACCGCTGCCCTGGAAGATGTTCTGATCGAGGTAATCGCGCACGCTCAGCACGGTGTTCAGCGTCTGCTCGCTCATGCGGCAGCGTCTCGCCTGGTGAAGATAGCCATCGAGGAGCTGTGTGCGGTCCGGCATGGCGGTGATGCCCTGCATGCTCGATTCATCGAGGAGACCGTCCAGGATGGCGCTGGCGAGCACGAAATCGTCGTCGTTAAAGGCCGGGTTCGTGAGGACGGTTGCGAGGTGGATCTTATCGGCCACGGTGCGCGCGGAGTAGGCGGCACCGATCGTGTTGTGCACGCCCTCATGGAAGAGCCAGTCCTTCACGCGGCCGCTCTTCGCCTCCAGATGCTCGACGGCGTGGATGCGGCCCCAGCCGTGCACCTGCTGTCCGAAGCGGAGGATCTCCTCTTCGGCGTCCTGCCAGGTCTCCGCGACATGAATCGCGAAGAGCGTGAATTCGTCGGAGAGCGCCAGTGTGCGGACCGCGTCCTTCACCGCGTCGTTGTCGTCGGTGTCGAGCATCGAGAACAGCACGAGGGCGAGCTTCACACACTCACAGCTTTCCGTCGTCACGAGGAGATTTGCGGCCAATGCAAACAGCCCGTCTGCATTGACCGCGTCCGTATGGTCGCTTGTCCACTGAAGAAGCGGGGCTTCGAGCGGAAGCATACGGTGGCCCGTGGACGGCGCGAAATACGCCTCGATGGCCGCCTGAATGCTCTCGGTGTCGCCCATGGAGGTCGAGCTTATGAGATCCGCGAGCGGCGTACAGTCGGCCTTCTCGGACGGGCCGTGGAACAGCGCGATGCCGTCCAGCGCACCATCGACGAGCTGCATGTCGGAGAGTGCGCTGTGGGAGCTGCTCGCCTCCGCCGGTGTGCAGCCCGGCAGCTTGAAATCCGCCGGCAGCGTGCCGGACGGCGTCAGATGATCACAGATATATTCGTAAATAGACATGATTTCCTTCCTTTAGCAATAGGAGACGATGCTCATGGATTAGTACCCAAAGTGTTCGCGCTGCGTGTCGGCGTCGAAGACCTTATGGTAGGCTTCGCTGCCCTGGTAGAGGATGCGGACGAGCGTCCACTCGACGGCCTTGATGGTGACGCGGTCGCCGACCTTCTTCTTACAGAACGGGTGGCTCGCGAGGTTCACACGGGTCGTGATCTCCTGCTTTCCGTCTGAGATGATGACGTAGTCGCCCGGCTGCGCACCTGTGCGGCCCTGGAGCTTCGTCTGGTAATAAGGCTTCGTGCTCGCTGCGCCACTGCTCTTTCGCGGGCTGCTGAAGCCGTTTGCGGAAGCGTTTCTGCCGTTCTTTCCCTGTCCGCGCTTCGCTGCTGCGCCTGACTTTTTCGGCTGACCGGAGCGTTTTCTGAAATCGTTCATATCGTACCTTTCTTTCTCTATATGCTGGTTCATGTTTTATGAGCCAATGTTTCCATCGCATACGCATATCGCCGCAGCGAATGCTATGCGTTCCCGTGATGGGTCCGCTGTTTCCATCGCATATCGCAGATCCGCAGGCCATCCGGCGGGTGCACGAGTGTATGCATTGGATACCGTAAATCTGTTATCTGTTTCGGGCGTTTGATCGCCTGGTGTGAAAAAACCGGCCTTTCTGCCATTATAACAGAAAGTCCGGTTCGTGAATCAGTTATTCTCCAGGAAGCCTTCCAGCTCGCGCTTGTACTTCGGATTCTGCAGCTTACGAAGTGCCTTGTTCTCGATCTGACGGATACGCTCACGTGTGACATGGTACATGGTACCGATCTCCTCGAGGGTACGCTCACGTCCATCGACGAGACCGTAACGCATCTCCAGGACCTCACGCTCACGCTCCGAAAGGTTACAGAGGATCTTCTCGACCTGTTCCTTCATCATCACGTTCGTCACGTTCTGCTCCGGGGAGATGATCTTCTCGTCGGCGATGAAGGAGCCGAGATCAGAATCCTCATCCTCACCGACCTTACTGTCGAGGGAAGCAGGACCGGCATCGTAGTTGACGACCTCCTGTACACGCTCCTCCGGGATGTTCAGGTACTCGGCGATGTCGGCAGTGGTCGGCTCGTGACCGAGGGTCAGCGCCAGCTGACGGGAGGTCTTCTTGATCTTATTGATGAGCTCAACCATATGTACCGGCACACGGATGGTTCTCGACTGATCGGCGAGCGCACGCGCGATCGCCTGACGGATCCACCAGGTCGCATAGGTGGAAAGCTTGAAGCCACGCTCCGGCTCGAACTTCTCGACACCACGCATGAGACCCATGTTGCCCTCCTGGATGAGATCCAGGAAGCTCATGCCACGTCCGGTGAAGCGCTTCGCGATGGAAACAACCAGACGGAGGTTGCACTCGATGAGGCGCTGACGCGCATACAGGTCGCCGTTCTTGCAGCGATTCGCGAGGTCGAGCTCCTCCTCCGGTGTCAGCAGCGGGTAGCTTCCGATTTCCTTCAGATAGATACGAACCGGATCATCAGCGGATACATTCTCGAGGTTTGCGAGTGCTTCCATATCGAGGGTTCGTGCTTCGCGGTCCTCATCGGAAAGCTCCTCTTCCTCGAGGTCCTCATCGCTCACATCTTCGTCCTCGTCGACGGCCACCTGCGTCAGCTCATCGGAAAGCTCCAGCTCGTTCTCCATGTCTGCTTCGTTTTCGAGCTCGTCGCTGTATGCATCCTCCAGCAGCTGTTCCGTCTCCTGCTTAATCACCGTACTGGAGCCATCGCGTCCATTGATTTTGATGATGAGATTCTTGTTACCTTTTGTGTTCTGTGTATTAATTTTAGCCATTGAATAACCTGAAACGATAAAGACGACCTGAGTCGTGTGAATTATATTGCTACAGATCATCTGCAGCGCAGATGAACATGCTGATATTTTTAGACAGCCTTGCTATTTTATGAGGAAAGAGAAATCTTTACAAGACAGTTTGGAAGAAAGAGCATAAAAATTATTTTATATATATGATAACATTTTTTATGCCCAAATTTTCGAAGGTGTTGTGCAGCGCATCTCAGCTTTTTTTCAAGAAGCTTCGATTAAGCTGGGCAGAGACGCTTCGCGTCTTGCCCACCGAAAAGCAACAGAGCCCAAATCGTCCATAAATGGCCATTTGGGCTCTGTTGCTTTTCGGTGCTGCACAAAATAAAATAAAAAATCCCGGGAAGCAACCGGGATTAATTATAAAGGATTTAGTTTTAAAAAAGGATTGTGCCTGATGTCTTTCTCAAGCATCTTTATCATAACGGAATCTGTTCCGAAGTGCTTGAAGAAAAGCGAAATGTCTCATTATGAAATTCTTAAGATGATTCTTAACTTTTTTACGCGTAGCGCTCCATACGGATCTCGACATGCACCATCGGTGCGGATTTTCCGACGGCCTGACGGAAGACCTCCTCGTCCTCCGGCTCTCCGGCGACGGAGCCGTAGTGTGTCGGGATGACCAGCTGCGGGCGCAGGATGACGGCCAGTGTCGCCGCTTCATGTGCGTTCATGGTATAGGTACCGCCGATCGGAAGCAGCGCGACATCGCAGCGTACCGCCTCGGCTTCCGGCGTGATGTCGGTATCGCCGGCGATATAGATGCGACGTGTACCATCATCGAGCAGATAGCCGATCCACTGCTGTGCCGCCGGGTGGAAGCGCTTCTCCGGATTATAGGCCGGGATAGCGGTGATCTTTATGCCACGGAAATCCAGGCTCTCGTTCCATGCGAGAAAATGCTCCTGTGCATCGTCGATACCGGAATCCCCGGTCTCCCCGCGCATCGAGGCCGGGTAGATCGCTTCACTGCCACTCTTCCGTACCTTCGCGATATCCTCGACCGAATAGTGGTCATAGTGCGCATGCGTTACGAGGATGAGATCGGCATCGGCTGTGGTTTCCACGAGGTGAAACGGGTCACAGTAGATCACGACATCCTCATGATGCTCGTCCTTCAGCACGAGCCGGATCGCGGCATGGGTTAACACACGAATGTCTTCACGTAACTGCTTCATACATACTCCTTCCCGGATGGTAATAGCACCATCCATCCTGGAACGCCCCTTTATATTCTGTTTTTCTATCCCCTTTGTCTGCTTCTGTGAAGCGCCATAAACAGAAGCAGACTCGATACGTGCCCGGCACGCATTGATTTACTTCTATTTTATGCGTTTTCGCGCAGTGTCGCAAGTAAAAGCAGGCTCGAAACGTGCACCGCGCGGATGCCGGCGAGCTGCAGCTTATCGAGGACGCCTGCGCTGTCATCGATGAACAGATGCGGTGTCTCGAGTCCCTGATGGTTCTTTTCCAGCGCTTCCCGCACAGCCTCCGCCTTCACATCGCTCCGTGTAAACAGGATATGGTCCTCCGGGAACAGGCCAGGATAGCAGCGCTTGAGAAACGCGAGCTTCTGCTGGTCCTGCGCCTCGGTGCCGGACTGACTCACCACATAGTTCAGCGTCGGCGTCGTATACTGCTCGATGTACTCTTTTATAAAGACCGGCGCAGCTGCGTACTGATAGAGGTCATGGGTTTCCATGAAGGCATCGAACGCCTCGTCGCGTACCGCGTTGATACCATCTGCTCCATAGGCATACACCGACAGCACCCCGTCGATATCGAAAAAACGAACCAGATCCCGCTGCTTCAGAAGCGCGGTGTCAAGGCCCAGCTGATAATCTGGATTAAACATGCGTACTCTCTCCATTCTGATAAGAGCAAGCCCGGAATCAGCGATTTTCCGGGCTTGCAAAACATACCGTTATTTTGTTATATGTCCGCAGCGACCCATCTGGATCCGCCGCATCCTCGCACCCAGGGCGCGGATAAACGAGCTGCTCGACGAACGCCGGACAGATCAGTCCTTCGGCTCTCGTGCAGCGTCGATCTCCTCCTCCGTCATATGGTCGAGCATCGCATAATCCATATTAAAGGTAAGAAAATCGTCGTAGTCATACATATCCTCGAAGCTGGCGAGCCGGACATCCGGGTCCATCTCATCCTTCTCCTCGTCGGTGAGGTACTCGTTTTTCAGTACATTTATAACATATTGACGGGCTTCCTGCGGCATCGGACGCGCCGGACTCAGTCCCTTATCCTCGCAGTTATGGATGTAGCTGTGGATCGCCGCGTGGAGCGCATACTCCTCGTAGATGTTCGGGATGAACGGATCCTTCGACTTCACACCCTTCAGCAGATTCAGAAACGCCGTTGCGCCATCCTCTCGATCATAGTGATCCGGGAAGTAGAAGTGGATGTTCTCCTGGTATTCCTCATCGTCCGGTCGCACCTTGAGATAGCTTTGGCCCGCCGCCCACTCGATATCGTTGATCAGAAGGGACATCACCCGATCGTTGATGAAGTCACGGATGTAGGCATCCGCCTGCGGATCCCTCGTAAATGCTGTATTGATCTGGAGCATGGATTTTCCTCCTGTAGATAGAATTACTCTAGTATAGCATATCTTGATTTCGAAGCACAGCTTAGGAAGGGGACCGGAGGGGCGGCAAACGGAGTACTGTGCTTCGTTTGCCGCCTCTCCGGATCCCCTGCCTTGACTTATAACAAATTTACGGCACTCACTCTTCCACCTTCTCCATCTTCACGCGGAGACTCAGCCGGCGCTCCGTCGGGAGGTCGTCGAAGCGGATCGTGTAGGCCGACTGGTCGAGGTCCACCTCCTGGATCGTACCGAGTCCGAAGGCGCGGTGTCGTATGCGGTCGCCAATGTGAAAGACCGCGGCATCGTCACTGCGCCGGAAGTGGCTGTCGACCAGCTGGATATAGCTCTCCGCCTCCTTCAGAAGCCCTGCCTTCGGTGCCTCGGTGAAGTGCAGGAGGTCCCGGTCGATGTCCAGGATGAAGCGCGACGGATAGCGCGGCGAACCATCGAAATTCCGGCCGGCAGCTTCGGAGAGATAGAGTCCCTTTTCGGCACGTGTGATCGCGACGAACGCGAGGCGCCGCTCCTCTTCCATGCCTTCGAGGGTGTTCACCTTCTTCGACGGGAAGATACCCTCACTCATGCTGCAGAGAAAGACGTATGGAAACTCCAGGCCCTTCGCGGTATGGACCGTCATGAGCTTCACGCGGTCGTGGCTGTCCGCGATATCCATATTGCTGAGCATCGCGACGCTCTTCAGGTACGCTTCGAGATCCGTCTCCTCGCCGGCGCTCGTCTCGAAGGAGAACACCGCCTGCTTGAGCTCCGCGAGATTATCGAGACGGTCCTGCGCGCCCTCCGTGCGCAGCAGCTTCTCGTAGCCGGACTCATGCAGGATGCTCGTCAGCACCTCGGAGATCGTCCGCTCTGCATAGATCGTCGCATATTTCTCGATGAGTGCGACAAATTCCCGCGCCTTCGTGCCCCGGAAGATCTCATGCTCCAGGTTCTTCACGAGGGCGTCATACAGTGTGCCTCCGTGGTGCTCCGTGTACTCCTCGAGGAACTTCATACGGCGCACACCGAGATTCCGCTTCGGGACATTCGCGATGCGTCGGAAGCTGAGATCATCCTTATAGACGATCATGCGCAGATAGCACAGTGCGTCCTTGATCTCCATGCGCCCGAAAAACTGCACACCGGAGTAGATCGTGTACGGAATCTTCGATCGAAGAAGCACCTCCTCGATCGTCCGCGTGACATAGTGCGCCCGGTACATGACCGTCATTTCGTTATAAGCGACGCCCATCTGATGCAGGGTTTCGATGTTTTTCACCATCCACTCGGCTTCCTTCGTGCTGTCCTCTGCGAGATGACAGACGACCGGTACGCCATCGGGAAGCATCGGGAGCAGCTCCTTCTCGATCCGCTTCCTGTTCTTCCGGATCAGAGCATTGGCCACCCGGAGGATCTGCGGCGTCGAACGGTAATTCTCCATCATCATGATCGTCTGCGTGCCCGGATGATGCTGATCAAAGTCCAGCAGGTACTTCACGTTCGCACCGCGCCAGGTGTAGATGGTCTGGTCCGGATCGCCCACGATGAAGAGGTTATGGTGGTAGGCGCACAGCACCTCCATGAGCCGGTACTGCAGCGGATCGATGTCCTGGAACTCGTCGATCTGGATGTACATGAGACGCTTCTGCCACTTCTCCGCGATGTCCGGATGCTCCTGGAAGATGTAGAGACTCAGGATGATGAGATCGTTGTAGTCGACCGCAAAGGTTTTCCGCTCCTGGTAGAGATAACCGTAAAAGAGGATGTCATTCACCTCGGTCGCCTGGAGATACTTCTCATGCAGCTCATCGATCGGGAGCGCGATCATGTCGAGGAAGTAGCCCGGCTCCGTGAGACACTTCCGCATCTCAAACATATCCCGTGCGCTCGCGAAGGTCTTATCCCGGAGCGTGAGCCCCCGCTCCTCATAGATGATCTTCAGCATCTCATCGATGTCGCTGTTATCGAGCACCATGAAGCTCTTCGGATAGCCGATCGCATGGCTGTCCTCCTGCAGGATGTTCACACAGAAACCATGGAAGGTGCTGATATAGCCCGTATCATTATCGCCCGTCAGCTGATGGATCCGCTGCCGCATCTCGTTGGCCGCCTTGTTCGTGAAGGTCACACAGAGGATGTTTCCCGGCAGCACCCCGAGCTCCGTCACGAGATACGCGAAACGATGCGTCAGCGCCCGCGTCTTCCCGGATCCCGCCCCCGCGATCACACGCACGAAGCCCTCCGTCGACGTCACCGCCTCCAGCTGCGCTTTATTTAGTCCTTCCAGAATCTCTTCCATTTCTCGCTCCGTTTTCGCATAATAGTTCAGTTAATAAAAATATAATAGCACAGACGTTTGTTGAATACAATATATGATTCGACGTGTATATGCCGGAGGGGGAATTATCGAAAACAGTTCAGGCAGGATCCGAAGGACCGGCAGCTGAAGCCATACGAAGAGATCGTGAATAAATCCAAATCGGGCCCTTAGAACCAGTTGGAGTAATTTTTCCTTAGCACTCTCTGCAACACTGAGTTTTCATAAAGAAAACTCAGTCGTTTGCAGAGAGCCTACTGGTTCTTAGGGCCCGATTTGTGATTTTTCCGATCTCGTAGTACTGTGCTTCAGCTGCCGGCCCTTCGAGTCCGTCATTGAATTATACTGTGATTTCGATGTCTCCCCTCCGGTGATTATACATGAACCAGCGGCGACAGCTCCCCATCCGCCAGGATGATCAGCTTCTCCGTCGCGCGCGACTCCGCGGTATACAGCCGGTGCCGGTACAGCGCCCGGTCCGGATAATCCCGCACCGACACATCCGGCAGGATGACGGTATCGAATTCGAGCCCCTTCGCGAGCTTCAGCTCCATCATCACCACACCACTCTTCGGCAGTGCCTCATAGGAGCGGATGATGTGCGGCGTGTCGTCCCCGAGTGTCCGACGCATCATATTGATGCCGGTCCAGTCGCAGCATACGATCGCCGTGAGCCCCTCCGTGCGGTCGTTCTCCCGGATCACACGACGCAGCTCCTCCACGTAAGTCTCGTGGTCTTCGCAGGCCAGCACCGTCGGCTCCACACCCTCCCGCTGCACGGAATTCGTCTGGATCCGGATTTCCTGCGGCAGCAGGCTCGTGAAGAGCTTCGTGATCTCCGGGGAGGAACGATAGCTCGTCATCAGCGAGAGCTCCGTCACCTCCTTACCCTGCTCCGTAAACATCCGGCGGATATCCGCGAAGCTCGCCGTACCACTGTGGATCGACTGGAACTCATCGCCGAGGAACATGAAGTGCGCGTTACGGAAGTAGCGTGCGAGCAGCATGAGCTGCGCCTCCGTATAATCCTGCACCTCATCGACGATCACGTAACGAGTGTTGCGATCCGAGGTGCCGGTCAGCGTCATCTTGAGGTAGCTGAACTCCGCCGGTGTCAGATCATCCTTTCCGAGAATCGACTGACCGATGGCCTCCATATCGAGCCAGTCGAGGTTTCGGATCTTCTCATAGACACCACCCATCTGGCTCTCATCCGGCTCCTCGTCATAGAGATCGTCGAGGCCCTGATCGTGCTTCTTCTTTTCCTGCTTCTGCGCGTTGCTGCGTGCGAGCTCCTCGAGCTCCTCCACCGCAGTCTGGATCAGCCAGGTCGTGGATGAGGTTCCCTTATGGCGGCGAAGCACACCGAGAATCTGCTGCTTATCGAGCACACGTGCACGCTTCAGATTGATATTGTGGAGATGCTTCGCCTCGATAGAGAAGCCCACCAGGCCCTCATCGATCTGGTGCAGCGCATCCGCTTCCGTGATATCCGCCTCGCCGAGGCTCTTCACCCCGAGATCATCGAGGAAGTCGGACCAGGTCATGGTCACTGGATTCGCCTCACCCATCTCCGGCAGCACGTGGTCGATGTACTGCTGGAAGACCGGATTCAGCGTGATGAGCGCCACCTGGTTCGGCCGCAGGGTATGCCGGCGGCGGTAGAACAGATACGCGATACGCTGCAGCAGCACGGAGGTCTTACCAGAGCCTGCGATGCCCTGCACGAGCAGCACCGGCACGTCCGGATAGCGGATGATGAGGTTCTGCTCCTTCTGAATCGTCTCCGTGATGGACTGCATCTTATCGCTCCGCTTCTTCGTAAGCGAGTGGATCAGCAGTGGATCCTCCAGCGCGATTTTCGTGTCGAAGTAGGCCTTCAGCACATCGCGCTCCAGATCGAACTGCCGGCGAAGCTTCAGGTCCACCGGGATCTTACGTCCATCGACCATATAGGAGGTCTCGCCCAGCGCCTGGTTGTAGTACACCTCCGCGATCGGGCTTCGCCAGTCGATGATCTCCGGCTCATGATGCTCGTTTGACACCGAGGAAGAGCCGATATAGAAGCTCTCCTCTTCCGTCTCCTCCGGGAACTGCACGGTGATGCGCGCGAAGTACGGACGCGGCAGCAGGCGGTTCACGCGCTGCAGCCCCATCGATACCGTCCGGCTCGAGATATTGAGCTCCTCGACGGCACGGCTCATGGTCTCAAACTCGATCAGCGTCTCCTGTGACTCCTCGATGCCGACGAAGTCGTACTGGAGGTCATCCGCGACCGTGTTCTTCTCCTCCTGTGCCTGTCGCTGGAGATCGACGAGCTCGGCCTCCATCTGCTCCTTCATCCGCGCGAGCTTTCCGTACTGCTCCGTCAGATGCGCCTGTTCTTCTCTGAAAATTCTATCTTCGTTCATTCCTTACCTATTACTTAAATCCATGTTTTTCAGGCCAATGCTTCCTGCGTTACATCGTCACATCACGTGAGATACCACTGCCGGAGAAATCGCTCTCTCCGGCAGTCTGTATCGTATACGTTTATGCATCCGAGCGCGCGAACGCGTTCTTCATGTGCATGCTGGCCTCATACAGTACCTTGTCCAGCACGTCGTCCGTTTCTCTCCGAAGCATCTCGGCGATGGCCTCATTGGCCTCCTCGAGCGTTGTGTCCTTCGTGTCCATGAAGCGCTGGTCATACTCCCGGATCAGGCGGTGACCTGCGATGGCTACCTTATTCTGGTAGCGTTCGATGTGGGAGGAGGTGTAGCTGTAGGCAGCGTCCGACAGGGCCGCGATCATCCGGCTCGCCCAGTAGAAGCTGTCGGTGGACACCTGTGCGGTGGTGCTGTTCATATACGCCGGGGTTCCGTCAACATTGGCATAAAATGGTACAAACGCGTTAAATGCGTTGGAGCCGTAGCAGATCCACTCGAGCGCCTGAAGATCGGCCGGTACGTATGGGCGGAGCTGGAGACAGGCCATGAAGCTCGTACGGTTGATGCCGATGGTCCGGTAGGTGCCGCAGAGTGACTTGTCCCCGTGCTTCCGATACGGATCATACGGGGTGCCCTGATAGTGGTTTGAAAGCGCCCACTTCACCTCTTCCACCGTGATCTTATGCTCCGGCACGAGGGACCATGGGAGGTCGTCGCTCACCGGGGTGAAGTCTGCGTCCGGGCCATCCCAGCGGTACGTGCGCGGGTTGAAGTAACGGAACAGCGCCCAGGCACGTGGGGTGTTGTAGGTGTGGTCAGAATCGTCGTGGCTGCCGAAGGCGAGTCGTGGATTGAAGGCGTCACCCTGATTCAGATTCAGATGATTCTTCTCCACGAACGCACGGAGATCCGCGGAGCACATGAACTCCTTCTGCGCACCGAGGGCATCCTCGAAATCGAAGTGATCGATGCCGAGCTGGTTCGGCATGATGACATACTGGTCATCCGGTACGCGACGTGCCATCCAGTGGTGTCCGCCGATGGTCTCGAGCCACCAGATCTCATTCACATCCTGGAAGCCGATGCCGTTCATCTCATAGGTGCCGTACTGCGCGAGCAGGCTGCCGAGACGCTCGACGCCCTCGCGAGCAGAGTGGATATACGGAAGGACCAGGAGGACGATATCCTCCTCGCCGATCCCGCCGGCCTTCTCCGGTGTATGCTCATCGCCCGGCTCGAAGGTGACGAGCGGATCAGCACCGAGTACACGTGCATTCGAGGTGATGGTCTCAGTGGCGGTCATCGCGACGTTCTCACTGTTCACGCCGGCAGCCGCCCAGATGCCCTCCCCCTTCACGGCGTTCGGCATCGCGGTATAGCGGAGCGGATTCTCCGGCAGCGGAATCTCCACATGGCTCAGCACCGAGCGGTATACCCGCGGCTGCTGGGACGGCTCCATCACAACCCACTTCTTCGCTGTGAACTTTCCCGCACCGGAATCATCGTTCCGGGCGATCATCGTCGAGCCATCATAGCTCGCGTTTTTACCTACTAAAATCGTCGTACAAGCCATCGTACGTTCCTCCCTCACATATATTAAGATGCCTGTGTTGCACTGCATCAAAAAAAGTACTAACTATTTTAACATAGTTCGTACTTTCCTCAAATAGTCAGTTTTCAGCTTTCGGTATCAGATGGTGACGGCACCCGGGAAGTAGCCGGCGACGATGTCCTTTCGGAGGCCTTCTCCGATGACGATGATGACGTCCTCGGTCGGCACAGAAAGTGGGCGGAAATGCCGCTCGTCCTTCGTGACATTCAGCTCGAGGCCGCTGGAGAAGCCCTTGATGCGGAGGACGTGGCCGGCAGCGGGATCCGCGAAGAGCTTCAGCACACGCGCCTGCAGGTCCTCCGGCGTGGTTTCATAATGCATATAGAAGAGCGACTGGTACGCATCCTCTTCGGCGACGGCCTTCTTCAGGAAGCTGACATGCCGGTAACCGGCGGCCTCCAGCATCTGAAAATCGCTATCCTCGAGCTGATCCCATGGCTTCGCGAGCACATCGGCGGGATATGCGAAGCGACGCGCGCACTGCACCTCTTCCATCACCTGATTCAGGATCGCGAGCGTCTGTGCGATTACATCGTTCTGCGCACGCTCTGGGTGCTGGTCAATGTTGTCGACCGGTGCGGTCATCGCGCGCTGTCGGCGGTCATTTCTGCGACCAGTGTCGATACCCGCAGTGCGGTTCGCCTCTGGCCGCGCTTTGTCGTGTTTCGGTGTCGACAATGTGACGGGCAGCTTACTGAGGATGATTTTTCCAGCACCTGCGGCCTCCGAGGCGAGCAGATAGCGGGACGCAGGCGAGAGGTCCGGGTCGAGCTGGGCGTCGACGATGGTGAGCACCGAGCCCACCTCGTACCAGCGGTCGAGCGGCTCCTCATAGAGCGTGTCGAAGAACTCATCGATATCATAGATCCCACTCGGCTCCACGAGGACGCGGGTATAGCCGAGCATCGCCATGCTGATAAGCTTCGTGCGGAAACGTCGCTGATGCGCTACGGCCCCATCGCCGCCGACCACCATCTCGAGTTCGCAGTTTGGGCCGAGGAGATCCTGCAGCAGCACACGGTCAATGTTGATGGCCCCGTAGTCATTCTCGAGGATGCAGACACGCTCGCCCTTCGCGACGAGCCAGCGCGCGTACTTTTCGATAAAGGTCGTTTTACCGGAACCTAAGAAACCGGTGATGAGATCGATCGTAATCATAGAAGCCCTCCTGATGAAATATCGGATTACTCGCCGCTCATCGCGTTTCGGATCGTTTTGATCGCGTGCTGCTCCCGCTGCCGGATCGCCTCCGGGCTCACATGGTAGAGCTCGGCGATCTCCCTCAGGGTGTGGCGCTTCCCGTTAAAGAGACCGTAGCGGAGCACGAGGGTGTTTCGGTCCTCCTCGCTGAGCTGATCCAGTGAATCATAAAGCTCCTGAATCTGCTGCTCATCGAGCACCTGGTCCTCGACATTGTCCGGCGATACGGCGATATCGCCGAGCTCCGTCGCTTCGCCATCATCGTTTCCGACCTTCGTGTTCAGTGAGGTCTGGCGCAGTACCTCCTGATCGAGCTGCAGACAGCGCTCCACCTCCTCGCGGCTCAGCCCGGAATCGCGCACGATGGCGTCGATCATGGCATCCCCCTCGAGGTGCTCGAGATCGTAGCGCTTCTTGATGGCCTGCACCTTCATGATCCGCTCGAACTGATGATTCGAGACCCGGATGTTGAAGCCGGTGTTGTAGATCTCCTTCAGGATGCTGTCGCGGATCCAGTAGGTCGCGTAGGTCGAGAACTTCGCGCCCTTCGCCGGGTCGTAGCTGCGTGCGGCCGTCATCAGGCCAATGCTTCCGGAATTTACGAGATCATCGAGCCCGAGGGTGTGGTTGAAGAGCTTTTCGTACTTCTGTGCGGCGTGAATCACGAGTCCGCGGTTGCGCTCGAAGAGTTCCGTCTCCTCTGCC
Source organism: Oribacterium sp. Sow4_G1_1 (assembly GCF_052116105.1). Classification (NCBI taxonomy): domain Bacteria; kingdom Bacillati; phylum Bacillota; class Clostridia; order Lachnospirales; family Lachnospiraceae; genus Oribacterium; species Oribacterium sp. Sow4_G1_1. Next base: position 83,227 of record NZ_JBQKLS010000009.1, read on the forward strand.
TGGGCGGACTGACCTGCCGCGGCCTTCGCCTGAATCTCGGATACGAGGCGTAGATTCTGCTGCTCCTGTTCGTCCATGGGCGGAGAGCCTGCCGGCTGTTCGGTCATATCGTTTACCTGTACGTCAGAAACAGGCAGCGACTTCGGTGCTTCTGCTGTACCGGCGGCTGTATTCTTTTTATTTTCTTCAGATAATTCAGTCAATGGCGTCCTTTCTTTCTATGGCATGATGAAGATCTGCTCTTCTGCATTGCCCTGAGTGAAGGTTTCGAAGCCTTCGTTTGACATCGGCTGGAAATAGCTCGTGATCATACGGCAGATCCCGTTATGTGTCACGAGGAGGATGGTTTCGCCATCGTGCTCGCGACGCAGCTTCTCGAGATACGGGTAGATGCGGGCAGCGATGTCGAGGAAGGATTCCCCCTCCGGATAGCGAGCGAAGTAGCGATGCTTTTCGACCCGGTACGCCTCAGAATCCCGCAGCAGTCCCTCACAGATACCGAAGTTCATCTCGATGAGCTCGGCAGCCTCCACCGGTGCCGGTGTACCCGTGCCCTTCTGTGCGGCGACGATCTGTGCCGCCGTCTCCTTCGCCCGGCTGAGCGGTGAGCAGTAGACATGATCGAAGTGCACGTCGGCAAGCTTCGTACCGAGTGCCTGTGCCTGCGCGATGCCGCGTTCGTTCAGCGGGATGTCGGTCCGGCCCAGTACCCTGTTTTCCTGATTCCACAGCGTTTCGCCATGGCGTACGAGATAGAGTTTCAGCATCCTGCCCTCCTCTTCTGCAGCACATCGTCAGATCGACCCGTGTCTGCGATCACATATCTTTTAGAATCAAAGATCGGAGCCGGCTTCGCTTCCGGGGCATGCTGCCCCTCGCCCGGCTCCGATCGTTCACTTATCTTAGGCCTTTGCGCCCGTGCCCTGTGCCGGTGTCTGTCCCGGGTTCGGGTTCTTCTGGCGCTCGATCACCATCGCCTGTCCCTGCGGGTTGATGATGAAGCCGTCATAATTTCCCATGAAGCGGGAAATCGTCTGGAAGTCTGCACGTGTCGGACGGAAGCCGCTGTTGGCAAACTTCTTCGAAAACTCGAAAATGTCGGTGTAGACCGGCATGAAATTCTTTCCATTCAGTGTCACCATCGGAAGCTGCACGCGATGGTTCTTCTTCGCAGCTTCTGCGGACTCCGTAGCGGCATCGGTCGTCTTCGCCATACCATCATGGGTCGGGGTCGCCGGCTGCTCTGCCGCAGCGCCATCTGCGTTCGGGTCGCCTGCATTGGCCGCATCCTCGTCGAGGTTACGGAAGGGCAGGAGGTAGGTGCCCTTCGGCACGAGCTTCATGACGGAGTTGAACTTCGCCTGCAGCAGCTCCTTCCGCTTCCCGTACTGTACCGGCCAGCGGAGCTCGCCGACGTAATCGGTGAGGGCGAAGGAAATCGCCGGGTTGTATGGCGGAATCTTCTCCGGATCCTCGTTGATGTAGAACGGCGCGGAGATCTCCGAACGGCGCAGGAAGCCCTTGTACCAGCCGTTGTCGATGACGATGTTCTCGGCTCCGAGGAAGAAAAGATAATCGAAAATCTTCATCTGGATCTTACCGTCGTGCTGCGCCGGCTCTGCGGTCATACCCGGCACCTCGATGATTTTCACGGAGCGGAGCTGCTCTGCATAGAGCTTCGCGGCGATCTCTGCATGCTCTTTGTCGAGGTACATGAGGACGAAGCTGCCGTCGAGCAGCGGATAGCCGGTGCGTGCGTCATAGAGCACATAGATCTTCTCCTGCGCGCGGACCATGTCGAGGAAGTGATTACGGATCACCTGACGATTCTGATCGTAGTTGTCAAGCGGATGCTGCTTGTGGGCGATGAGAAGGGCCGCCTCGAGGAAAAGCGTCTCCTGGAGATTCAGCTCCTTCAGCATATCCGGCTTCAGTGTCGGCTCATACACGAGCGCGCCCACCTCGTCCTTCCGCTCCGGCGTCAGCGGATCCGAAAGAATCGTCGGCTGCGGCTGCGCAGTGGTCGCTGCGGAAGCTGCGGTCGTTCCGGCATTTTCGGTGTTGGCAGCCTCGGCAGTATGCTCAGCATTTCCTGCATTTACGGTGCTCGCCGTTGCCGCCGCATTTTCACTGCCCGCGGCTGTGTTCGCACCTGATCCAGCTGAACCCGCCGCCGGCGTCTCGCCCGGCTTCTTCACGAACATGTTGATCGGCGTGATCACCGGCCAGTGCATCTCCGGATGCTCCTCCCGCTGACGCGCCACCGCCTCGTCATGCTGCTCCTGCTTCTGCTCCTCTATCTTCTGCTCGGCCTCGGCCTTCCGCTTACTTCCAAAAAAATCAAATAATGCCATGTCTCTTCTCCTAACCACGATGGTCCGAATGCATGATGTCATCGTTTACAGATATCATAAAATATCGCACAACTATTAATTATACCAAAAAAAGAAGAGGTATGCACCTGTTTCGTACATACCTCTTCCGGAACCTCACAGCAGCCCGAGCTGCTCCATCGCATAGAAGATCCCATCCTCCTCGACCCGCTTCGTGATGAACGGATGATAGGCCTCGAGCACCTGATCATGCTGTCCCATCGCGACCGGGTGGCCGACTGCCCGGAACATCTCCTCGTCGTTCGAGCTGTCGCCGAAGCCGTACGCATCCGCCCGCGTCAGATGGAGATAATCGAGGATACGATCGACCGCCGCGCCCTTTCCGTGCCCGATCGGTACATTCTCATAGAAGCCATGTCCACGGTCGATGATGATAAACTCATCTCCGAACGCCTCCCGGAAGCCCTCCATATCCGAAGGATGTCCGGACTCGGCGCCGTCATCCGTCTCGATGCAGAACTTCGAGATCTCGTACTCCCCGTCGTACGGCGTCGGATCGATGCCGCCTTCCATTCCGATGAAGCCCGCGAGGTTCTCATAGAGTGCCTGATATCTCGGATGGTCCCGGAGCAGCTTCTCTGACGGCTGACAGTGCCAGCCATGCTGCCCCTCGAGGTGTACGAGGACACCATAGCGGTCGGATGCGTCCTTGATGCGCTGCTTCATCTCCACCGAAAGCTTCTTATAATAAATGGACGCTCCTTCATAGATCAGCTCCGTGCCACAGCCACAGAGGAAACCGTCGACCTCGACCATCTCCATGATACGCTTCAGCATTCCGACGGTACGTCCTGAATTGATAAATACTTTATTGCCTTTTTCACGTGTGCGACGGAGCGCTTCCAGTGTGCTCGCCGGGATCTCGTGCTTTACTTCATCGATCAGTGTGCCATCCACATCAAAAAACAGTGCTTTCATATATACCTATTATTTCCTTCCGTGAAGAATCGGACTGATATAAGGATATACAACAAATGTGATCACTACGTCAAGAAGTCCTTTCACGATCGTAAACGGAAGGTTGAAGCAGAGGAGGCACTGAAGGATGCTCTTCATCGATGGGATGAGTGCCTGGTAGGCTGCGAGGATGACCTCCTCCGGCATGAAGTTGTAGTAAACCGGATACACAACGAAGTAGTTGGACGGAACAGATACGAGGCCCATCACGACAGCACCGGCGAGGGAACCGAGGATGGCACCCTGCTTCGTCTTCTTATGCTGGTAGATGCCACCGGCCACCGCGGTCATCACGGCACCGAGGATGAAGTTGGAGATCTCACCGACACCGAAGCTCTGGGAAGCCATCGAGTGCAGGAGGTTCTTGATGAGCTCGATCAGGATACCAGCGACCGGACCATACGCGAAGGCACCGATCAGGGCCGGCAGATCCGAGAAGTCAAACTTGATAAAGGTCGGCATGAACATCGGGACCGGGATCTCGATGAGCTGAAGCACGAAGGCAATCGCGGACAGGATACCGACCGCGGCGATGTAACGGGTGTTTTTTACGTCTTTCATGATGTTTCTCCTCCACATTTCGTGTACTGCGTTTCTTCCGGCACGCCGGGACTGCGTCAGGCAGGCCCAAGTCCCATGCAGAAAGCCACGCGTGATTCTTCAAGTGAGTAAGGAGGCGACGTAAAATCGCTGTGCCCGCCGGGATCAACCCGCTGCCAGCATAAAAAAGTCCCTGAGCATACACTCAGGGACAGAGATATCGTCATCACTACACTCTTCTTCCATCCAGACTATACTGTTGGTACCGGAGTTTCACCGATTCAGCCTGCCCGGGTGAGCAGGGTCGCGGACTTTACCGCCAGTGAGGAATCACACCTCGCCCTGAAGAACTATTTTTGATTACGTCTACATTCTAGCGAATGCCACCGCGATGCGCAAGCCCTTTTTCTCCAGGGGCCAATGTCTACATCCAGCGCCGCCCGCCTGCTGCTGACACAGGCGCTTATTTAAAAAGCACAACTTTTTTTACTTACTAAAGCTAATTTCGTAAGTAAATAGATTTACTAAAAATTTACTCTATGCTATAGTAGTCCACGCCAATGATAAAAAAATATCAAAAGGAGCCGGATGCGCGCATCTATGCCGCTCCACTACGTATAGGCTCCGGTGTCAAGTGGAAGCATTGGCAGAAACAGAGAGAGGAAAAAGACATGAAAAAAATGAATCTGGTGCTTGGATTCGCAGCAGCTGCCAGCCTTCTGGTGACAGCGTGTGGTTCCAGCAAGACCGAGACGACGGCAGCTGCGACAGAGGCAGCGACGACCGCTGCTGCGACAGAGGCAGCAGGCGAGATTCCTGCAGACGCTGTGACCGCGACCGGTACAGCGAAGGGAAACAACGGTGACGTAACGGTAGAGGTTACCATGACAAAGGATAAGCTCTACAAGATCGAGGTTACCGAGCAGCAGGAGACCGAGGGTATCGGTGATAAGGCCATCGCGGAGATTCCGGGCAAGATGATCGAGAACAACAGCGTAAAGGTAGACGCCGTTTCCGGTGCGACCAATACATCCAACGCCATCATCGAGGCTGTAAAGGCAGCGATCAAGAGCGCGGGCTTCGATCCGGCTGATTTCGAGAACGAGATCGCCACTGCTGCGAAGGCAGAGGATCAGACACTCGACGCAGACGTCGTTATCGTCGGTGCCGGCGGTGCCGGTATGACGGCAGCGATCGAGGCAGCAGACGCTGGTAAGACCGTTGTGCTCGTAGAGTCACAGGCGATGGTCGGCGGTAACTCCGTACGTGCAACCGGTGGTCTCAATGCTGCGAAGACCAAGTGGCAGGATGAGAACGAGTTCGGTGAGGATGCCGGTGTAGAGGCGAAGCTTGCAACTGCGAAGGAAAAGTACGCAGATAACGCGGACATCACCGCACTTGCAGAGACCGTCGAGAAGCAGTACGCAGATTATCAGGCAAACCCGACCGGTTACTTCGATTCTGTAGAGCTCTTCGAGCTGGACACCATGATCGGTGGCAAGGGCCTGAACAACTTCGATCTCGTAAAGACCCTCTGCAGTGAGTCTGCAGATGCGATCGACTGGCTCGACACCATCGGCGCAGAGATGCACAACGTTGGTTCTTTCGGTGGTGCTTCCGTAAAGCGTATCCACCGTCCGGTCGATGAGAACGGCAAGACCCTCGCTGTCGGTGCTTACCTCATCCCGATCCTCGAGAAGAACATCGAAGATCGTGAGAACATCACTCTTCTTCTCGACACAACGGCTGACAAGATCCTCATGGATGGCGATCAGGCAGTTGGTATCCACGCAACCGGTAAGACCGGCAACAGCGTAACTGTAAATGCTGCTTCTGTTGTTCTTACATCTGGTGGTTTCGGTGCAAACCTTGCGATGGTTGAGCAGTACAAGCCGGAGCTCAAGGGCTTTATGACCACCAACGCACCTGGAATCCAGGGTCAGGGTATCGAGATGGCAACCGAGGTCGGTGCTGCTACCGTCGATATGGATCAGATCCAGATTCACCCGACCGTTCAGTATGACACCGCTGCACTCATCACCGAGGGTCTCCGTGGTGACGGTGCGATCCTCGTAAACGCCGAGGGTCAGCGTTTCATCGATGAGGTTGGTACACGTGATGTCGTATCTGCTGCAGAGATCGCACAGACCGACTCCTACTCATGGCTCGTTGTAGACCAGAAGATGGTAGACGCTTCTGCCGTTATCCAGGGCTACATCAAGAAGGGCTACACCGTTACCGGTGAGGATTACAAGGCACTCGCAGAGGCGATGGGCGTAGACGCTGCTGCTTTCGAGGAGACCATGACGAAGTGGAATGGCTATGTCGCTGACAAGAAGGATCCAGACTTCAACCGTACCTCCTTCGCAGAGCCGCTTGACACTGCTCCATACTATGCAATCAAGGTTACCGCTGGTGTTCACCATACCATGGGTGGTGTAAAGATCAACACCTCCACCGAGGTTCTGAATGAGCAGGATGCTGTGATCCCAGGTCTTTATGCTGCCGGTGAGGTTACCGGAGGCGTACACGGTGCAAACCGTCTCGGCGGAAACGCAGTTGCAGACTTCACCGTATTCGGCCGTATCGCAGGTCAGAACGCTGCTGCCCATGCTGGCACCGCTGAGACTCCAGCCGAGACCAAGGCTGCTGCATAAGGCAGAAAACAGAACGCATAAGCCGCTCGGCTTTGCAGATATCGCTATAGGCGAAAAGAAAAAACTGTCGCGCGAGCAGATGGAAACATCTGCTTGCACGGCAGTTTTTCTTTTTAAAAAGGCACTCTCCACTCGGAGGGTGCCTTTTTAAATCTGTATGTTTGAAAGACCAGGTTCATATCATCCTATTCTGGAAGGAATAAAAGCAACGCAAAACCCCAGTACCAGTTCATCTTCACTAGTACTGGGGCCTCACTGATCATTCGGGCTTCTGTATCCCATCGGGCTACCCTCCCTTTAATTATTAATGCAGATCTCGAATCATTGAAGCATCGCCTATGACTTTCTACCATCTGCACTACACTGAGTTAAGAATTGAATTGATGAAGCATCGACATCGCATCTCTTCTTTTGTTGTCTTTATTCTACGAAATAAAAAACACTTTGTCAATAATAATCTGAAAAGAAATTATTTTTATTCTGACTGCTAAGGAAACTGTTCAACGGGGTGAATTCTCAACCTGCTGATTTTTAAAGGATGTCCATAGCGGACGCCTCTTTTTGTTTGCCTGCCCACCCCAGGCATATATCTTTTATCTACTTACATATTGGCCCACCCCATGCAGGCAAACCAAAAAATCGGCGCCTGTGTTAATCCAAGCGGGTGATGCTGTATCAAAACCGCGAAAAACGGGTATGATGCTAACGGTAAGCGGGGCTCTGTGTTCAAATGGTCATGTTCCTATCCAATATGGCTTTATTTTGAAAATACTGGATATGTTTTTTGCCTGGAATAATCGAAGATGGCTGGAAAATATCCACTCTTAGGAGATTTTGAAAATACTGGATATAAAAGGCCTTATTTCATAAGATGAATCCGGGCTCGAGTATCCAGTATTTTAGAAATAAAGGTTTATTGGATATCGGCTTATGGAAATTCTTCTCTGAAGCCTGAAATACATATCCACTATTTAAAAAATTCAGGGATATTGGATAGGGCGCTTATATGCGTATGTATGATTTTACAGAAAACTATCCAATATGTGCCCGATTATGAAATCGTGGATATTTTAGCATCGTACGCAAAAATGATAAATGGTGTTAATATTATCCACTATTTCATAATCCACCAGTTATTGGATAGCATCATCGATTTTCATCTATTTCACCCGATCTGCCAGTGAAAATTTCCGGGCCGCGCGCAATAATCACCTGAAAATCGATCCGTATTCCCGCGCGGCAGCATCAGATGCAGAAAAACAAACGCACATCCAGCAATTCAAATGGACAAGCATCCTAAAGCAGGCATGATGATGACTTTTGAAGCTTATCATGCCTGCGCTTGTAAATACTTTTTGCAGCATCGGACATGTAGCAGTTTGAGGCCTCCTCATGAGCTGGGGCGGGACCGAAACGTATAAACATCCGTTGAACTCTATGGGGTGGGCGAATGAGGAGCAGCCTCAAACTTCCCAAGTGAGCCGAGGAGTGTTTGAACTGTTACCGGATATGAAATCCGCTCTCTTCTACGCATGGAATCTCGCTCATCTCGAGATCTGTTATGTCGATCCAGCGCTGCTGCCGGATGCGGGCCAGCAGTTCCTGAATCGCGCTTTCAGAGCCCTGCACTTCCATCTCTACGCGGCCGTCCCACATATTCTCTACCCAGCCGGTGAGTCCCAGTGACTGCGCGATGTAGTAGGAGCGAAAACGGAAACCGACACCCTGGACATCTCCGGAAAAATAGATGTGTTTTCTCACGATGGATTCACTCATATACGACCTCTTATTCCTCGAATCGTCCCTTCATGCGCAGGTCCTTCTCCCACAGCGCGAGCTGTCCTCGCGCGAAGAGGCTGTCGATCTCGAGCTCCTCATCCAGTACTAGGAGATCTGCGTCGGCGCCTGCGGCGATGCATCCCTTTCGGCCATCCTGCGCGAGGATCGTCGCCGGTGTGGTCGTCAGGAGCTTCAGCGCCTGCTCGAGCGGCATGCCCATACGCACCAGTGCTCGGATGGTTTTATGCAGGTACTTCGGCGACGCATAGGTCAGTCCCACACACTCTCCTTCTTCATTAAAACGCGGCTGGCTTCCGTAGGCGTCACTTGACAGGCTGACATGATCCGGGTTCACACCCTCGCGATGCAGTAAATCAAAGAGCTTCATGGCATCCTCTTCCACTGCCACATCATCCGAGCCGGCGGTGCAGTCGATGTAGCCACCCCGCTTCACGAGCGCCACGCCGGCGTCGATGAGCTCAGAGGATCGCAGCATATGCGTCGGGAGCAGGTTCTTCGCCGGTACATCCGAGTGATCCAGTACGTAGAAAATCGGATCAAGCGTCGCCTTCCCACTACCCATATGCATCGTGACGAGCCCCGGTGTGCCGCTTAACAGCCCGGCACGACGTGCAGCCGTCGCCAGCGCGATCAGCTCCTCTCCGCCTGGATTCGAGCTTCGATGATCAGATACCGCCACCTTCACGCCGATCATCGGTGGAATCAGGACGATGTCCCGCTCGACACTGCCGGTGATCGTCGTCGGCGGGTAGCCGTAGGACGAGGTCAATGTATACACCGTCATGCCTTCCTCGCTCAGTGCACGGGCCTTCGCCACCAGGTTCTCGAGGCTTCGCGTGATGCCGTCCGTACCCAGCAGTCCGACGACGGTGGTGATACCGTTCTTAAAAAAGGTGCTGAGGGAAGACTCCGGTACGCGGGATGCCGGTCCCTGCTCTCCGCCACCACCGGTGATATGGACATGCAGATCGATGTAGGCCGGCACGAGGGTCTTCCCCTCGAGATCATAGACCTCGACATCCGGAAGGTCATCATAGCCTGTGATTTCTTCCGCGATCCGAAGGATCTTCTCTCCCTCGATCAGCACATCCCTTTTACCGAGAGGCGCTGGTGTGTAAACGCTGGCATTCTTTAATAATTTCATAGGGTCATCCTTTCTATGGCGACGTAAAACATGATTTTTGCGATGTATTCCGCCTCGTCGCCGGCGGTGATGGAGCCGGTATTCGCGACGGTGACCGCATATTTCAGCTGTAAAAGAGTCATAACTTACCTCTTATTTCCTCCTGCCTTTTTTCAGGATGCCATCAAACTTCAGCATGAAGCAGCTGGTGGTGACGAGGGCGGCGATGAGATCACTCACCGGCTCTGCGAGGAATACGGAGAAGACCTGATTCGACAGGAAATGCGGCAGGATCAGGATGAGCGGGATCAGCAGGACGATCTTCCGGAGGCAGGCGAGCAGCAGGCTGATCTTCGCCTGGCCGAGGGCCATGAAGCTCTGCTGGCATCCGATCTGTGCACCGAAGGCGAAGATGCCGGCCATATAGATGCGGAGCGCCCAGGATGTATAGTTGCGAAGCTCCATATTGCTGGTGAAGATGCCGGCGAAGAACTGTGGCTTCAGCATGACGATCGCCCAGAACAGGGTTGCATAGCTGAAGCAGGCCGTAAACTGTGCGGCGAATGCTTTCTTCACGCGGTCTGCATTGCCCGCACCGAAGTTGAAGCTGATGATCGGCTGACCGCCCTGACAGATGCCCTGCATCGGCAGTGTTGCCAGCTGGCTGACGCTGGTGATGATCGTCATCGCGCCGACCGCAACATCCCCGCCGTAGCGCGCGAGGCTGGAGGTGAAGCTGATCGAGAGCAGGCTCTCGGTCGACAGCATCACGAATGTGGAGATGCCGAGACTCAGGCACGGCAGGATGATCTTCGGGTCGAGCTTCATATTCGCCCTGCGAAGGTGCAGAAGGGTCTGCTTTCCGGTCAGGAAGCGGAGGATCCAGACCGCGCCGACCGACTGACTGAGCACCGTGGCGAGCGCTGCGCCCTGCACACCCATCCCCAGTACGAAGATGAAAATCGGATCCAGGATGATGTTGATGACGGCGCCGATGACGGTCGTCAGCATACTGATTTTTGCGAAGCCCTGGGTCGTGATGAAGGGGTTCATGCCGAGCACGGTCATCACGAAGACGGTGCCGAGGATGTAAATGCGCGCGTAAGCCAGTGCATATGGTAGCGTGACCGCACTGGCACCGAAGAGGCGAAGCAGGGTCGGCGCGAGCGCATAAAACACGATGGTCAGCACGAGGGCGAAGCGCATCAGGATGGCGAAGCAGTTGCCGACGATTTTCTCTGCCGTTTCATGGTCCTTCGCACCCATCGAAATCGCGGCGCGCGGTGCACCACCGGCACCCGCCAGCATGGCGAAGGCGTTGATCAGCATGAGGATCGGTGTGAAGAGGCCGACGCCGGTCAGTGCATGGGCACCGACGTCTGCCATGTGACCGATGTAGATACGGTCGACGATGTTATAGAGGAGGTTGACGATCTGGGCGACGACCGCCGGAATCGCGAGCTGGGCAAGCAGCTTCGGGATGCTGCCGCTGCCCATGTCCTGTGTTTTGGTCTGCATCATATAAATCTGAAATCCTTTCTGGCGCGTAAGATGCTCGGGAAGCGCAGTTGTGGCTATGCAGCGCTTCCGCGTTGTAAAGATATCTCCATTTTTATTATACGTGAGCATATCTCTCCTATTATAGCCAAAGATGAAAAATATACCACGTTGTTTTTGCGTAAAACTGCATTCGATATAGCTTGCGATTCGTGATTCGCATGTCAATATTCTATAAAACATGAACCGAAATTCTCAAAAACATGCACGAATATGCTATAATCTACACAATTGTATCCTTGGGCGAAGGATGGAGTATCAATTTTTGAAAGGACATAGAATATGAGTAGATTGACCATTTTTACGAAGAATGAAGCCGAGAAAACGGTGGAGTCTCTCTACAAGGATCTCGAGCGTCGCGTTCAGGCGGCCCAGCCGGGACTCTGCCCTGTAGATCTCGCGTCTTCATTTCTGCACCTCTGCCATGCCCAGTCCTGCGGTAAGTGTACACCATGCCGTGTCGGCCTCGGCCAGCTGGAAGCACTGATCGGACAGGTGCTGGATGGTACGGCGGACATGTTTACACTGAAGGTGCTGGAGGACACGGCAGAGAGTATCTATATGTCGGCGGACTGCGCGATCGGTTCCGAGGCGGCACGTATGGTGCTCGAGGGACTGCGCGGCTTCCGCGATGACTATGTGGAGCATATCAAGCATGGCCGCTGCAAGAGCATGCACAGCCAGCCGGTGCCATGTGTATGGCAGTGCCCGGCACATGTGGACATCCCAGGCTACATTGCCCTCATCCATGAGAAGCGTTATGAGGATGCGGTGCAGCTGATCCGTAAGGATAACCCGATGCCGGCGACCTGCGGCCTCATCTGTGAGCATCCGTGTGAGGTTCGCTGCCGTCGTACGCTCGTAGACGATCCGATCAACATCCGTGGACTGAAGCGCTTCGCGGTCGAGCATGAGGATACCATCCCTGCGCCGAAGCGAATGCCGGCGACCGGCAAGCGGGTGGCTGTCATTGGCGGTGGTCCGAGCGGTCTCAGCTGTGCCTACTATCTCAGCATCATGGGCCATGAGGTTACCGTGTTTGAGCAGCGGAAGCAGCTCGGCGGTATGCTGCGCTATGGTATTCCGGCCTATCGTTTCCCGCGTGAGATCCTGGATCGCGAGATCGAGGGTCTGAAGCTCGCAGGGTTCGAAACGAAGACGGATATCTCGATCGGCCGCGACATTTCCGTGGCAGAGCTTCGCAGTCAGTATGACGCGATGTATGTAGCCATCGGTGCACATACCGACCGGAAGATCGGTATCGAGGGCGAGGATGCCGAGGGCGTCATCTCCGCGGTGGAGATGCTCCGTGCGATCGGTGATGACCACTACCCTGATTTCACCGGCATGGATATCGTCGTCGTCGGTGGTGGTAATGTCGCGATGGACGTCGCACGTTCTGCGATCCGCTGCCATGCAAAGTCGGTCAAGGTCGCGTACCGTCGTCGGAAGCAGGATATGACAGCCCTCGCAGAGGAGGTCGAGGGTGCGATCGCTGACGGCGTGGAGATCGTCGAGCTGAACGCACCGGTGCGCATCGAGAAGGATGCTGAGAATCGCTGCACCGGCCTCATCGTGAAGCCGCAGATCCCGGGTGCGGTCAAGGGTGGCCGTCCATCTCCGAAGAACAGCACGAAGGACGAGGTGCTGCTTCCGGCCGATCGTGTACTCGTGGCCATCGGTCAGGGTATCGAGTCCGGCAAGTTCGGGGAGTTCGGTATCCCGGTTCAGCAGGGCCGTATCTCCGCCTTCGATACCTCAGATATCGCGGACAATGAAGGCATCTTCGCAGGTGGTGACTGCGTGACTGGTCCGGCGACCGTCATCCGTGCGATCGCAGCCGGAAAGGTAGCGGCCGCCAATATCGACGAATACCTCGGATTCAACCATGAGATCACGACGGATGTCGTTCTGCCGCCGATTCGTTTCGACGATCATAAGGCACTCGGCCGTGTGAATATGGTAGAGCGTCCGGCGGATGAGCGCAGATGTGATTTTAAGCTGATGGAGTGTCCGATGACGGAGGAGGAAGCACTGCAGGAGTCCTCGAGATGTCTGCACTGTGATCACTTCGGCTATGGCATCTTAAAGGGAGGCAGAGATACGAAATGGTAAATTGTACGATTGATGGCAGAGCTGTCCAGGTCCCGGAGCGGACCACCATACTGAATGCTGCCGCCGCTGCGGGCATTCACATCCCGACACTGTGCTACTTAAAGGATATCAACGAAATTGCGGCATGCAGAGTCTGCGTCGTCGAGGTCGAGGGCTATGAGCGTCTGATGACCGCCTGCAACAACACCGTGACCGAGGGCATGGTCGTCTATACGAACTCCCGGAAGGCACGTCTCGCGCGACGCGCGAATGTGGAGCTGATCCTCAGCCAGCATGACACGAACTGTGCGATCTGTGTGCGCTCCGGAAACTGTGAGCTGCAGAAGGTGGCGAATGATCTCAATATCCTGAGCATCCCGTTTGAGAAGCAGCTGCCGAAGAAACATCGCAGCTCGCTGAACTTCCCTCTGATCCGGAATTACGACAAGTGCATCAAGTGCATGCGCTGCGTACAGATCTGTGATAAGGTGCAGGACAGCCATATCTGGGATGTCATCAATACCGGTTCCCAGAGTACCGTCGATGTGAAGGATGCCTATGATCTCGAGACCAGTAAGTGCGCGCTCTGCGGCCAGTGCATCACCCACTGCCCTACTGCGGCACTGCGTGAGCGGGATGACACCCACGACATCCTCGACGCGCTCGAGAATCCGGATAAGATCGTGGTCGCACAGATCGCACCGTCGATTCGTACGGCCTGGGGCGAGGGCTTCGGTCTCACCCCGGAGCAGGCGACCGTGAAGCGTCTCGCCGCTGCGCTGAAGATCACCGGCTTCGACTATGTATTTGACACCAACTGGTCCGCCGACCTCACCATCATGGAGGAGGCGACGGAGTTCCTCGAGAAGCTGACGCATAAGGAAGAAAACAGGTTCCCGATGTTCACGAGCTGCTGCCCTGGCTGGATCCGCTTCTGCAAGGCACACTACCCGGATTTCGTGGACCAGCTCTCCACCTCGAAGTCACCGCAGCAGATGTTCGGTGCGATCATCAAGAGCTACTTCGCGGAGAAGCTCGGCGTAGATCCGTCTCGCATCTACTGTGTATCCATCATGCCATGTCTTGCGAAGAAGGCCGAGTGTGGCTATGAGACGATGCGGAACGACCAGGGTGATCCGGATGTCGATGTCGTACTGACGACTCGTGAGGTGAACCGTCTCCTGCGTATGGAGAACATCGCGCCGGGTGAGATCGACGAGATCGAGCTGGATAATCCGTTCTCTGCGGGTTCCGGTGCCGCGAATATCTTCGGCTCCACCGGTGGTGTTATGGAGGCTGCGCTTCGTACCGCTTATCACAGTGTGACCGGCGAGAATCCGGATCCGGATGCGTTCCATGATGTCCGTGGTCAGGAAGGCTGGAAGGAAGCGACCTTCGACATCAAGGGTATCCCGGTACGTGTCGCGGTCGTAAACGGCCTCGGCAATGCGGCGAAGCTCCTCGATGCACTTCGGAAGAAGACCGTCGAGTATGATTTCGTCGAAGTCATGGCCTGCCCTGGCGGCTGCGTCGGTGGCGGCGGACAGCCGATCCACGACAGCGTCGAGATGGCGCCGGAGCGTGCGAAGACGCTGTATGCACAGGATGCAGCCGGTGCTCTTCGCTTCAGCCACGAGAATCCAGATGTGATCCGCTGCTATGAGGAGTATCTCGAGAAGCCGCTCAGTGAGCGTGCTGAGCACCTGCTCCACACCGATCACCACGGCTGGAAGATGCCTGGCGAAAGATAAATACGTTTTTTATGAAGAGAAGCCGGCGCGAACGCGCCGGCTTTCATTATGCTCGTATAACTGCGTTGCTTTCGTCATGCCCAGTTCTGCCAGACGTCCGGCTGGTATCCCACGGTAAGAGGGGCCGAGGATCATAATGCTGCATCAAAACAGCCTAAAATGGAAATGATGCTAACGGTAAAAGCGTATCTCATATGCTTCTTCGATACGCTGAAGAGACTTGCAAGACTACTCCTGTGGGAGTATGCTCATTTCAGGACGTTATGGAGAAAATCAATTCGGAGGAGTGATGATGACGGACTATATCCTGGAAGTATGTGTCGACAGTGTAGAATCTGCGCTGTCTGCGAAGGCCGGCGGTGCGACGCGGCTCGAGTTGTGCGCAAGCCTCATCATCGGTGGCACCACGCCGGGCTACACTCTGTTTCGGCAGGTGCAGCAGGAAACCGGGCTTCCGATCCGGGTCCTGATTCGTCCGCGATTCGGTGACTTCCTGTACACGGCATATGAATATCAGCAGATGTGCGCGGATATCCGCTTTTTTGCCAATGCTGGCGCCGATGGTGTCGTCATCGGAAGCCTGCAGGCGGATGGCGGCCTGAACGAAGCGCAGATGCGCGGCATGATCGATGCGACGGACGGTCGCTGTGGCATCACCCTGCACCGGGCCTTCGATGTATGCGCGGATCCGATCGCCTGCTACGAAAAAGCAGCCGACCTCGGTATCGATACGATCCTCAGCTCCGGGCAGGAAGGCGACGCACAGACGGGAATCGCGCTGCTGCGGAAGCTCGTACTGATGTCGGAAGAGAATCCGACGATCCTGGTTGGTGGCGGCGTAAAGGCCGACAACATTGCCGAAATCGCGGGTATGACCGGTGCCCACGCTTTTCATATGTCGGGCAAGAAAATCCTTTCGAGTGGCATGCGCTACCGGAATGAACATGTCCATATGGGCCTCGAGGGTATCAGTGAATTCGAGCTCTACCGGACAGACGAAGCGGAAATCCGGCGCGCAGTGGAGATACTCAGATGTCTATAAATAACTCTACGGTGTCGACCAGGAAAGCGGATTAAAACACAAGTAGAAAAACGAATGCATAGAAGAAAGGGAATTCGATGAATATTCAGATTTTCGGCACGAAAAAAAGTGCCGACACGAGAAAAGCCGAGCGCTATTTTAAAGAGCGCGGGATCAAATTCCAGTCCGTCGATATGAAAGAGAAGGGCCTCAGTAAAGGCGAACTGAATTCGGTCCTTCAGGCGGTCGGTGGCTTAGAAGAGCTTCTCGATGAGAAGACGAAGGACCAGAAAGCGTATCTGCTGATCAAATATCTCGCACCGGAAGATAAGTTCGAAAAGATACTCGAAAATCCGATGGTGCTGAAGCAGCCGATCGTGCGGAATGGCCGCCAGGCTACCGTGGGGTATCAACCAGATATATGGAAGAACTGGGAATAAGGCCAAAGAGAAGCCGCGGAAGTAGGATTCTCTTTGCAGAACGGACCATATTTCGCTATAATGTATACAAATCTTAAGGAGGACTACTATTATGACAACTGTACACACTACCGATGCTCCGGCTGCGATCGGACCATATTCCCAGGCGAAAATCGTAGGTAACTTCGTATTTGCTTCCGGTCAGATTCCGGTGAATCCGGCGACCGGCGCTGTAGAGAGCGAGGATATCGAGGGACAGGCTGCACAGAGCTGCAAGAATGTAGCTGCCATCATGGAAGCTGCAGGCACCAGCATCGAGAAGGTCTTCAAGACCACCTGCTTCCTCGCAGACATGAACGACTTCGCGGCCTTCAATGCGGTTTACGAGCGGTACTTCAGCTCGAAGCCGGCACGCAGCTGTGTCGCCGTCAAGACCCTGCCGAAGGGCGTGCTTTGTGAGATTGAGGCGATCGCAGAGCTGTAATGAAAAAACCGGCTGGATACACCGTGTATCCAGTCGTTTTTTATTAAACAAAAACCGGGCGGGCACCTTACGTGTCCACCCGGCTTAAGTGATTTTGTATATATGAACTGCGATTTCTGCCTCGCAGGGTCTGGGCATTCTATAGATGTTCGTGCAGCCACTCACTGAAGCACCCTGCATTCATCGGGCAACTGCTTTTCGGGTATCATCCCTCGATCTCGATATAGCTCTCTTCCGGCAGTGCCTTCTTCGCTTCTGCCTTCGGAAGACTGATCTTCAACACACCATTTGCAAAGGATGCCTTCACATCGTCCTCCGTAAGTCCATCACCTACATAGAAGGACCGCTGCATCGCACCCTCGTAACGCTCCTGGCGAATCAGTCTGCCGTGCTTCTTCTCGTCCTTGTCGAGACCCTTCTCCGCGGAGATGGTCAGATAGCCATCGGACAGTTGAAGCTTTACTTCATCCTTCTTGAAGCCCGGAAGATCGACCTCCAGCTCATAGCTGTTATCGGTTTCCTTCACATCGGTCTTCATCAGGTTCCGTGCACGCTTACCAAACAGTGGATTGTGCTTACCGAAGAAGTTCTTATTCCAGTCATTACCCCACTCGTTCATCATCTCATTCATCACATCATCACCATCACTAAATACACTAGGCATAAACATATTCATATCCTCCTGTTTATTTACTTCTGGTTCTCCCTGTCCGCTCATCGGACAGATGCGAACCGCTCTGTTTTCCAGCTCTCAGAGAGAACTGTAGAGCAGCTCTGGATGTAGTTCAGAACTTATGGATGGAGGCCAATGTCTCCATCGGGGCACTGCCCGCGAGGGAATCAGCCCTCGATAGCGATGTACTTCTCTTCCGGCACTTCCTTCTTCGGCTCCACCTTCGGAACGGTCAGTGCCAGAACACCATTTTCAAACTTCGCAGCGATGTCGCTCTGCTTTACATTCTCACCGACGTAGAAGCTTCTCTGCATCGAGCCGGTGTAACGCTCCTGGCGAACGACCTTGCCGCTCTTATCCTTCTCATCCTTGTTCTCATTATGCGAAGCAGAGATGTTCAGATAACCATCCTTCAGCTGAAGCTTCAGATCTTCTTTCTTGAAGCCCGGAAGATCGATCTTCATCTCGTAGTTGTTCTCATGCTCCTCGATATCCGTCTTCATGAGATTCGCTGTCGACTTGCTGTAGGCAGGCTCATAACCAAGCCAGCTTGTATCATTAAAGAAATCATCCATTAAGTTCTCACCGAAAATACTAGGCATATACATCATAATCACTTACCTCCTGTATAACCGGGCTCCGGGATTCTGTCCCATCGCCGAATGTTTTATGTTTCAGAGTTTCGAAACCACCGGCTCGGAATGCGCTTCCTTTCGGATTGCTTTTCCTTTGCTTTCTGTTCCTTTTCTCCTTACAACTAACATAATACTCGTTTTGTTAGCACTTTCAAGATGTGAGTGCTAATTATTTTGTGAACTTTTTGTGTCGATCTGGAACTCATCATTTTACCATTCGTATCCGGCACTGTTTTACTCTATCCGGCACTTTAACGGCGGCTTTCCGGTCATCCTTATTTGTGTTTACTGATTCCGGGGGAATACCTCATCCTGTAATCTTTCTCCGAAGGTCATTCAGATCTGCCTCGTCCGGATGTGAAAGTGCTCGATCGAAGTTCTCGATCAGCGCATCCAGATTCGGCTTTGCATCCGGCATTTCCTTCATCTTCACATAGCGGTCCCGTACAGACTGTGGCATTTTACCCTGGCACATGTACTCTCCGACGACGGTGTTACTTCCATCGATGGCGGCATGTACATTGGTAAGAATCTTCTGATAGTACGCTTCGCTCCCACCGAAGCCCGCAGTCCCAAACCTGATTGTTTCCATTCACGCCTCCCAGAACAGTTCATCCAGTGTCCGGTTCAGTGCCTTGCAGATCGCGATGCAGAGTCGGATCGTCGGATTATAATCGCCCTTTTCGATGGCGTTAATGGTCTGTCGCGACACACCGACGAGATCTGCCAGCTGCTGCTGGGACAGGTCCAGCGCCGCCCGTGCCGATTTCATCTTCAGGTTCTTCATTCCGCCGAACCTCCCCGTTTATCCATCCACGCTTTCAGTAGCAGATTCACGATGATCAGCGCAAAGAACACGAAAATCAGCAGACAGAGGCCGCCATCCCAGGTGAGGACGCCATGCACGATCACGTCGCCGAGCTTCACATGCCCCCGGAAACCGAGGTACTGCATCACCATCACCGCCACCATGAGCACGATCGCGGTGTTTGAGCCAGATGCCTGCCGGATGCCCCAGTATGCATCCTTCCATATATCATAGAGGATTACCACCAGACATCCCACCATAAGGCAGGCCATCATGAGAAGTGAAAACTCGATCGGCAGTGCACCGACGCACTCCTCCCACAGCACCACAGCTGCAAGCGAGAAGGCCAATGTCAAAAAGCCGTAACGAAATGCTCTCCCTCGAATCAGCTCCTGCCGCTCATCATAGCCACTGTAATCCTTATCCTTCTTAAACATGATGATCTTGAATATCTGAACCACGATAAATGCAGCCGTGAATGAAAAAATCTCTGACATATCCGTCGTCCTCCTTCTGACATAATGTAAATTATATCTTACATTCACAGCATATAATAGAACATGTCATTATGTCAAGAATATTTTACATTTCAGGGCATCAGTTATCAGTTATCCATATTTTGGTTACTATTCAAACGTAGTTAAATCAAGGCGTGGCTCGGTGGATAGTAACATATTTTGTCTATTTAATGATGCTTTCAAACGGATCCAGACAGTGGCAGGTCATGAAATTAAAAAAACCCGGAAACGACGCATCTACGTCATTTCCGGGTTATGAAGGGGTACACATATCTCACCCTATAAAGAAAGCTGGCAACCGGAATCGGACCGGTTATCTACACACTCCATTTTTTTCCTGTATTCACGAGGTGTCAGTTTATATCTATCTTTAAACACTCGATTAAATGTTCTTTGACTTTCAAAACCACAATTCAAGCAAATATTTGTAATTGAATCCTGTGAATTTTCCAATTCAGTAACTGCATTATTCAAGCGAACGCCGTTCACATATTTACTAAAATTGCAGTGAAATGTCTTTGCAAACATTCTTGATAAAACATACTTACTTACACCTAAATCATTTGCCATCTTTTCGAGTGTTATTTGCGAACCATAGTTTTTAGCTACATATGCTACCGAACTATAAATTAAGTCATCACTTCCAATTGCATTCTTGTCAATCATTGGCATCTCGGTAAAGACATGTGCCAGTATCATATGTACATATGCTTTCATCAGTAATGGGCTTTGGTCGTTTTTGTTCATCAGAAATCTTATAGCATTGACAACATCCGGATGAACATGCTGACTTTTTATTACTGGATACTTAGGGCTATACATCTGAACTTCTTTGTAATAAGAAGGTACTATGGATGGATCCAAATACAGATATATAACCCTATTTTTTCCTTGATTAAAGACTTGATAATGGTGTATCACATTCGGAAATACGATTGCAAAATCCCCTTTTTCCATATGGTACAGTTCCTGACCAACACCAAGTTCAATACATCCTTCCGTTACATAGACAATTTCAATTGCCTCGTGTAGATGCGGTGGCATATGAACAGGCGTTTTCCACTCTACCGATACCATTTGTTGTTTGTTTTCATACACCAATAACACTCGTAATAGCTCCTTCCGCCTATGTGGTCATCTTTGGTTTCTTACGTTTTATAAAATCAGTGCTGAAATCAGAATAGCTATGCCTTTCCTTATCAGCAGATATAGAACGAATAATCGATATCTTTTTCTGCACTGATATGGTAAGCATCTTCGACATCGGTTCCCCAACTGTCTATACCACCAACACCGCGAACTGCGCCATATATGCACAATACAGTTCTTCTCGCTGGTGGTAATTCTTCATGATGCAAAGCATTCTCAATTTCACTTGCCGTATATGGCAGGCAGGAAAAGTCAAATGGTGTATCGGCCATTTCTATCCGCAGCTTATGATTAGGGGCCTCCATTCTACTATTATCCATACTTGTATGACGAGTGATTTCAAGCCATTCCGTATCCATTCTCATGCCGCATTCCTGAGGTACGATATATGGCGTCAAGCTAAGATCCGTAACTTCAAATTCGCCATGCTGTGCACCTGCTTTTCGATCTGGATATGTCTCTCCTGATAAGCCTTTATAGATATACTTATCTGCAAGTGTTGGCATAATAAATCTCATACCAAATACCGGAAATTCAGGAAGCCCTGTTTTGCCATTGTAGTGCACATCTACTTTGATTTTTCCAGATTTATTCACAGTGTAAGATACGATAACCTCCGTAGAAGGAATAGAAATCGTCTTATAAAGATACTCTACAGTAATCTCATTTGCCGATACATCTCCGCCATAGCTGTTATTATCCGGTGCCTTGCAATTCTGAACAGCTCCATCCATGATCACCTGGACATCCTGAAAATCGATGAACATATCTGCAGCAAGCCAGTTACCACTTTTAATATGGAATTTGCTTCCTCGGTCATTATCTGTCAAGGCTCTCCAGAACGTAGGTTTCGGGCAACGATAAAGCCATTCATATCCATCTTTCACGATAGATTCAAGGCCACCCTGTGCATAAGAAAAAATATAGTCAAACCCTACACCATGTACACCCAGGGTAAAGTCGCCATAGACTACTCTTAATTTTTCATTATCTGTATAAGCCATAGTAATACCTCACTTCCTGCATTGCCGGTTTTTCTTTACGGTCTGCGAATAGAATGCCATTTGCTGAAAACTCATAATCCGCAGGTCTGTCTTCAAAATCGCCACCATACCGAAGAACTTCCTGGCCTGTTACTGGGTCCTTTACCAGAATTGCCTGATCTATAAAGTCCCAAATAAATCCGCCCTGATAGAGGTCAAACTCATCAATCAGTTTCATGTAATCGCCAAGTCCACCCATTGAATTACCCATATCGTGCATGAATTCGCACAGAATGTAAGGCTTCTTTGGTTTATCGCTTAAATATGCCGCAACGTCCTGTGGCTTCGGATACATTCTACTTTCAATATCTGAAATTGTATCTTCATATGCCCTATTGTAGTAGGCGCTTTCATAGTGAACTAAACGGCCATCCTTCTTGTTCTTAAAGTACACGTTCATGGCCTCGATATCATCGCCTGCATAGGACTCATTTCCGAGAGACCAGAACAAAATAGAAGTATGATTTTTAAAGGTTTCAAAGTTGGTTCTTGCACGGTCCATAACAGCCTCTTTCCACTGCGGAATAGAACCCGGAACATTACAAGATGGCTCGACAGCCCCAAGCTTTTGGAAAGTACCATGGCTTTCAAGATTGCACTCTGCCATCACATAGATTCCAGCTTCATCACAAAGGTAATACCATGGGATTTGATCTGGATAATGACAGGTACGCACTGCATTGATATTATTTTTCAGCATGCAGGCTATATCGGAATGCATCTCTTCTAATCCGATACATCTTCCGGTCTTTGGACTCCACTCATGGCGATTAACGCCCGTGATAACAAGACGCTTTCCATTCAGATAAATGACTTTATCAATGATCTCTACTCTTCTAAAGCCAATATCATACGGGATAATCTCTAATAAATTTCCATTTTCTGCATTTTTCAATTCAACTGTTGCATGATATAGATATGGATGATGATTATCCCAGGATTTAATCACTCCTGTTTCCGTGTAAATTTCACCTGTGAGATTTCCGTTTGAACCGTGTAATTTAGTGCTGTTCTCTACAACTACATTACCTTCTCTATCCCTTAAAACAAACAGTGCATTTACAGCGACCTGCATAGTGGCAGATACCTTCATACGTACCGTAACACTACCACACTTATTGTCATAATTCAGTTCAGGCTGAAACCATACATCCTCCATATGAACATCCGGCACCGCTTTCAATGTGACATTTCTAAAGATGCCAAAGAAGCGGAAGAAATCCTGATCTTCCAGAAATGCTGCTGTACTCATTTTATGAACCTGCACAGCAAGGACATTATCTTTTTCGCGAATATAAGGCGTAAGATCAAACTCTGACGGTGTAAAACTATCCTCAGCATAACCAACAAACTGACCATTGAGCCATAAGTACATTGCTTCCTCTACGCCTTCGAAGCAAATACGTATTCTTTTTCCCATCATGGTCGGTTTTAAATCGAAATGCTTAAGATAGGATCCTACAGGATTATAATTTGCTTCTGAGAACATGCCGGCTTCTGCCCCTCTGCTCTCTAAACTGTAAGCGCCTCTATGGTACTCTTTTCCCTCCCAAGGGTACATGGTATTGATATAGCGAATCTTATCATATCCTGCCAATTCAATATGACCAGGTACCATGATTTTATCAAAACCAGAATCATCAAACCCTTCTTTGTAAAAATCGCAAGGTCTGCTTGCTGCGTTTTTACTAAACGCAAACGCCCACTGACCATTCAGCGACTGCGATAAAGGATTATCCTTTTCTTTCATATCCGCATAGTCCACATAGTACGAATGATCGCTATGTGCATCCAATTGATTCACACGGAATATTTCCGGATTATCCAACCATTTTATATTAGCGTTCATAGTGCTCCTTTCTTTTTCACAAGCTTCTTATGCTTATTTTCAATGGTCTTCGTTACCAATACTATAATCTCGTCGCTCGATGGCAGGCGCTACTTTTCGTGTATTAAATCACATATCTTGTTCCCGTGACAGTGCGATTCGAGCTGCGCCAATGATACCGGCATCATTTCCGAGCGCAGCTATACGAATGTCCGTGTTTTCGGATGCATAGCGAGAATAAAGTTCTGGATAGATGCGTTCCTTCAGCGGCTGCAGGAGTATGTCTCCGCTGGCGCTTAAACCGCCTCCAATCAGAAAAACTTCCGGCTGGAAGATATTGATCAGATTGGTGATGCCATCCGATAAGTATCCGCAATATGCATCAAAAATCGCACAGGCGATCGGATCCCCCTGTCGTACGGCATCGATGATCATCTTTCCATTGCAGCGTTTCGCAGCGGTCACAGCAGCATAGAGTGCGGAATTCGGATGCCGTGGCACCTCGTCGAGGGCCATCTTCGAAAAGGCCGATGCCGAAGCATAGGCTTCCAGACAGCCATGCCTGCCACAGGTACAGGCTTTACCGTTATAGCGGATGACCATATGGCCGATTTCACCTGCTGCAGAATTCATGCCATGCCAAATCTTTCCATCGAAGATAATACCACCGCCGACGCCCGTTCCCAGTGTCATGAGAATCATGGAATGGCTGTTTTTTCCTGCACCGGCGATATACTCTCCAAATGCGGCTGCCCGGGCATCGTTTTCACAGCAGACTGGAATCGAAAAATACTGTTTTAAAAGCGCCGCAAACGGTACATTTACGAAATCCAGATTATTGGCATACTCTACGATTCCACTCTTGTAATTCACCGTGCCCGGGATGCCGATGCCCAGACTTTCGATGTCCTCGAAGCTGTATCCAGATTCGCGTAAAAGCTTTTCCGATAGATAATATATATCCCTCACGATTTCCTCCGGTTGCTTCGGAAGTCCCGTCGGTACGGACTGTGTGCAGATGATTTGATTTTCCTCGCTGACGAGGCCTGCGGCGATATTTGTGCCGCCCAGATCGATTCCCAAATATAACATATTCTATCCTCTCCATGCCTGCGCTGTCATGCACAGCACACATGCATACGTAAACGCACCCTTCTTCTCTACCGCTGCGCGCTCATTCCTGCGAAATCACCAGCGTGAGCTCTCCGGTCACTTCGGCTTCTCCATAATTCGCCGGGATGATGAAATTCTCTCCGGCTTTCAATGCATGCCCATCGATGCAGCCACTTCCCTCGATCACATCGACGATCTGATACTGTCTGGAAGCTTCGATGTGCATGTGCTTCGTGATCACATACTTATCCACTGAAAAATACGGGCAGTGTACCAGTGACTGTGTCGTATATCCCTCCTGCGGGAAGACCGGCCCTGCCGTCGGCTCAAACCTCTGCGGACAGCGAATCACATCCATGGACTTCTGCAGATGCAGCTCTCTCGGCTTTCCGTCTTGAAGCCGATCATAATCATATAAACGATAGGTCAGGTCAGAGTTCTGCTGAATCTCGAGTATCAGCGTTCCTTTCCGGATCGCATGCACCGTGCCTGCCGGGATGAAGAAAAAATCGCCTTTCTTGATCTTATGTACTGAAAGTAAAGAAGTCCACTGATGTTCACGAATCATCTGCGCCAGTTCCTCTTTACTTCTGGCATGGTGACCGATGATGATATCTGCCTCCTCATCACAATCCACGATATACCAGCACTCGGTTTTTCCCCTGCCTCCATGCTCATGATGAAATGCATAGTCATCATCTGGATGCACCTGAATCGAAAGGTCCTCTCTGGCATCGATGAGCTTTACCAGAAGTGGAAATTCCTTTTCACCATCATCGCCGAACAGTTCTCGATGCTGTATCCAGAGCGCGCCTAAGGTCTGCCCTTTCCATGTGCCTTCGGATACGACACTCTGCCCGTTTCCAGTTGCACTGACCACCCAGGCCTCCCCTGTATGTTCCCCTTCCGTCTTATATCCATAGCGTTCCTGTAACTTCGTCCCACCCCACAGTACCTGTCGTGTATAGGGTTCCATAAATAGTAATTCTCTCATGGTGTCTGTTTCTCCTGTGTGATGTAGAAGAGGCGCTGCAGAAAAAGTACGGAACTCTTCTGCAGCGCCTCTCCGGATCATTATTTACTAAGTGATGCCAGCTCCTGCTGTGCACAGTTATAAAGTGCCTTGATATATCCCATGGAATATGTCCAGGCGGCGGTTGATCCACCGGTTCCCACACCGTTTCCCCAAAGTGGTACATGATCTGCATGCAGTACACCATCATAGTCTGCAGCCACAAATGCCTTCATGACGTCGTACATATTCATGTATCCATCTTCCAGCAGGGTTTCTTCGAAATTCGGAAGCGGGCAGCTTACATTCCGGAAGTGCACGCAGAAGACTTTTTTATTCGCTACGAAGTAGCGGATATCCTCCAGCACGTTTCCGAAATCCTGTCCACCTTCCAGCCAGCAGCCGATGCACATCTTCATTCCGAGATATGGACTGTTGCCCGCCAGTTCAAATGCGTGTTTGTAAGCGTCCGCCGAAATGATCAGATTTGAAATGCCGCAGATATGATCCACAGGAGGATCATTTGGATGTAACGCGATCTTCATGTCGATCTCTTCGCAGACCGGCAGCACGCGATCCAGCCAGTACTTGAAATTCCCCCACATTTCTTCCTGTGTGTAGAATCTGCCATGTGTATACGGGCGTTTCTCCAGTTCCTCCAGGTTCACGATTCTCCCGACACCGCCATGCATTTCCTGACCACTGGTCCACTGTGAGGTATATACCTGATTTGGTTCCCAGGTCATATAGCCGATGTGGATGCCGGCTTTCGCCAGAATGCGGTTAAATGCATTGTAGTTTTCGATGGCCTGATCCCGTCCTTCCAGGCCGAGATGAATCTTATCATTTTTATAGATATGGGTATTTCCTGCGTCTGTGCAGACCAGATCATACTTGTGCAGGCGATCGATAAAGCGCATCACACCTTCATATGCTTTCGCTTCATCTAAGGTACCTGTACTGTGATCATATCCGATATCCTCATCCTCAAAAATCGTATATACATACTTGATTCCCATCTGCTGAATCAAGAGTAATTGCTCATCCGTATAAGACGATGAAGAGCGGGACTGAATCTTTAAATTATCGCCCAACATACTTGCCTCCTGTGTATACATCGCTGCGTTATCGCATTATTTTACTGTTTTGATGTCCTCCGGTGTCCATACCGTGCTGGTCACCTGATAGATTCCAGAATCCGCTACCCGATCATTGGAGAAGCAGGTTGAGAAGATAGCACCGACAGGAATCACCAGTGCATGCTCCTGCATCAGTCTGGAGGAGGTCTTTAAAAGCTCCTTCTTTTCATCGAGTGTCTTCGCTGCTCTCGCACCGAAGAGGGCAGTCTCATAATCCTCCGGATGATCCATCATATTCAGATAGTTCACGCCCTGAGAGGAGTACAGACGGATATAGTTGTTGGTGAAATCCATCTTGGAGGCACCCTGGCCGGTGATGATACCACCATCATAGGTACCTGCCTTCTTCTGAGAATTGAAATCTGAGGTTTCCATCACCTTGATCTCTGCAGTGATCCCGATTTCCTTCAGAGATGCCTGAAGCAGTGTCGCGATGTTATTGTTGTTGGAGATAGTGGAGATGACGGTATTAAAGCCATTCGGATAACCCGCATCAGCCAGCTCCTTCTTCGCCTCCTCAACATTGTACTCTGGAAGGCTTACAGTATCGTCATAGGACCATGCGCCCGGAACACCGAACTGTGTCACCTTGACACCGAGTCCGCCGGTTAAGGACTGAACATAACCATCCCAGTCAATGCTGTGAAGAACGGCCTTACGAACAGCTTCATCGTGGAAAGGAGACTCTGCATCGCCGGATGCAAACATGAAGTACTTGATCGAACCAAGGTCCGGTGCCTGTGCTGCGATGCTCTCAAATCCCTGGGAGATTAAGGTCTGTGTCAGGGTTGCATCATTGGTCGAAAGAAGATCGACCTCACCGTTCATGAAAGCTGCCTGCTGTGTCGTGATATCCGTCATGAAGACGATCTTCACGCCATCGAGATATGGCTTTCCTTCCTGCCAGTAATTATCGTTCTTCACGAACGAAATATGATCTTCCGGAATATACTCCGTCATCACGTACGGACCGGTTCCGACTGCATGGATGGATGCCCAGTCTTCGCCGTTATCATCGAAGGCCTTCGGATCGTAAATATATACTTCACCCAGTACGGTCTCCCAGTTATTGGCCCACGCACTGTACTTTACCGTTATGGTATAATCGTCGGTCTTTTCATAGGATTCCGGATTTCCGAGCTCAGATTCCTTTCCGCCTTCCTTCATCTTATCGAAGTTCCAGAGAACCGCATCGGCATTGAAGTCGGTTCCGTCCGAGAACTTGATCCCTTCCTTCAGCTTGATCGTCACCGTCAGATTCTCCGGATCCGTTGTAAAGCTGTCGGCCAGCCACGGCTGCATGTTTCCCTCTGCGTCCGGTCGACCCAGGGACTCGATGGCCGGTGCTACGGAGAAACGATCACCGGTGGAAGATGAAAATGGCAGGAAGCAGGTGGTCAGCGTATCCGGATAACAGATCGTAACGGTATTATCCCCGCTCGCCGTCGAAACCGCTGCTGCGGTACCTGCTGCTTCGTCCTTTTTCGCAGCGGAAGTGGCAGCATTTTCACCTGCCTGCTGTGTAGGCGGTGTACTCGTGCCACTGCAGGCGGTCATACCGGTCGCCATCAGCGCAGCGGTCATCATTGCACTCATCACTCTTACGATTCTTTTCTTAAACATATGAATCCTCCTTAATATTTATCTTTCATTACCCTCGTGTAAGAAGCAGGCCACCTGATGTGTCTGATCCACAAAGGATAACTTAGGTACTTCTTTCGTGCATCGCTCGAAGCAGTGCTTACAGCGATTATGGAACGGACAGCCTTCTGGCCGATGGATGATACTTGGCACCTCGCCTTCCAGCGGAACGGCTTCTTTCTGGGCTTCGACATCCGGATCTGCCTCTGGAACCGCAGATAAGAGCGCCTGCGTATATGGATGCAGCGGATTTCTGTACAGATCATCGCAGTCCGCAATCTCCACCACTCTTCCCAGGTACATCACCAGGACGCGATCGCTGATGTGTTTTACCACCGCGAGATCATGGGCGATGAACAGATAACTTACGCCGAGCTGGGACTGGATCTCTTCGAGGAGGTTGATGATCTGTGCCTGAATCGATACATCCAGAGCTGAGATCGGCTCATCGCAGATGATCACATCCGGATCCGAGCTGAGCGCTCGCGCGATGCCCAGTCTCTGCCGCTGGCCTCCTGAAAACTCATGCGGTACTCTTTCCTTCAGTGCCGGATCCAGACCGACGAGACGGAAGAGTTCATCGACTCTTTTCTTCCGTTCTGCGGCATCCTTACAGGAGTGGTTGATGATCAGCGACTCTTCCACGATGGAACCGGCCGTCTGACGTGGATCCAGTGAAGAGAACGGATCCTGGAAGATCATGGCAATTTTGCTCCGATACGGAGCCAGCTGCTTATCCGTGAATTTCGCGATATCGACACCACTGAAGCGGATGGATCCTTCATCTGGCTTATACACGCGCATCACACTTCGTGCCATCGTCGTTTTGCCGCATCCGGATTCACCGACGATACCCAGCGTCTCTCCCTTTCGGAGATTGTATGTGATGTCCTCGATGGCTTTCACATCTCCGACGTGCTTTTTCATAATGCCCTTGTAAATCGGGAAATACTTTTTCACATCGGAAACTTCCAGCACGTTTTCCTCTTTGATATGCTTGATCGGCGTCGCTTTCTGCGGCTTACTGAGCACTTCGATTTCCTTTGTATCCAGCTCCTCATGGGTCAGCCAGCAGGCACTGAAGTGGCCCGGCACGATTTCCTGCAGATCCGGCATCTTTCTCTCTTTGCATGCGTCGGAGCGATACTCGCAGCGATCATAGAATGGACAGTACACCGGTCGCTTCGCCGGCATCGGTGGTAAACCATCGATCGGAATCAGTACCCTCTCCTTCGGATCATCGAGTCGCGGGATGGCACGCATCAGTGCTCTCGTATATGGATGCTTCGACTCCTTAAAGATGCCTCTTGCGGAGGAGGTCTCCATCACTCTGCCGGAGTACATGACATAAATCCGCTCTGCAAATCGGGCGACGATGCCTAGGTTATGGGTAACCATGATGACCGCGGTATCGGTCTCTTTCGCTATATTTCGGATGATCTCGAGGATCTGCGCCTGGGTCGTCACATCCAGCGCGGTCGTCGCTTCATCTGCGATCAGGATATCCGGGTTGGCAGACATGGCCATCGCGATCATGATACGCTGTCGCATACCGCCGGAGAACTGCTGCGGATAATCATCGAATCGCTGCTCCGCGTCCGGAATCTTGACCATCTTCAGCATCTCGATCGTGCGTTTCCTGGCCTCTTCCTTCGACAGACCAGTATGCTGCAGAATATTCTCCTGGATCTGATAGCCTATGGTGAGCACCGGATTCAGGGAGGTCATCGGCTCCTGGAAAATCATGCCGATCCTTCCGCCACGGATCGATCGCATCTTCTCTGAATTTGACGGACAGTCCAGAAGATTTCCTTCCTCTCCATCGAGATACACTTCTCCGGATTTCACAAATCCTGGTGGACTGATTAACTGCTGTATGCTCATCATGGTGATGGATTTACCTGATCCGGATTCTCCGACCAGACCCACGATTTCGCCACGATTGATGTGAAGGGAAACCCCATCCACCGCTGTAACTACGCCATCCTCTGTATGAAAACAGGTGACGAGATTTTTAACTTCCAACAAATGTTTCATCTTACGATCTCCTTTGCACTCCACGATATCTGATAAAAGATCGGATTATAATCGTCCGCGCATTCTCGGGTCCAGTGCATCTCTGACACCATCACCTACGGTATTTAAGAACACCACCAGCAGTGCGATGCAGACGCCCGGGGCCAGTGAGAACATCGGATTCTGCAGAAGATACATACGTCCGTCACTTACGATGCTTCCCCAGGAAGCGGTCGGTGCGCTGATGCCCAGACCCAGGAAGCTGAGACCGGCCTCTGAAAGAATCGTCTGTCCGACCTGCAGGGTCATCTGAACGATGATCGGCGAGATACAGTTCGGCAGGATGTGCTTCATCATGATGCCCATACTGCTGTTTCCCTGAAGCTTCGCTGCCATGATATAGTCCTGCTGCTTGATCGAGAGGACCTGTCCTCTCATCATTCGGATGTATACCGCGATATTCGAAATACCCAGAATGATCGAGAGATTTAAGATGCCACCGCCAAATACGGCACACAGGGACATCGCCAGTACGATCTGCGGAATCGCACGGATCGCTTCGCTGATACGGTTGATCACGTCATCGACCCAGCCACCGAAGAAGCCGGCGACCATGCCGAAGAAGGTACCGATGGCACAGGCAACCAGAACCGCTGCAACGCCTACTGTCAGGGAAACTCTGGCACCATAGAAGATACGACTCAGAATATCACGGCCATAATTATCGGTTCCTAAAAGATACTTGGCGCTCGGGCCCTTCAGTGTATCCATCAGGCTCTGCGCATTCGGATCATACGGTGAAATGATGGGTGCAAATACCGCCATACAGATGAAGAGGACGAGACCGATCGCACTGATCAGCACCATCTTTCTTTTAAACAGGACCTTCAGAAACTTTCTGAACTTCTCTTTTTTATATTCCTTCAGCTCTTTCTGAAGCTCCGCATCGGATTTCATATTCATTGCCGTTTCCTTTCTTATACTTTAATACGAGGATCTACTGCTGCATAAACGATGTCTGTGATGATATTGACAACACATGCAACAACAGCAATCAGAAGAACGCAGGCCTGAATCAGTGGGATATCCTGAGCACGAATGGCCGATACCAGTAAGGTTCCCATGCCGGAAATATTGAACACCGATTCTACAAACATCGAACCGCCGATCATACCGCCCAGTCGGAGACCCATCAGGGTGATGACCGGGATCAGCGCATTCTTCAGTGCATGGACTGTAATGATCTTATCCGGCTTCAGGCCTTTCGATCTGGCTGTGCGGATATAATCCTGTCCGATGACTTCTAGCATACTCGATCTCGTCTGTCGGCAGATCGATGCTACACCTCCGATCGCCAGACACAGGAGCGGCATGATCGTCTGCTGTATGCTCTTTCCGAGGTCCACCCACGGCCAGGTAAAACCGAAGGATGGAAGCCAGTGCATCTTCATCGAAAACAGATATAAGAAAAGGACGGAAAGGAAAAACTGTGGAAGGCAGCTGCAGACGTTTGCAAAGGTGGTCAGTGCGCCATCGATTTTTTTCCCTCGATTAATCGCTGCGAGCACACCTAGGGCAATTCCGGTCGGGATACTCACGAAAAAGGCGAGTAAGGAAAGATATAAGGTGACCGGAAGCCGCTGCGCGATGACCTCGATGACCGCCATATGCTGGCTTGCGGAGGTTCCGAAGTTACCTGTGACCGCTTTCGATATCCACAGGAAATAGCGGATGAGAAGTGGCTGATCGAGACCCAGCTCATAATACCAGCGATTATACGTTTCCTGTGAAATCTCACCTCCCAGCATCGCGTATACCGGATCTCCTGGAAGAAATGAGACCATCAGGAAAACAAATACGGATACGATAAACAGCACGATCATCGTCTGTCCTGTTCTTTTTAAAATGAATTTTCCCATAACTGCCTCCTTGAAATCTTTTGTACATAGAGATTAATATTTTTGTGAAATGAAGTCCAATTCACGGGTTTAAAGCAAGATATAAGTTGAACTTATATTTGTATGAGTTTATAATCTTTGAAAGTGAAATACGTTTCGCTGTTTCCGTATCACGGATTATCATGTGCATTATGCACAGTTATTCATTTGAATATTAGTGCATGATTATTCCGGTTTTCATAAATTAAGATATTTTTTCTGATTTAATGTGAAAAGTGCACAATTTGAAGTGGTGAGATGCATGAATAGTAAATCTTTAGAATATATGATCGCCTTATATAAAACCGGATCGATGACCCGGGCAGCGAAGGAGCTCTACGTTTCGCAGTCCAATCTGAGCCAGTTTTTAAAAAATGAAGAAGCGGAGCTGGGCACGAAGCTGTTTACACGGGAGCATGGAAAATATGTGCCGACGGAAGCCGGGAAAATCTATATTGAGTATGCCACCCAGGTACAGGAGATGACGACGACCTTCCGCAGGAAAATCGCCGAATTATCGAAACCGCTGGTTCTTCAGATCGGTACCACTTCTTCGGTCGCCATCGACATGCTGCATGCCATCCTCCCGGAGCTGCATAAAATATATCCGGGTGTGCATGTGTCGATCATCAACTGTGATAATCTCGATATCGCCATCTACAGTCTCGATCACGGCACCCTGGATGCGGTTCTCATCACCGCTCCTGGAGAAAACTGCTAT
Organism: Oribacterium sp. Sow4_G1_1; assembly: GCF_052116105.1. Taxonomy (NCBI): domain Bacteria; kingdom Bacillati; phylum Bacillota; class Clostridia; order Lachnospirales; family Lachnospiraceae; genus Oribacterium; species Oribacterium sp. Sow4_G1_1. Next base: position 116,256 of record NZ_JBQKLS010000009.1, read on the forward strand.
CGTGAACCATCCTTCGTGATGTATAAAGAAGAGATTCTGTTTACTGCGCCGAGTACCCTATCTGCCTGTGAAGCACTCTTAAAAAAGCATCGAAAAAAGCTGCCGACGCTCACGCCGTCCTCCCTGCGGAAATTATTCGGAACCTACCCGTTTATCATGCAGTACCCAAGAAGCTGTATCCGTATTCTGGTCGATCAGTTTTTCGCAGACAGTGATTTCTCTCCGAGGGTTGCCGGCACAGCCTCCAATACCCAGACCATCCTTGGGCTCATCTATGAAAATATGGGTGTGGGCTTCATCCCGAAGAACAACATCAAAAGCATGAATGGCATTCTGTATTTTTCACTCGAACCAAAGCTCGAGCGTGTCCATATGATGCTGGTACGGTCAGAACTGAAGGAGAACCCAGCGATCGTATACCTATCGAGGGAATTAAAGAAATATTATAGTAATTATTTTTCAGATATCGGCTCTAAACGTTAAAACCAGTACTACTCGCTCTACCAAGCCATCGAAAAGGCCTAGAAAAACCTGCCTGTAATGTAAGCGCTCAGTGTTAGCTGAGCGCGCTAACTGACTACCGTGAGATTTTTGGATTTCCACCCTTGTCTTCGATAGTTGCCTTCGTGTCTATGGCACAGAGTTTCTTCATCTTATCTGACCATGGCATCAGCTCTTCAATGCCCTCGGGCTCATGAACGTAGTCCGGCATGTAAAGGAGTACTGCCTGCAGATACTTGAAGACACTCAGGTTGTTAAGTTTTGCTGTCTGCGCCAGGCTGTAGATGATGGCGCTGGCTTCGGCACCGACCGGCGTATCGTGGAAGTAGAATCATAACTGCCCCCTTAAATCACATTGAACGCCCGGTAGTACGGATTCTTCTTCAGGCGATTAAACAGTTGCACATCACGCCCATCATAATTGCCCGGATAGAACACGAGAATCGGAACATCCGGAAATTCCGGTTGCATCGCATTCAGCAGGTCATGTACCCGGATGAATGGAAATGCATCGCCTACCCCTGTGATGACGATGACATCTCCAGCCTCATGTGGTTCGTATTTCATTTTATTTACAAACGCCATATTGTTAGCCATACGGCTCATTTGTTCTCGGATGAAGTCTTTACCCTTTTTATCTTCCATCGCCGGGATTGTTTTTGCGATGCGCTTATCTTCGCAGATGGAAAGGAACACCTTATACAGGTTGTACTCAATCAGGTGACAACTCATGGACTGATCTGTCATGATCTGCTCTATAAAATGCCGGACCATCATTTCCTCTGATGGGTCGTAGCAGAAGATCCGTATATTCACCTCATTACTAAGGCCCTTCCCTTCCAGGAATTCCGGCTCCTGCATCAGGACTCTTAGATTATCTAATCTTTCTTTTAATTCACTCATGTAGGCCTGTCTCCTTTACGAAAAGCAGTTAAAGGCTGGTAGAATCACTTCATCGTGATTACTTCGTATCACATTTTCAAGCAACGGATTCAGCCACACGGGATTAAGATGATCCGCTTTAAAATCATCGATACACTCTGCCTCTATGAGCAATCGCCTCGATCAATGAACGATCCCCCAGAAGGGCCAGACGTAGATAACACGCAGAAGCATTGTGCTTAATGGTTCTTTCTGTTGGATATTGGAAGAGATTGTCGCGGACGACTTCTTCAACGATTTCTATTTCGGATTTGCCCTGGAGCATCAGTCTGGCAACGGTTCTTGTTTCGTAAAACAAAAACTGTTCCCGGGTAAGCGATGCCTTATATTTCAGTTCTCCCATGTCAAATCTCGCTTTCGTCCTTTATATATTTTCCGCTCTTAATACGCGCGTCTTTCGGCTTCTCCGCCTCTTCCGGAATTGCCCAGGTGTTGCCAATTCGAAAAACGCCCGGAATACGTCCTTCCGAGCATAAAATCTGAATTCTACGTGGAGATATCCCCCATTTTTTAGAAGCTTGTGTTGTTGATAAAAAGCCCATATCCTCACCTCTTCAAAAGGAAGTTCGTACCAAATTCTAACCTCCTTATTATAATCCGTTAGGCGAACAATAACAGTACTGGCAGATAGCTCAAAAAAAGAAAAAAGAGACCACGTATTTCCCGTAGTCTCTTGTGCTTAACAAAATTTTATATACGGATGGTTCACACACTTAAATGTGCTTTCCAATCTGCTGGGAGATTCATTGCTGTAATACTGATTATACTATTGTTCTTTTGAATCAGCTTATCAAATTCATCTACAAACGATGTCCATTCCTCATCAGATGGCTTCAAATATTTCATTGCCAGTAAGCTTTGATACAATCCATTATGTGCAGGTAATGGCATGATTTTATCAACATCAAGAATTTCCGGCGTTGTATGAATAGTCCGATTATATATTCTTGAATTATGAGCACACATATTACGTAATACCGAAACACCCTGTATCCAAGAGGACAACATCTTCTGAGATGGATTTACCAAATTTCCCTTTTGTGATCTATACTGGTAATTTGCTGCCAATATTGAATACGAACTTCCTGCACCTGTCTTTAAATTCTTAATTATCTTTGATAATGTGCCAAATGAAATGACCTCAACAGCAGCCCAAACAGGAACTTCTCCATCATGATTATCAAAATTATGTTTGATGAACACATCATTAGATCGTGCAATCTCTGATGCAATGGTTGACATGTTTTGCCAATAAAGCTTTTTGTCTCTATATATCGATGAATCTTGCAAAACAAGTGAATCTTCATGAATAAGCAGCGCTTCCACTAAACGTACTCTCAAAGATACTTCAATCTTGGAAATCATAGAAAAAACCAAAACGGATAGTTCTTGATCAAAATGATAGAGTTTTAAAATATCTTCAAATCTGGTTCCTGAAACATACTTCTTTGTATCATTATCATACAAATGAAAAGAGTATCCACGCAAACGATAAAAGCCAATTGACCTTAACGCATTTTCTACATCCACACGAGAAGTAATTACCATCCCGGCATCAACATAAGATTGTACTTGCTGTGCTATTGTTAAAATTCGCTTAGGATATTGCAACATAAAATTCTCCACAAATAAAAAAGTCCCACCGGGTTGCGCATGGTAATCAGAGGCGTGGTGGGTTCTGTTGATGATATGGTACTGTATTATCTTGTAGACGTCAAGCCCCCTGACTGACGTTGACGGCGTAAGTTTACTTTTAGTGACTTGTCAAACTAACTTCCACCCCTCTTCTTCCAAAGATGGAACTTACTTATTCCAAATGCCATAGTGGAATTAAGTAATTCCAAATGCTATTCTTTGCAGGTTCAT
>NZ_JBQKLS010000010.1:0-114391 GCF_052116105.1 Oribacterium sp. Sow4_G1_1
ATGTGGCATTCAATCTTGAGTAAGTTCTAACTCGAGATCATAGTAGATTTTGAAAAGCACCCTTTGGGGAGCTCTGTTAGAGTTACCCTTTTATAGCCACTGATAAAAAAGGTAATTTTCTGCTAATCTATGCTTGACTTTTCATAGCTGGTCTCCTTATGGCCCTTGAGTTCCTCGAACACACGGTCACGTGTCACGGCATCCGGAATCTTATGGATCACCGAATCGATCCGGGCACCGGCCATCATCTCGTAGACCTCGGCCTCTGTCATACCTCTCGACTCGAGGTAGAACAGCAGGGCCTCATCGATCCGGCCGATGGTCGCACCATGGTTACCCTCGACGTCCTCCTCGTCACAGAGGATGACCGGAATCGTCTGGTTGATTACGTTGTCATTCATCAGCAGCACATCCTCGAGCTCGTTTCCGAGGGCACCCTTCGCGCCTCTCCGGAGGTCGATCGTGCCACGGAAGAGCTTATGTGCCTCATCGCGAAGCACGCCCTTCACATCGATCGCGCACTCGGTCTTCCGGCCGATGTGGTTCGCGATGTAGTTCATATCGAGATGCTCCTGCTGCTTCAGGAGATAGCCGATATCGGTCTTCAGGGTACTGTGTGCACCGACGAGGTCGGTACGGGAGCCCTGGTAGGTGTCTGCGCCGCCGAGGATGAGCTCGATCTGCTCGAAGCCGGCATTCTCCTCGGTCTTCGCGGCCACATCGTTCAGGAAGCGGAAGCCCTGGCCGAGCCGCTGGATCTGCACAAGCAGTACGTGGGCGTCCTTCGCCACATGAATCTTCGTCTGTACGGCTGCGAAGCCGGCGGCCTCTGCGGCGGAGCGGAAATCCATCACGACGACGAGGTCACTTCCTTCGTCTGCGTCAATGTAGACGGTATTGACGTCTGCACAGTCCTTTTTATACTCGAACTCGATATGCACCGGCTGTGCGGCCTTCTGCTGACGGCCGATCTGAAGCTTCAGAACATCCGCGTCCGAATGCTTCATATAGGTATCGAAGTCATAGCCCATACCGCCGGCGATATCCTGGATCTCTGTATAATCCGTCACCGTTGCGGTCACATCGGCTGTCCGGGTCACCATCGGATTTCCTTCGACCGTATCACCCGGTACCTTCACATCTGCGTCGTTCATCCGGAGCCAGTTATAGGTCGGTGACGGCAGAACATTTACTAAAAGCTGATTTTCCTTCATCTCTGCCCTCCTTAACCGATCGCGCCCTTCATCTCGAGACGGATGAGGTTGTTCATCTCAACGGCATACTCGAGCGGGAGCTCCTTCGAAACACTGTCTGCGAAGCCGGAAACGATCAGCGCACGTGCGTCCTCCTCGGAGAGACCACGGGACATCAGATAGAATACGGCATCGTCGGAGATACGTCCGATCTTCGCCTCGTGTCCGACGTCGGCATCCTGGGTGCGGACATCCATCGCCGGGATGGTGTCGGAACGGGAGATGTCGTCGAGCATCAGGGACTGGCAGGAAACCGCCGCCTTCGCGTGCTTCGCCGAGTTGTTGATGACGACGGAGGAACGATAGGTGCTGATACCGCCATCCTTACTGATGGAACGGGTGTTGATGTAGGAGCTGGTATTCTTTCCAGTATGGACGACCTTCGCACCGGTATCGAGGTTCTGGCCCTTTCCGGCGAAGGTAACGCCGGTGAACTCCATATGGGAGTTGTCGCCCTTCAGGATGGTCATCGGATAGAGGTAGGAAACATGGGAGCCGAAGGATCCGGATACCCACTCCATCGTGCCGCCCTCTTCGACGATGGCACGCTTCGTGTTCAGGTTATACATATTCTTCGACCAGTTCTCGATGGTCGAGTAGCGAAGCTTCGCGTTCTTACCGACATAGAGCTCGACGCAGCCGGCATGCAGGTTCGCGATGTTGTACTTCGGTGCAGAGCAGCCCTCGATGAAGTGGAGCTGTGCCCCCTCATCCACGATGATCAGGGTATGCTCGAACTGTCCGGCGCCCGGGGCGTTCAGACGGAAGTAGGACTGCAGCGGGATCTCGACGGAGACGCCCTTCGGGATATAGACGAAGGAGCCGCCGGACCAGACCGCACCATGGAGTGCCGCGAACTTATGATCCGTCGGCGGTACGAGGTGCATGAAGTGATCACGGATCATGTCCGCATACGGACCGTGCAGGGCCGACTCGATGTCGGTATACACGACGCCCTGCTCCTCGACCTCCTTCTGGAGGTTATGGTAGACGAGCTCAGAGTCGTACTGTGCGCCGACGCCGGCGAGTGACTCACGCTCGGCCTGCGGGATACCGAGCTTCTCGAAGGTGTTTTTGATGTCCTCCGGAACCTCTTCCCAGTCCGCGGTCATCTTCGTCTTCGGCTTTACGTAGGTCACGATGTTGTTCATATCGAGGCCGTCGATGCTTGGGCCCCACTGTGGAACCTTTTTCTGATTATAAATTTCAAGTGACTTTAAACGGAAGTCCCGCATCCACGCCGGGTCTCCCTTCTTCTCAGAGATCTCGAGGACGATATCCTTCGTCAGCCCCTCCTGGATCTTGTAGAAATCCGTATCCTTCTCTTCGTAACGGAAATCATACATGGAGCGGTTGATGTCCTGAACCTCTGCCTTTTCCTTATTTGCCATAGATGCTGTCCTCCACGCTTACTTGTTCAGGAAATCCACGAAGCCGTTCTCGTTGATGCGGTCGACCATCGATGCGTCGCCCTCGGCCTTCATCTGGCCGCTGACGAGAACGTGCGTCTTATCGACCTTCAGGGACTCGAGGATTCTCGTGGAGTGGGTGATGATGATGAGGGCACCGTCCATGGACTTCTGGTACTCCTCGACACCCTTACTTACAGTACGAACCGCATCGACGTCGAGGCCGGAATCGGTCTCGTCGAGGATCGCGAGGGACGGCTTCAGCATGAGGAGCTGCAGGATCTCTGCCTTCTTCTTCTCACCGCCGGAGAAGCCGACATTGAGATCACGATCGGCATAGCTCGGATCCATATCGAGGACCTCCATCGCCTTCTTCATCTCCTTCTTGAAGTCCCAGAGGCGGATGTGCTTGCCGGTTCTCTGCTGCAGAGCCGAGCGGATGAAGTTACCGAGGGTGATGCCCGGCACCTCGAGCGGGTTCTGGAAGGACAGGAACATACCGAGCTTTGCTCTCTTATCAGTCGGCTCCGTCGTGATGTCCTGGCCGTTGAACAGGATCTGTCCGCCGACGATCTGGTACTGCGGGTTGCCCATCAGTGCGTTTCCAAGGGTGGACTTACCGGCACCGTTCGGTCCCATCAGGACATGGGTCTCACCTCTATTCACTGTCAGATCGACGCCGTGGAGAATCTCCTTCTCCTCGACCTTCACCTGAAGATTCTTGACATTCAGTAAATCTGCCATATTCATTCCTCCATAAGAGCCCCGGGGTGCGGGGCGTGCATTCTATTCATGTAGAACATGATCACCGTACGACTGTGTCGCCTCCACAGGGCATACGGGAATATATGAAAAGCTGCTGATGTCCGGTCAGATGGTGCCGGATATCAGCAGCTTTGATTATAGCCCAGCGGATTCGCTTCCGCAACAAGATTTCCTAGTTTCCCTATAGGATTACGTACTAAATCGGGTGCACAGCACCCGACATCTCTTCTAGACACCCTCTGCATCCCATTTTGGGACGAAGCTCTCTTTCGCGACGCTGCCTTCCTGGATGAAGGCGTTGGTGACGCCTTTTTCGAGGGCGTAGTCGATGAGGCGTTCGTACTCACGGCGGGTGACGCGGCGGTTGATCTCCGGCCACTTTTCGAGGCGCGGGAAGGGGGTGAACTGGTGCATGAGGCTGAGGTAGACCTGGTCGCCGTAGCGGTCATACACGTAGTCGACGACGCGTTCTGCGTTATGGACCATCGACGGCATGAGGAGGTGGCGGACGATGACGCCCTTCTGCATCATGCCGCGTTCGTCGAAGACAGGCTCCGGGCACTGGCGCACCATCTCGGCGAGGCTTTCCTGCGCGCGTTCCGGGTAGTCTCCGGCACCGGAATACTTCTGTGCCTTCGCGCTGTCCATGTACTTGAAGTCGTCGAGGTAGATGTCCGCGAGGCCGTCCAGGCGGCGGATCAGCTCGGTCGTTTCATAGCCGGAGCAGTTGATGACGAAGGGGATCTTCAGTCCCTGCACGCGACTCCGCTCCATGGCCTGCGCGATGAGCGGGATGTAGTGGTCCGGGGTCACGAGGTTGATGTTGTTCGCGCCCTGCGCCTCCAGCTCGAAGAATATCTCCGCGAGTCGCTCGAGGCTGACGCACTTTCCGACCTCCTGGTGGCTCAGCTCATAGTTCTGGCAGAACACGCACTTCAGGGTGCAGCCGGAGAAGAACACCGCGCCGCTGCCTTCCTTGCCGGAGATGCACGGCTCCTCCCAGTAGTGGAGTGCCGCCCGCGCGATATAGAGCTCGGAGCCGACGCCGCAGACGCCCTTCTGCCCCGCGTTCCGGTTCACGCCGCACTGGCGCGGACAGAGCCGGCAGTTCTCCATCGTCGGTTCGCTGGTCCGGCCAATGCTGTCGGCCTCTGCGGGTGCACTGCGCGGTGTCGCGTCCGCAGGCGCTGCGGTCGGGTGAAATCCGGACGGCGTGTGATCTGATGTAGGCATTGGCCCTGTACTATGCGTTTCCATCCGGTCTCGCTCCTTCCAGTTTACGGAACTGCGCGTTGCGACGATTCTCCTCCGCATTCCGGCGCGCCTGCTCAGACTTCGGCTGGGAGTCGATGCGGGCCTTCTCCTTCTCCCGCTCCTGCTGGCGGCGAAGCTCATCCTCGTGGGCGATCTCCTCCTCGTTCATGACGCCGATCTTCAGGTCGTCCTCATCCTCGTACCACTCGAGGAAGCTGTGCTTCACGTGCTGACGCTTGTAGCCGAGGATCTTGTTCAGGCTGACGTTTTCCATCGCGCTGAAGATGTTCCGCTCGACGTACGGATTCGTTTCCTTCAGCTTCTCGATCAGCTTCTTCGTCTCGAGACGCTTCGAGCTGGTCTGACCGTCGGTATGGCAGGTCGCGCAGGTCTCGGTGAAGTGGCAGGCGCACTGGATGAAGTTCAGGCTGTTGTAGTCACGCCAGTGCTTGATTTCCGCCTCACGGATAAGGTAAAGCGGGCGGATCAGCTGCATGCCCGGGAAGTTCGTGGAGTGGAGCTTCGGCATCATCGCCTCGTACTGTCCGGCGTAGAGCATGCCCATGAGGACGGTCTCGATGACGTCGTCGAAGTGGTGGCCGAGTGCGATCTTGTTGCAGCCGAGGCGCTGGGCTTCCTTATAGAGGTAGCCGCGGCGCATGCGGGCGCAGACGTAGCACGGGGACTTCGGGATGTTGTAGACAGAGTCGAAGATGTTCGTTTCGAAGATCGTGAGCGGGATGCCGAGAAGATCCGCGTTCCGTTCGATGACCTTACGGTTCGCTTCGTTATAGCCCGGGTCCATGCAGAGGAACACGAGCTCGAACGGAATCTTGTTATGGCGCTTCAGTTCCTGAAAGAGCTTCGCCATGAGCATCGAGTCCTTGCCGCCGGAGATGCAGACCGCGATGCGGTCGCCCGGCTCGACGAGCTGATAATCGCAGATGGCCTTCACGAACATGCCGAAAAGGTTCCGCTTGAACTTCTTGCGGAGGGACTTCTCGATGTCGTCGCGGCGCTGCTCGGAATCCATGTCCTTCTGGATCTGGCGGAGCACCCACTTACCGTAGCCGCCGGCGAGGCTGTAGGCCTCATAGCCCTGCGCGCACAGGTCCTCGGCTGCCGTCAGGGAGAGGTCACCATACTTACAGTACAGTACGACACGCTTATCCTTCGGGATGCTGTGGTTCCCCTCGGCGATACGGTCGAGATCCACCCGAAGCGCATCCGGCATCTTGCCCGTCTGAAAATCCTCTTCTCTCCGCACATCAACCAGGTGATAGCTCTCCCGTGGCCACTGCTCGAGCTCCTCCGCCGTCACTTCCTTCGCTGTATACTCCATCTGTTTCCTCTCTTTAACAAAATCATCATGCATTCATTCCTGTTCCGCTATTATACCCATATGCACTGAAATAGAAAGCATAAATCATAAAAAATCAGCCACGCATCCTTTCGAATACGTGACTGATGAAAAATCAAGCTGTCTGCATCATCAGAACTTGATGCCGCTCTTCTTCATGATCTCTGCGAAGGAAGAGGTTGCTGCACCGGACTCCTTATAGTTTGCACGGAAATCCTCGCGCTCCTGCTTCTCCTTACGCTCCTGCTTCTCAGCCTCGAGTGCCTTCATGGAAAGGGAAATCTTACCATCCTTGACGCCGATAACCTGAACCTTTACGGTCTGGCCTTCCTTCAGCACATCTGCCGGAGACTTCACTCTCTTGTTGGAAATCTGAGAAACGTGCAGAAGACCGGTCACGCCATCTCCGAGATCGATAAATGCACCATAGTCCTTTACAGTCTCAACCGTACCCTCGGTTACGAGACCTGTCTGGATCGCAGCTGCCTTCTCTGCTCTTACCTTCTCCTGCTCATCACGGAGAACATCACGTGCAGAAAGAACCAGCTTGTTGTTCTCTGGCTCAGCCGTGATGACACGGACAGTCAGCTTCTTGCCTACCCAGTCCTTCAGCTCCTCATCCTTTACGAAGCCGAGTGAAAGCTTCGATGCCGGGATGAATGCTCTCAGGCCATCCACGCTTGCGGTCACACCGCTCTTCACAGCTTCGTTTACCTCTACCTCGAAGCTGGTCTTGTTCTGGAAGTCATCGAGGATCTTCTCCCACTTGCTCATGTCCACGCGCTTCGCATTTGCATGCTGCTTGAACGATGCCTCAAGCTCCTCCTTGAAATCATCCATGGAAGGGATCTTCTCTTCCTTTGCTTCCTCGATCTTGATCTCGTCTGCCATAGTCTATGGTACCTCTTTTTCTTAATAATGCGTGCCCCGAAGGCTCACTCGGTATACTATACCACAAACCGGCACGTCGCTACAAGATGGGATGGCGAAAATCCGAGTGCTTTGGCAGTGCCCTTTTAGTCTTTTGGGAATGTCCCAGGAGGGCCGGCAACAGAAGCACAGTACTCCGAGGGACACTCCCTATACTGCTACGTATTCACCTTGATGATCCTCTCATTTTCTGAGAAAAGATGCCGCACGTTCCGGATTATACAATCTGGTCGTACGACAGCTTACTCTATTTCACTATTACATCCCTTAGCTTGTTATAATCAGAGACGCTTCGGTCTATTCACTTTTAACGGACATCGATCATGACACCCTGTTCGTTAAATTCAATGGTGTGACCGTTCATCACGACGGTTCCGGTATAGAAGAAGCCCATCGGATTTACCCAGTGTGCATACATCTGGCCGTCAGCACCGAGCTGATAATAAACTTCTGTCTTTCCGGTTGCAAGCGGTGCACCGGTTGTAAGATCTACGAAACATCCTACAGACTGATCACCGGTTTTAATCACAAGCATCGGAGCCTGTGTCACTGCATGTACCTGACCATCTGCCGTGGCAATGCTCTTGCCATCTGCAGAAACCGTTCCAACGCCTGTAAACGTTGCACCTGCGACATCACCGTTGACGTTACGGATGATGATGCTGTTACCATTACCGGTCTGTTCCGAAGTACTTACAGTTGCCTGCTTATCTGCGATTTTTACAACTGCATTTGTATTATGCGTGCCGTTTGAATCAGAAGTCGTTGTTGCTACAGTTGCACCACTGGCAGACGGGATTGTCTGTACATTAGTAGAAGTCACACCTGGGCGACTACTGCTGGAAGATCCCGAGGAACCTGAAGATGAGCTCTCAGATTTCTGAATCGCAGATAATACTGCACTCAGCTGAACTCCACCACCTCTCGGAACGGTCAATGTATATGTTCCGTCAGAATTTTTACGTAATACCGCATCACCATTCTTTACAGAATCAACCTTGTATCCATCACTTGCCTGTACTTTAATGGTAATCTCCTCGGTCTCACGTGCTGTATCGAAACCGGAAATCAGACGCGTGTTAGAAAGCTTGATCGTACCATTATCGACCTTGTCTGTACGAATGATGTAGTTGATGTTCTTTAAAAGTTCTTCTGCAGCCTTATCATTTGCTGTATTTTCTTCCTTAAAATCTTCGTTCGTATAATCGGTTTTGTAATCCACGCCACGTACAATCGTATCCGTATCACTCGTCACCTTCCAGACTGTGATATCGCCACTACGTTTATCACCATATGTATTGGTTGTCACATTATCATTATCATCGAACTCTGTATCCGTAGCTTTCGATATAATGATAGCCGCTTCTCCACCCGATAAAGTTCCGTTTACTGTTACATTCGCTTTACCATCAATGCCCAGCAGCTTTAAGCCATATGCAGAACCTCTGACATCTCCGTTAACATTCGTGTTTGATTCCGACCCTTCATATGCATATTGTAATGAGATGCCTGTTCCCCATTTTTGAGAGGTAGCAGTAACATTACCATTTACTGTCACATTTGAATTTTTTTCCGTTTGATTAATATTAACAGCATCAGATCAGCCATTCGAAATTGCAGTAACATCGCCATTGACAGTTACATCCGTACTTTGTGTTTTATCTCCTTCACCAATAATCCAGATACCTGAGACATAAGAATTATCTCTTTTCTTATTATCTCCATAGGCACTTACATTACCATTAACTTCGACAGAAGCTTCTCCGGAACGATTCGTGATAACAATACCACTTCCAGATACCCTTATACTATCATCGTCCGCAGATGTCCTAGATTCAACATCGCCGTTAACCTTGACATTCAGCTTTCCTTTTGATTTTTCTTTATTAACAGTTAATGCTTCAATATTTATTCTTTGACCCTCAGCAGGTTTTCCGGTAACCTTTATTCCTTTCTCGATATTAACAACGTCATCTTCATCGCCGTGATTTTTTGTTACATTTACACCATTAATTGTCGAAGAAACTGTTCCCTTTACCGATATAGAAGAATTTTCACCATAAACACCTGTAGATTTCGATGTAACATTTCCATCTACCTTGATTGACGAATTCGAACTGTCAATACCATATTCTTCTGATTTAATTGATCCATGTACATTAACTGAAGAATTCCCTGAGCTTCTTACTCCAGAACCGCCCGATATCACATCACCAGTGATTTCAGTTTTACCGCCTTTATCAGTACCAACTGCACATTTTATCATACCACTAGGCTGCTGCGCATCACTCGTAACATTTCCTTTTACTGTAACTTCAGAAGCGCTATTATAAACAGCCGAATATTCTCCATTGGCAGTAACATTACCCGTTACTGTAACTTTAGATCCATTTGTGGCCTGTATAGCATTGTCGTTATTTACGACAATATCACCGGTTTTCTCAACAACTTTTCCTTCGTATTCGATGATTGCGTTTGGATCATGTGAATCGTCTTTCTGTACACGCCGAATTCAGCGATCTGATTTGAGAAGCTGGTCTTTATCCGAACTTTGATTTGTGTGCGCCTATTCCGAAATGAGGTGCATCTGCACCTGTTTTCGGAATAGAGTATGTATTATTGTACTGAGAAATTTATGATGGGCTAAAACAGTCCGAAACTGTAATCAGCGAATCTCCCTTTTTCTATTGTTCTGCCTGCGTTTTACTGGTAGAATCCATAGAGATAAATCAATGAAAAGAGGTTTTCAATTATGGCTAATCCAATCGTAACGATTCATATGGACGACGACAAGGATATCAAGCTCGAGCTGTATCCTGAGATCGCACCGATCACGGTAGAGAATTTCGTGAAGCTCGTAAAGCAGGGCTTTTATGATGGTCTGACCTTCCACCGCATCATTCCTGGTTTCATGATCCAGGGCGGTGATCCGGAGGGCAACGGTACCGGCGGCCCAGGCTGGAATATCAAGGGTGAGTTCTCCTCCAACGGCGTAAAGAACGATCTTCAGCACAAGCGTGGTGTGATTTCCATGGCGCGTGCGATGGATCCGGACTCCGCAGGTTCCCAGTTCTTCATCATGCATGCAGATGCTTCCTACCTCGATGGTCAGTATGCTGCTTTCGGTAAGGTCATCGACGGCATGGATGAGGTCGACCGCATCGCTTCCACCCCGACCGGCTGGCAGGACGCACCTGTAGTCGCCGTCACCATGACGAAGGTTACTGTCGAGGAGTAAATCATATCACTTAAAACGCAGAGCCTCCGGAATCCGGAGGCTCTGTTTTTTAGCGATGCTTTATCTTAAGTTTTTCGTAAGGGGGTCTGACCCCATAAACTTCCAGTTTAGAATCTGTTAAGAAAAATTTAATGGGGTCAGCCCCCCCTTACAGAATTCTTAAGACGATCATAAGGGGACTGCCCCATCCAACAGGAGGATATGAAATTATGCTTTACGGAGCTTTAGAGGCCGGTGGCACGAAGATGGTGTGTGCGCTCGGCGATGAAAACGGAACGATTCTCGAGCAGACATCCATCCCGACGACCACACCAGAGGAAACCCTGTCTGCGATTATCGCATGGTTCCGCGACAAGGAGATTGCATCCCTCGGTGTGGCCAGCTTCGGTCCGGTTGATCTTCGCCGAAACTCACCGACCTACGGCTATATCACGACGACCCCGAAGAAGGGCTGGGCCAATGTTGACATCGTCGGCATACTGAAGCGCGCGCTTGGCATTCCAGTCGGCTTCGACACCGATGTCAACGGCTCTCTCCTCGGCGAGGTCACCTACGGACAGGCGCGCGGTCTCACAGATGCCGTCTACATCACGATCGGTACCGGTGTCGGTGCCGGCATCCTCTCCAGTGGTCATCTCGTACACGGTATGCTTCACCCGGAGTTCGGACACATCCCGGTGGTGAAGCACCCGGACGATACGTATGAAGGCCACTGCCCTTACCATGGCAGCTGCTTCGAGGGCATGGCCGCCGGCCCGGCCATCGAAGAGCGCTGGGGGCAGAAAGCCATCACCCTCAAGGATGATCCGAAGGTGTGGGACATCGAAGCACACTACATCGCAGAAGCCTGCACCACTCTCATCATGACCCTGAGTCCGCAGATCATCATCCTCGGAGGTGGCGTCATGCACCAGGCACAGCTCTTCCCGCTCATCCGCGAGAAGGTGAAATCCATGGTAAACGGCTATGTCCTTACCGACGAGCTCGCCGATCTCGATCACTACATCGTCCCGGCCTCCCTCCACGACGACCAGGGCATCATGGGCGCTATCAAGCTTGCAATCGATGAAGTTTATGGGGTCTGACCCCATAAACTTCCAGTTTAGAATCTGTTTAGAAAAATTTAATGGGGTCAGACCCCCTTACGAAATTCTTAAGGTACGTCCGGGCCGTCAATCCAGCTCGAAGCGCTTGATTACGGCGTCTACGAGGTAATCGGCGGTGCCCTCGATGCCGAGCATGCTGCTATCGATCATGATTTCCTTGAAGCGCTGGTCATTCGGGAGAAATCCTGCATAGTGCATGTGATAGTGGTCTCTCGCCTCATCGACGGACTTCATCATCTTCTTCGCGGTGTCCTCGTCGAGATTCAGGTCATGCAGACAGTGCTCCAGCCGCGCCTCGTACGGGGCGTAAATGTATATGCGGATGATATTTGGCTCATCCGCGAGGATGAAATCACCGCAGCGTCCGACGATGATGCAGGAGTCCCGTTCTGCCAGGAACTGTATGATGTTCTTCTGCGTCTCGAAGAGCTTATCCTGCATCTCATCCGCCTGGGTGCCCAGCGGGAACATCATCCGGCGGAAGGAGTTCGTCTTCGCACTCTTCTGCGCCGTCTCCTCGATTTCGTTGATCTTCGATACCGGCAGATTCAGCTTCTTCGCTGCCTCCTCGACGATATCACGGTCATAAAACTCGATCCCGAGCTTCTCACTCATCCGTTTCGCGATCGGACGTCCCATACTGCCGAACTGACGCGCGATGGTGATGATGAACTTTTTCTTTTCCATAGTTCTGCCTCCCTGTATATCCAGTATTCTTTCCCAAAACAGGTTTTTCATTTGATAGTTGACCACTCAGACAGGTGCTCCTAGCTGAGCGGTCACAGCGATACCTGCATAAACCGTACTGCGTCGATGGAACACGCTCTACATTATAACGCCAAGCACCAGGAATCCGATCATCGAAATCGCCGCACCGATCAGTACATACGGAAGCTGCGACGCCGCATGCTCGAGGTTCTCGACGCCGGCACCATTTGATGCCAGCACCGTCGTATCACAGTAGAAGCAGGCGTGGTTTCCGAAGGCACAGCCGGACAGGATCGCGGCCATGACGAGGATGATGTTTGCCCCCACACTCGCACCCAGCGGCAGCAACACCGGCGCCACCAGCGTGCACACGCCCCAGGCATTGGCGATCATGAACGCCAGCAGACCGACGATGATAAACGTAATCATCGGGAACAGTGTGCCGGACATGATCGGCTTGCACACATCGACGAAGAACTCGGTCATCTGCATCTCACTCGCGATTTTCTGGAAGGTCAGTGCGGCGATCAGCAGGATGATGATCGGAAGCATATCCGAGAAGCCTTTTACGAAGGTATCCCAGAACTCCGAGAAGGTCATGATCTTCCCGGCGATGTACATCACCATGCAGACGAGGATGGCGATCACAGCAGCCACGACTAGATCACCCGTCACCACGGCGATGCCGACGAGAATCGCGAGCGGCAGGATGAAGTACCATACGTTGTTTCCCTCTTCCTCGCCATACTCGGACGCGAGATTGTACTTACGGCTCGCATCGCTGTAGGTCTTGCCCGTTTCAGCCACCCGCTGGTAGGCCGTCTTCATTCCCCCAAGCTTCGGGAACCAGCCCATACAGAAGAGGAAGACGATGAGCAGTGCCACGATCGGATAGACGCAGTACGGAATCGTCATCATATAGGTCTGGATCAGGCTGCCCGCGCCGAGCGCCTGTACGCAGTCCTGCTGCAGGAAGATCGCGCCGAAGTACGCCGCCCAGGACGAGAACG
This sequence comes from Oribacterium sp. Sow4_G1_1, assembly GCF_052116105.1. NCBI lineage: Bacteria > Bacillati > Bacillota > Clostridia > Lachnospirales > Lachnospiraceae > Oribacterium > Oribacterium sp. Sow4_G1_1. Next base: position 13,034 of record NZ_JBQKLS010000010.1, read on the forward strand.
GGATCAGCACGCACACTGGTGCGCCGGTGCTGTCGAGGATATAGGCGAGCGCCTCTCTCGGCACCTTCTTCTTATCATAGGAACCTTTCATCGCTGTCCCGATGGACAGCACATTCAGATAATCATCAACGAAGATGATGATACCGAGGGCGAAGGTCGTGAGCAGGGTCTTCCGCTCCGAATTGCAGATGCGCGTGACGATCTTCGTGAAGCCGAAGCTGCCCTTCGACGCGGTCAGCAGCGCCACGAGGCTCCCGAACAGTCCGCAGATCAGGATGACATACGCCTCATCCGCCATCACCTCCTCGAGCGTCGCCACCCACTGCGTGAGAAACGCACCCTTCCACAGCACCAGCGCGCCTACCATCGAACCCGCGATGAGGAACGCCTCACATTTCTTCGTCACGATCGCGCCGACGACGATCACCAGCACGATCAGGGTTGCTATCAGTCCATAACTCATTATTGTGTCCATCCTTTTCCGTATTAAAAAAGCGCCGTGAGACGTTCATCATCTCACGGCGCCCTTGCCCTTAAATTCTGTTTATTTCAGCAGATCGATCGCACCGATCACCTTCGCCGGTTCCTTCTGGAAAAGGTACTCGCCCTTACGGACGGATGCGAGGATGTCTGCACGCTCACAGATCGCGTCGAACTCACTCTTTGCGTCAAGCACAATGAAGTTCGCCGGCTTTCCTTCCTCGATACCGTATCGATCCTGGATGTGCATGGTGATCGCACCATTCGTCGTTACGAGATCGAGATCATCCTGAATCTCCTCCGGTGACATCATCTGCGCGATATGGATGCCATGGTCGAGGATCATCATCATATTGCCGTTTCCGAGCGGATACCACAGATCAGACATCGAATCCTGCGCGAAGCAGACATTGATCCCCTGATCATGGAGCTCCTTCACACGGGTGAGGCCTCGCCTCTTCGGATAGCTGTCCTGACGACCCTCGAGGTAGATGTTCTCGGTCGGGCAGGATATGAAGTTGATGCCGGACTTCTTGAAAAGCTTCATCATACGGAAGGCGTAGCTGTTATCCGCCGAACCGAAGGAGCAGGTGTGGCTCGCCGTCGTCTTCGTACCGATCCCCTCCATCAGGACGAGTGCATTGAGCAGCTCCAGGAAGCGGCTCTGCGTATCATCCGTTTCGTCACAGTGTACATCGATCAGCTTGTCGTACTTCAGTGCCAGCTCGACGGTCTTATGGATCGACTTCTCGCCGAACTCGCGGGCCAGCTCGAAGTGCGGGATCGCACCGACGCAATCTGCGCCCATCTTGAGTCCCTCTTCCACCAGCTCATCGCCGCCCTTGTAGGCATACATGCCCTCCTGCGGAAACGCCACGATCTGAAGATCAAGGATATCCTTCACTTCCTCACGCACCTCGAGGGCTGCCTTGAGACCGGTAAAGCTCGGATCCGTCACATCGATGTGCGTACGGATCGCCTGTACACCATGAAGCATCTCCTTCCGGATACCACGGTAGATCCGCTCCTTCATCTCCGGCACCGTCATGTGTCCCTTCGACTCACTCCAGCGCTGGATACCCTCAAACAGCGTACCCGAACCATTATTCTCGCCGAGACCTGCTGTAAACACATAATCGAGATGCAGATGCGGATCGACATACGGCGGCACCACCAGATGTCCCTCGACATCGATGGTCTCACAGTCCTCGCCACCCAGACTGTTGTCCTCGCTCGTACCCAGCATGATCTTACGGATCATACCATTCTCCACATAAATCGAATTCAGATTCTGCGAACCCTTTAACCTGACATTGATAAACTTCTTCATATCCTGTACCTCTCCTCTTATGAAAACGACCTGCGCATATACACCATGTTGTTACTCCTGCCGGCAGATCCGCTAAAACGCATACTGCATGCGCAGCTCGTACCTGCAGACAGACTCTACCTATGTATACAAAAAGAGCGCTGAGGAAACAACCATCCTCAGCGCCCTTGCCTGTCTTTTCATATGCCCCACATCTTAGCACCCGACATTTCCGGAGTCAACGCCGTGCGGCATGAAGTATTGTTGTATCGATCATAACCCGCCGGCTCAGTGCGTATTCGCGTCGATCTCCGCCGGATCCCACTTGCTGAAGCGGATTTTCTGCGCGCCGTAGATACCGTAGTTACCGGAGAACAGATAAGTGATCGCGATCGCAAGGATGAAGTACGACGACGCGTCGAAGCCGAACATCTCAAACGCGATGAGCAGCGAGGCGAGCGGACAGTTCGTCACGCCGCAGAAGACGCAGGCCATGCCGATCGCGGAGCAGAGCGCCGGGTTCATGCCGGTAAAACTGCCGACCACATGTCCGAAGGTCGCACCGATGAAGAGCGACGGCACGATCTCACCGCCCTGGAAGCCACCGCCGAGGGTCACCGAGGTGAACAGAATCTTCAGCAAGAAGGCATAGAACGCCAGCTTGAACGTCGGATTTTCGATGCAGCTCGCGATGATATTCGAGCCGGTACCGTTATAGGTCTGGTCGCCCACGAGCAGTGTCAGCACGACGATGATTACGCCGGACACCGCCACGCGGATGTAGTCATTCGGGAAGTACTTCTGCAGCAGCTTCTTACTGCTGTGCATCGACGTCGCAAAGAGGATCGACACCAGCGCACACGCCCACGCAAACAGACCAGTGCAGACGGCGTCGCGCACATAGAAGGCCGGTACCGCCGAAAGCAGCATCGCCTCGCTTCCCGGGTTGATCACCTGCGCCACGAAGTGTGCGGTCAATGCAGATACCGCGCATGGTACGAGCGAGGAGTAATACATGACGCCGACGGTACTGATCTCCATCGAGAGCACCGTCGCGGCCAGCGGCGTTCCGAACAGTGCCGAGAAGGCCGCACTCATGCCGCACATGATGGTCCGGCGACGCTCCTCCTTCCGGAAGTGCAGCAGCTGTCCCAGCCCATGACCGAGCGAACCGCCGACCTGCAGCGCCGCGCCCTCTCGTCCGGCTGAACCACCGAAGAGATGCGTCAGCACCGTCGACACGATGATGAGCGGTGCCATCTTCACCGGCACACGCTCACTCTCGCGGATGGCCTCCAGCACGAGGTTCGTCCCCCGCGGCTTCCGCGCGCCGAGGCGATGATAGAACCAGACGATGAACAGACCCGCAAGCGGCAGCAGAAACACGATCCAGGTATGCGCCAGGCGGAAGCCCGTCGCCAGCACGATAGCCTTCGCAAACAGCGCCGACACACCCCCGACGAGGATGCCGGTCAGCACACCGAATCCGATCCACTTGAGCCCCACCAGCAGCTTATATGGCAGCGTCTTCCAGTACGCTACGTAATTTGTTCCCATAACTCTCCCCCTTTTAGCGCCGATCATGGGGTCTGACCCCATTAAATTTTTCTAAACAGATTCTAAACTGAAGTTTATGGGGTCAGACCCCATAAACTCTACAGCTCGATGGTCTCGAGATCCTCCGGTACCACGACGTGGCCGGTATACGACGCCTGCGCCTCTGCCGTATAGAGCTCCTTCCGGCGCGCGATGTTCTTATCCTCCGTATGATAGAGAAGTAGATTCGGCACCTGGAGACTCTGCGCGAGCTCCGCCGCATCCTTGACCGTCGAGTGATGCTTCTCATACGGATGGAAGCTGTCCCGCTCCTCATAGAGGCAGAACGCCTCATGGAGCAGCCAGTCTGCCCCCTTCGCATACTTCTCCTCGAACGCAGCGTTATACGGCTCATCACCACAGCAGCAGATCTTCCGACCCTCGCTCATCTCATAGAGATAGCCGAACTGCTTCGCCTTCGTAGAACCGATATCGAAGAAGGTCACCTTATGCCCATTGATCACACGGGTCTCGCCATCCTCGACCGGAATCAGATGCAGGCGGTCACCGATGAACTTCACCTGACCAGGCTGCAGCAGCTTCCGGGAGATATCATCAAGCAGCTCGATGACTTCCTTGTGGCCATAGATATTGGCCTCCCCCTCGTACTTCCCGGACTTCATGTTCTGCGTGATGAGACGCACCATCCAGATCATACCGGTGAAGTGATCGATATGCTTATGTGTCAGGAAGATTTCCCGCATATCCATCCAGTTGAAGCCCGCATACTTCAGCTGATGCACGATCTGTCCGCCGCCACCGGCGTCCACCATGAAGTACTTCTCCGTCCCCTGCTTCTCCTCATCCGTCAGTACATAGCAGGTATTGTAAACCTCCGACACGAGCGCATTGCCCGTACCCAACATCGTGATTTTCATATCAAAATCTCCTCATAGAATTATTTTCAGCCTATATATTACAACGTTTTTTCACATGAGAAAACCCCGAGGTTTTACCCTCGGGGTTTCCGTCACCCACGGTCGGCGATGCTGTGCTATACTACGCCTATGAAAATCATCACATTATCCGAATATCTAAAAGAAAAATATGGCACAAAGGTCTACAAGCTTTCGCTTCAGTCCGGCTGCTCCTGCCCGAATCGGGATGGCACACTTTCCTATGGCGGTTGCATCTTCTGCTCGGAGGGTGGGTCCGGCGATTTCGCGGCACCGCTGCTTCCGCTGAAGGAGCAGCTCCGGCTCGCGAAGGCACGTGTCGAGGCGAAGCTCCCGAAGAACCGCGCGGAGGAGGAGCAGAAGTACATCGCGTACTTCCAGTCCTATACGAATACCTACGGACCGGTCGAGCGCCTCGAAGCGCTCTATCGGGAAGCCCTCGCACAGCCGGAAATCGTCGCCCTCTCCCTCGGCACCCGTCCCGACTGTCTCCCGGACGAGATGCTCGCGATGCTGCAGCGACTTCGTGAAGCATCCGGGAAGGACATCTGGATCGAGCTCGGACTCCAGTCGATCCATGAGACAACCGCCGAGCGCATCCACCGCGGCTATCCGCTCGCCGTCTTTGACAACGCCTACCACCGCCTGAAAGCCGCCGGCTTCACCGTCATCGTCCATGTCATCCTCGGCTTCCCATGGGAAACCGACGACGACATGCTTGCGACCATCCGTTATCTCAGCGCACTGAATCCGCATCTCGACGGCATCAAGCTTCAGCTCCTTCACGTCCTCCGCGGCACAGAGCTCGGCCGCATGTATGAAGCGGAGCCCTTCCGAACGCTCTCACTGGACGAATACTGTGCACTGGTCGTGAAGTGCCTCCGGCTCCTGCCACCCGACACCGTGATTCACCGCATAACCGGCGACGGACCAAAGCGACTGCTCCTCGCACCGCTCTGGTCCGCCGATAAGAAAAAGGTTCTGAACACTCTGAATCGCGCGATTCACGAAGCCTGACAGAGAAAAAGCCGAAAATTAATGGGGTCTGACCCCCTTCCGAAATTCTTAAGGTGATGGCAAAATGCCCGCGGGGGTCAGACCCCTTGGCCTCCCGTCAGCGAATGCGTCACACCTCCAGCACGCTCCGGATGTTATCCAGCACCTTCCGGCTCAGAAGCTCATAGGCCTGGCAGGTCATGCCGGCACTGGCATTCATGCAGTACACGTTCGGATAGTCCATGACCTCATCTGCGATCTCGCCGATCGCGCCCTTCGTGTCACAGCAGAAGATGTTCTCCGGATCCTCGATCCACTTCCGGAGCGGCTCCATATCGGCCGCCGGTCCGATCGAGGTGTTGAACATGATCTTCCCCTTACCGAGTGCCTCGAACTCTTCCTCATGGAGCAGGATGACGTTCTTATTGAGTGCGGTGATGATGACATCGGACTCGGAAAGCAGGGTCTTCAGATCCTTAAAGTGGAACCCCTGTGCCGTCCGCTCCGGCTTCTCTGCACGTGCGAAATACGAGATATCCGCACCCAGGAACTGAAGGGCATCTGCGGTCATACCACCGGAGGTTCCGAGACCGACGAAGCCTACCTTCAAGCCTGTGATTTCCATCGGTGCGGACTTCCACATTCTGCCTTCATAGCCGTGAAGGAGCTTTACGAGCTGGTAGATCACATACTCTACGACGCCGTGATCACCGTAGTCACGGATGCCCTTCACCTCGATGCCATGCGCACGTGCATATGGGATGTCAACATTGGCACTCTCCTCACTGTAGAGACTGCAGCACATACCGACATAGCGAAGGTTCGGTGCCTGCGTCATGACATCGGCTTCGAGCCGTGAATTCGCAGACAGAAGCACCGCATCTGCACCCCCGATCCGCGCGACGATCTCCTCATCATTCTCCGGAATATCCTGGGCGAGTTCGATGCTTTCAGCGTAGTTCTGCAGCTCCCGGATGCCCGTCTCCGTCAGCGCCACCTTATCGATCGATACAAGTTTTCTAAATTTCTTCATAGCTTACTCCCTAATGAAAGCGCGATGGCCTTCGATCAAATCACGATACCGCATCATCCGACGTCCCCGGTACATGTCCTGCAGGACAATGTTCCGGGCGCGCACGCTGGACCTCCGCGATCAGAAAAACGAAACCGGACTGCTGAGGTTGCGCAGCAGCGCCACGATGGACCAGCCGGCGATGGCAGAGGTGCTGGAATAGATATCCACGATGGCCTTCAGCCCCTCGGTCTCCACGGTAATCTTATGGTCATCACCGATGAATTCCGGTACGGAGGTGATCCGTGCGGTCGCCTTCTCCGGTCCGATGGTCGCGAGGGACTGCGCGACGGCAACATTGACCTTCGTCGGAAGCAGCGCGATCGCATCCTGACAGGTGCCGTAGAACGCCTCGACCTCCTCGGTGCCGGCCATCTCCTCCTTATACACCGGGGTGTTCTGGAGGGACTTCGGTCCCTTGCGGGTCTCGATGCCGGCCTTGATTTCCATGTCACCGGCCTCGGCCATCAGCGCGATGGTCTGGAGCACATCGAAGCCGCCGACCGCACCGTGCGGGATGTAGATGTGTACGCCATGCGCACGTGCAGCCTCCTGTGCCTTCTGATAGAACGCAGCATCCGCAAATGCACCGATGGAAAGCGGGATGAAGTCTGCCCCGTGCTCGAGGGTCGGGATGCAGGCCTCACGGACCATCGCCACCGACGCGGTCTCGATCACCATATCCGGCTTCAGTGCCAGCAGCTCGTCGAGGCTCTCCACCGCCTCACCACCGAGACCCTCACAGAGCTTCTCGGCCGATGCCTTCTGGTGGCTCATCGCACCCGCCAGCGTATAGTCCGTGAGCAGCCCCTTCTTCATCGCGTCTGCGATGATGTTTCCGAGGAAACCACAACCGATAATCGCAATCTTCTTCATAGTCAAAACTCCTTTGTTTTGTATTTTTATTTTATTGTTTATCCATCGATTCTCGAGAATCGATCCTGATCTAAGATGTCAACGGTATGCGCTTATTCACGTACAGTCGCATTCAAATCATATGCTATGCAAGCAGGTAATCCGCGTAGCCCCACGGCCAGACCGGATTCTCGAAGCTGTCGCGGAGATACTCCTCGATCTCATCGCCGTCATAGCCGGTCATCCGCGCGATCAGGATGAGCAGCTCCCGCGCCTTCGGATAGGCGAGCGGTGCGTCTTCGCTCAGGCGCTGCAGCACCATCGCGTGCACGATCAGCACATACTCCATGATCATCCACTCGAGCTGCAGCACCATGTCCCGCAGCGTGCATCCCGGGATCAGCAGAGTGGCGAATGCTTCCGCCACGAGGTAATTCCGGAGAAGTGACGTATAGGAAACCACGACCTCCGCATGCAATGCGCAGATCTCATCCATCCGCGCAGGCTCCGCTTCCTGAAATTCATGACTCAGCTGCTCTGCCATCGCATAGAGTGGATTCAGCAGTCCCTGATAGCGCCCTTCCTTCCGGTAGTTCTCCGTGATATCGAGGAAGAGCGCATTCTGCTCCTCGATCGACGCCTGTGCATCCTTTGGCATCGCGAGAATCATCTCCGTCAGCTTCTCTACATCGGCCTCTTTCAGGCACTCGCCAGGATCGATCGCCCTCATCTTCTGCTCTTTCTCAAGAAGATCGAGGAGCATGAACAAACAACGTTTTAGATTCACTTCGTTCGAAACCGACGCATCCTGTAGCCAGTACATCATGATGTTACGGATTTGAAACAGTTTATCTTTTCCTTTCAGCAGAAACGCCCGGTCCTGATACGGGAGATTCGTGAAGTGCAGTTCCTTTAATGCATACAGACGATCCACGATTTCCGGACAGCAGCTGACCAGCGTCCGCTCCGTTCGATCCGCGAATTCATGCGTTTCCCGCGGAAATACATGACAGGTTTCGGACAGACACTCCTCTCCGTAATCCAGCACCAGGCGACAGAGCTCCGAATCCTCCAGGAACGGGCAGCGCATATTCGGGAGAAGCTCGATGATCTCACCGCCATCCTTCTTCATCACGAACTGGCTTAACTGCGCCTTATCTAAGCTTGATCGGCATGCATGCTTCGGCACACGACCGCTTTCCAGCACCGTCTCCGGCACGCTCAGCTTCCACCAGCGCTTCTTCGTCTCCGGGTCAACCGCGATCTTCCACTCCTTGCAGCAGGTGAAAGAGCATTGCCCACCGATACAGTGGAAATCCCCATAAAAATCCGGCTCAATCACCGGCTTCCTGTTCTCGCTCACGCTTCCTCCTGTTTCGTGTAATCGTCATTTGTCTCACAGTGCGCCGCCGACCTCGAGGAGCATCACCTCATCCGAGGTAAAGAGCATCAGGATGGCGAAAATCGCGAGGAGCACGGCGTGGACGATCGGGTAGAGCGCGTTTCGCTTCATACCCGGGAGCTGCCGTCGCTCGAAAAAGCTCATGACCGGCAGGAAATAGCTCAGGTACATGTAGCGGCTGCTGAACGCGACGCCACCATACATCTCCGGGCGCTGGCTGATCTCCTTCACATCGAGATAGCCGAAGAAGAAAATCAGGCCCTCGAAGATCAGTGCGGTATTCATCAGATTGAACGACATCTTATCCTGCAGCAGATTGATATGATACAGAAAGGCGAGTACGATCGGGAGCACCGCCTGCAGCCATGCGTACTTATCACGCACCCAGCTCTGACGGATGCGCGCCATAAAGCCGCTGCCATGCATCGCTGCAGCGCCACCTGCGTTCGCGCCGCCTGCATTGGCACCGTGCGGCTGCTGGTGTTCACGACGCTTCACGGGCCGGCCACAGCCAGGACATACCGTCGCATCATCCGGCACCTCTGCGCCGCAGTTCGTGCAGACACGCTTCGGCCGGATCTTCACGATCGGCGTGCCACACGCTGGACAGTGACTTGCATAATCTGATATCTCAGCACCACATTTCGGACATTTCATCTACTCACCTCAAATAATGTAACCGTTCAAGCAGGAGGCCCGGAGGGGCGGCAGCGCTGAACTGTTACCGAAAAACAAATGTAGCCTTCATCATAGTATGGATGCGCAGAATAATCAAGAAGGCCGCCCCTTTCGGAGCGGCCCATGCATGGTATTTTGTAGCTGTTCAGCCAGCTGCCCGGAGGACTGCCGGCTGAATCGTTTCATATTCTGTTTCTGTTCATTCTGCCATCCATCCCCGTGAACGATCCGCAGAATCGTTTCCTGCATTCAGCAGATTAGTTATCCTCGCTGATAGCGTTTGCTGCGGTACGACCGGAAACGAAGATCTCCGTGATCGCGTTACCGCCGAGACGGTTACCACCGTGGATACCACCAGTCACCTCACCGGCTGCATAGAGACCCGCGATCGGCTTCTCGTCTGCATCGAGTACGTGACGCTTCACGTCTACGTGGATACCGCCCATCGTATGGTGGGTCGACGGAGCGAGGAAGCGGATACGAAGCTTTGCATCGTCGAGGTTATAGGTGTCGGCCTTGTAGGAGCCGTCCTCGTTCTTCTCGCAGTCGCCGATCAGTGCAGAGAACTGCTTCTTGCTGACATCCTGTGGCTGTGTGCCATTGATGATCGCCTGATCGTAATCCTCGATGGTCGCCTTGATGGTCTCGACATCCGTGTCGAAGCCCTCTGCCTTCAGCACATCTGCGATCTCGCCGATGGTTCTGACATACTGACGCCCCTCGACATCCTCATCCTTGTACGGATATGGTCCAGGAATCGGGGTAGCTGCATTGGCGATCTCGATGAAGACGCCCTTATGGCCGTTCCACTCGATACCGTTTCTGAACTCGCCGAGAGACAGAACATCACGCTCAGAGGTCTCATCTACGAAACGCTTGCCCGTCGTCGGGTTGATGTAAACAGCATAGTCACCGCCGCCGAATGCGAGGTCACCGTTGTCTACCCAGGAGATCGGCATCAGCTGTGTATAGCCCATACCGGTCGTTGCGGCGCCGACAGCCTCGGCCATCGTGATACCGTCGCCCTGCAGCGAGCTGCGGTTTGTGGTCTCGGTCTTATCATTGAGATACTCCGGATCCCAGTACTCGTTGGTCTCTACGACCTTAGCAATGTTCGCCGCATAACCACCGGTTGCGAGAACGACACCCTTCTTCGCATGTGCAGTGACCGGTGTACCATCATACATCGTCGCCTTCACACCCGTTACACGGCCATCCTCCTGGATCAGCTCCTCGGCGGTGGTACGTGTCATGATCTTATTGTGCTCGTTTGCGTTCAGGAAGGAGGTCATCGGAGCTACGAAGTAGGTGCCCCATCTGCCATCATACTCCTCGGTCTGTCCATCACCATCGGTATCAACATTGGCACCGATAAACTGGTTCTCTCTGTACCAGAGGGCACCGATCAGGGTCGGCTGTGTATCTTCGACGAAGGTCGAACCCATCGACTCGAGCCATGGCTTCAGATCCTGACCATCCTTGATGAACTGGGAAACGAGATCGACATCGCCCCAGATCCAGCTGGACTTATCCGCGCTCTGACGAAGGCCGCCATAGTAGCTCTGGAAGATGTGAAGGTTTACCGTTGAGAACAGGGTGAGATCGGACTCCGGTGTGCCGGCGTCGAGCTTCGGCTGTGCCCAGTCGAGGTATGCCTTGATTTCCTTCTTGAGCGCCTGGAGAGTCGGGAGATACTCAGCAACGACACCGTGCTTCGAAAGCTCCTCGATATCACCGGCTACATACTCGTGTGTATCGTAGTAATCCTCATCGAATGGCTCCTCGGACCAGTTGTAGATGGTCTTCAGCTCATCGATACAGCCCTGTACGGACTTCACCTTGTTGTACTCATTTCCATCGAAGCCGATACCGGTCGTCGCATCCGGATTCTCTGGATCCCATACGAGATACGGCATCACAGACTGGTACTGACCGCCGGATACGAGGGTATTACCACCGACCTCGACGTTCTTCTCGATCACGAGTACGCTCTCGCCGTTCTGTGCGGCCTGTGCAGCTGCCGCCATACCGGCTCCGCCGCCACCGACAACAACCACATCCCAGGTATCCTCGATCGGATCCTGCGCCTTTACCTCGAGGGTGTTTGCCTTAAACGCATCGAGGTTGGTCGCACCAGCCTGCTCTGCAGCATCATTGACTGCGGTCTTCAGTGCCTTCGAGGAGAAGGTCGCACCGGACACGGCATCGACGCCGGTACCGTTTGCCTCGATCATCTGCGGGATGAGTACCTCGAACGCGGTATCACCTACATGAGCGGTCTCCTTCGTATCCACGATCTTGATATCCGTGATCTTACTGTCATCGAAGGTAACCTCCACGGTCGTCGGGCCGTTATAGCCCACACCGGTTCCTGTATAGGTACCTGCGGTGAATGCAAGCGCTTCATCGGAGCCGGTGGACGCATCACCACTCTTCGCCTTTTCAATGGCAGCGGCCATCGCCTTCTTTACGGCGTCACTGGTCACGGTCGAACCACTGACCGCGTCCACCTCTGCGGACTGCGCCTTCAGAAGCTCGCCCTGCAGCTTTTCCATCGCAGCGCCACCCTTGTCCGGGGTCTCATTCGGTCCCTCGACCTTTACATCTGTGATCTCCGACTCACTGGTCGTGATGGTGACCGTCACCTTACCGGCGAAACCCTCCTCGGATGCCGAGTAGGTGCCTGCCACATACTGCTTCGCAGCTTCCGTAGCAGCCGCTGTCGTCTCTGCAGGCTTTCCGGTTGAGCATGCCGTCATCGATGCGACGAGGCAAAGCGCCATCGCACCACTTACGATTTTTTTCATAGTCCCTCCTTCTTTCACGTACTACAAAAACCGATAATATTTTATCATATCGGATACAACCATACAACATGTTGTATAGAAAAGATGCAGAAAAGCCGGAAACAGAAGCCATACTCCGCTTCTGTTTCCGGCCCTCGGTGCCCTATTCAATCACGACGATGATCCCGTGCGGCAGGCAGGTGATAGGGAAATCGTAGTCCGAACCACTGAGCTTTCCGATCGATACACATACCTGGTTCGAGCAGTTCGATTCCGGCACCCATACCTCACCATCCTTGATTTCCAGCAGATTCACATCATGCTGCGATGGATACGCCTCCTCACCAAGTGACGCAAGTGTCGTATCCTTCGGCACCTCGATGGCCCGCCCATCCTCGATCTTATACATCGCATCCTTCGAGAGCGGCACACGCAGGATCTCCTGATCGCCGTACTGCACCACGACATCGAGCCGCGGACCACTGGTCTTTCGAATCACGAGCATCGCGACGAAGCTGATGACGATGATCGCCGCGATGACTGCGATCACGATGATATTTCTCTTCTTATTTACTGTTTCCTGCATATTTCTCCCCATCGGATGCCTGCATACAGCCTCCGAATTTCCTTTCTTTCTTTGGCGGCCTGTTTTCGGCCTCCGGATTTCCTTTCTTTCTTTGGCGACCTGTTTTCGGCCTCCGGATTTCCTTCCTATCTAATCATCATTCAGATCATTTCCCAGTGCATCCATGCACTGGCCGCGGCACCGGGTTCGGTACTTCAGTGCTCGACCTCTGTCTGTCCGATGATCTGAAAAAGCATCTCGTAGCTCTTCCCTTCCTCCGGCCGGAATGGCCAGTGCAGCCGTTTCTCCTGCACATCGGGATAGCGCTGCCGTATATCCTGCATCGACTGAAATGCGCCCTCGACCGGATGCGCCTCATCCTCCTCGACCGCGATGATCACCCGGTCGCCCATCGACAGCATCACCTCGTTCAGCACCGGGATAAACTGATCGTCGATCGCCCGCAGCGCCTCGAAAAACGGATCATGATTCATCGCATGTCCGAGGATCTGCTCCTCTACATTCCCCGCGAGCGTCAGCCAGCTGTAGCTCAGGATACTCCAGAACTGACTGTGCAGTCCCACACTGACGACCATATCGTAGTGCTCCTTCGGAAGCCTCGCCCGCAGCACCTCCCGAGTCGCAAATACCTTCCGCCGGATCTGCTCCAGCGCCGCCTGCGACATCTCCATAAACGCCGCCTCCGTAAGCGCTCGACCGCTTCGCACCACCTGATCATACAGCGTCTCGAAAAACGCCGCCACATCCTCCATCGTCACCCCAGAAAGGGAAGTATCCCACAGCGCCACCTTCGGACAATGCTGCAGCCCATAACGCACGAGCCCTCTCTCCATACTCTCACGATCCAGATCGATCAGCATGATCCGCTCGAAGCGCTCACTCAAACGCCGGAGGTCGATGTCATTCGCCGGCCCGATCCCGAACAGCGCGATAGAGCCTGTCGCCTTCGTGTCCGATGTAGGCATTGGCCGCCGTGAACGCTCCACGTCCTGAATCGAGGCCTGCAGCGAAGCCTCCTGCATCAAATCTGGCGGTGATGCACTGGCCAGAATAAGATCCGTGACCTCTTCCCGGTACACCGCCCAGCTCTCGAACGCCCCCGGAATCTCAAATTCCTTCTTGATTTCATCGATTACATTCATACCCCCTATACTACCATAAACCTCTCCTGTTTTCCGAACCTTTCCTCTTTTTTTAGTATTTTTAGTCCGGGCAGCGCCTGAACATTCAAATTGTCTGCAGCGAGGAAGGCCGGAGAGCCGGCCTTCCTACTGGACATAGAAAAACTGCCGCACATAACGTGCGGCAGTCCCTTCGCTTTTCATAATAGTGGGATTTTCAGTGTATCCCGAAACACTTCATCCTGTTCTCAGCTTACTTGCAAAGCTCAGAGAACGCATCTGCTACGAACTGAACCTTCGTGCCGACGATCACCTGAACTGAGGTCTTACCAGGCTTGATGACACCGGCAACGCCTGCAGCCTTGATGGCCTTGTCGTCAACCTGGGTCATATCCTTCACCTCAAGTCTCAGTCTGGTGACACAGTTGTCGATGCTGGCGATGTTCTCCTTGCCGCCGCAGCCTGCGAGGATCTGCTTTGCAATCGCAGTGAAGTCATCACTTGCGAGCTGAACATTCTTCTCAGCCTCTACATCATCATCCTCACGACCCGGAGTCTTGATATCAAACTTCTTGATCGCAAACAGGAATACGAAATAGAAAACAACGAATGCAGCGATGCCCAGCGGGATGATCAGCCATGTCTTCGCAGCTGCCGGAAGGGAAGCGGAGAAGAGGAGATCCATCGCACCTGCTGAGAATGAGAAACCAGCACGGAAGCCGAGGGCTACGGTAACAATCGTGAATACGCCATACAGTGCAGCATAGATCAGGTAGAGACCCGGTGCAAGGAACATGAATGCAAACTCGAACGGCTCGGTAACGCCACAGATGAAGGAACATACAGCAGCAGAAAGTAAGATACCGATGGTGGCAGCCTTCTTCTCAGGCTTCGCGCACTGTACCATCGCAAGTGCAGCACCCGGAATACCGAACATCATACATGGGAAGAATCCGGACATGTACATACCAAGGCTCCAGGAAACATCTGCAGATGTCTCACCAGCCCAGAAGTGAGAAAGATCACCGAGACCGATCGTATCAAACCAGAATACGTTGTTGAGCGCATGGTGTAATCCGGTCGGGATGAGGAGACGGTTCAGGAATGCATAGATACCTGCACCTACAACACCCATCTTCGCAATCGCATCACCGATGCTTACGAGTAAACCGAAGAACAGCGGCCATACGAACAGAAGAACGGCGGATACGATGATGGAAACCACACCTGCAACGATCGCTACGCAACGCTTACCACTGAAGAAAGCGAGCCAGTCCGGAAGCTTCGTGCCCTTGAACTTGTTGTAGCAGGTAGAACCGATCACACCGGCGAGGATACCGATGAACGGGTTTGCAATCTTGTTGAACGCGATGGTCTTGACTTCGCTCTCTGCGATCGACGGCATCAGGGTCGTCACAAATCCTGTAGAAAGGAGTGTGGTGAGCATGAGCCAGGAAGCAAGCGCAGCGATTCCGCCGGTACCGTCATTCTTATCAGACATACCGACGCCGACGCCGATTGCGAAAAGGATCGCCATGTTATCGATCAAGGCACCACCTGCCTTTACGAGGAACAGACCGATCAGGTTGGCTGCACCCTGGATATCACCACCCTGCATGGTTGCAGGACAGAGCAGGTATCCGATACCCATCAGGATACCACAGATCGGCAGCACAGCTACTGGGAGCATTAACGCTTTACCCAACTTTTGAAGAAACTTCATATTTCCCCTCCTTAAGAAAAATATACTAAATTGGATTACTCCAATCAGGTTCGAAATTAAACACTTATCAGGAAATCTTCAGCACGCTGTCCGCGAGTGTGACCTCGCCCTGCTTCTGCAGGCTGATTTCCTTATAATCATCGGTATTGCAGATCAGCACCGGTGTGATGATGTTTAAGCCGGCCGCCTGAATCTTCCCGAGATCCACATCCATCAGAAGATCTCCCTGCTTCACCTTATCCCCGGCCTTCACATGCGCAGTGAACGGCTCGCCCTTCAGGTTTACCGTGTCGAGTCCGATATGAATCAGGACCTCGACGCCCTGTGTCGTGGTCATCGTCACCGCATGCAGTGTGTCAAACACCATGGTGATCTCGCCATCGGCCGGTGCATATACCTTACCCTCTGCCGGAATCACCGCAAATCCATCACCGAGTATCTTCTCTGCAAAGGTCGGATCCGGTACCTCTGTGATCGGAACCACCTTTCCATTACACGGTGAGTGGAGGATGCTTCCCTTTTCCTTACTCTTAAAAAGTCCGAACATCTGTCAAATCTCCTCTCCGTCGATATAGACACTTACAAGATTTAAATCCTTATCCAGCAGCACGAAGTCCGCCTTCTTTCCTGTTTCAATGCTTCCGACCTCACCGTATATACCGATCTCTCTGGCCGGATTCTCCGTTGCGCACATGATGGCATCCTCCAGCGGAAGGCCGACGGTCTTCACACAGAAACGGACACAATCCATCAGATTCGTCGCGGAGCCTGCGATCGTGCCATCATGCAGTGTCGCACGATTGCCCCGCACGGTGACTGGCTGCCCACCGAGGGTATACTCACCATCCTCGAGGCCCGTCGCCCGCATGCTGTCACTGATGAGGATCATCCGCTTCGCACCGAACATCGCGAAGGTTGCACGGATCACAGACGGATGAATATGTACGCCATCACAGATCAGCTCAGGATGGACGTTCTCCGCATCCCGTGCGGCACCGATCACGCCCGGATTCCGGTGGTTGAGTGGCGGCATCGCATTGTAAAGATGCGTTACATGCGACGCACCATGCGCGATGGCGGTTTTCGCCGCTTCATAATCAGCCATGGTATGCGCGATGGAAACCACCACCTCACCCTTCACCTGATCGATGAAGTCGAGCGCGCCCGGCTCCTCCGGTGCGATATCTACGAGCTTGATAAGCCCCTTCGCCGCACTCTGCAGCTGTCGGAAGAGCTCCACGTCACAGCGAAGGATATTCTCCGCAGCCTGTGCCCCCTTCTTCGCGGCACTGATAAACGGTCCCTCCATATTGATACCGACGAGATGCGCACCACGCTTATACGTATATGCGCCCGCGTTCTGCATCACCTTGAGAAGCTCATCCTTTGCGATGGTCATCGTCGCCGGACACACGGACGTGACACCGATCGAAGCCTCATACTTCGTGATCACATCCAGCGCCTCTTCCGTGCCATCGCACATATCTGCGCCCATGCACCCGTGGAAGTGTATATCCACGAGGCCCGGAATCATGTAGAGGCCGTCTGCATTGACCACCCGCTCATCTCCGCCCTGCGCAGTGAATCGGCCACCGGTCACAGCGACATCCTTCGTTTCGAAGCGATGCTCCGCTGTATATACCTTTGCACCCTTTATAAGCATAGTTTTCAGCTCCCCTCTTCTGTGCTTTACAGCTCGACCTTGCTGAGCGCTGCCTCGTCCGCAACGAGGGTTACATCATTATGGAGCTGTAAAACAGATGCCGGAACCTTCGGTGTGATCGGACCGAAGAACGCATCGTGCACGATCTGTGCCTTGTCCTCGCCGCTTGCCACGATGAGGATCTTCTTCGCCTGCATGATGGTCTTGATGCCCATCGTGTATGCCTGCTTCGGAACGTCGTCCGCAGAAGCGAAGAAACGCTTGTTGGCTTCGATCGTCGACTCGGTGAGATTCACGCAGTGCACATCCGAATCGAAGGCCTCATCTGGCTCGTTGAAACCGATATGTCCGTTATGGCCGATGCCGAGAAGCTGCAGATCGATACCGCCCATGGACTTAATGAGTGCGGAGTAGCGCTTGCACTCCTTCTCGGAATCCATCTCCATGCCGTTCGGAAGATGTGTGCTCTCCACCGGGAGATTCACATGATCGAACAGATTCTCATGCATGAAGTAGTAGTAGCTCTGGTCGTTGTCACGTGTCAGCCCCTTATACTCGTCGAGGTTCACGGTGCGAACCTCGGAGAAATCGAGATCACCCTTCTGATACCACTCCACCAGCTGCTTGTATAAGCCGATCGGTGTGGATCCGGTCGCGAGGCCGAGTACACAGTCCGGCTTCATAATCACCTGTGCAGAAACGATGTTTGCGGCCTTACGGCTCATGTCCAGATAGTCCTTCGCTCTATAAATTCTCATGATTTCTACTCCCTTACTCCATCTCACAAATCTTACTGCGCACGCTGAGCACCATGGATGGTGCGACGCTCAGCTCATCGATTCCCATCTCGACGAAGCGCTCCGTCAGCGTCGTATCTGCGCCGAGCTCGCCGCAGATGCCGACCCACTTGCCTGCCTTATGCGCGCCGTCGATGGTCATCTGAATCATCCGAAGAACCGCCTCATGATGTGGATTATAGAAATCGTCCAGCTTCTCATTCTGGCGATCAATCGCAAGTGTGTACTGCGTGAGGTCGTTGGTGCCGATACTGAAGAAGTCGACGAGCTCTGCAAGCTCTGCACTCATCATCACCGCTGCCGGGGTCTCGATCATGATCCCCTGCTCCGGAATCGCATACGGGATATGCTCGCGCTCGAGCTCCGCGGCCACTTCCGCGACGATTTCCTTAATCCGAAGCACCTCGTCCGTCGAGATGATCATCGGATACATGATGGCAAGATTTCCATACTTCGCCGCACGAAGAAGTGCACGAAGCTGTGTCTTAAACACCTCCGGCTGCTTCAGACAGATACGAATCGCACGATAGCCCATCGCCGGGTTATCTTCCTTTCCGAGTCCGAGGTAATCGACATTCTTATCCGCACCGATATCGAGCGTTCGGATGATGACCTTCTTTCCGCCCATCGTCTGCAGTACCTGGCGGTATGCATTAAACTGCTCATTTTCGTCCGGCAGCGCCGTCTTTCCGAGATACAGGAACTCACTCCGGAACAGGCCGATCCCCTCCGCGTCATTTTCCTGTACATATGCTACATCCGAAACACTGCCGATATTCGCATAGACATGAACCTTACGGCCACTCTTCGTCACCGAAGGATGTCCCTTGTAGTTTGCAAGCAGCCGCTTCTGCTCTGCCGCCCTCGCCTGCATCTCGCGTGCAGCAGCGATGGCTGCCTCATCCGGATCCACGCAGAACACGGCATCCTTGCCATCGACGATACCCATCGTACCGGAGTGGAGACGGTCGAGCTCCACCGGCACACCGATCAGCGCCGGGATATTCATCATACGCGCGAGGATCGCGGTATGGGAGTTCGTCGAGCCATGGACGGTGACGAACGCGAGGATCTTACGCTTATCCATCTGCACCGTTTCACTCGGTGTCAGGTCATCTGCCACGATGATGGACGGTTCCATATGCGCCCAGTCGAGCTCCTCCTCACCACTCAGGTTCCGGATCAGACGATTCGAGATATCCTTCACATCCGCGGAACGCGCCTGCATGTACTCATCGTCCATATTCGCGAAGATCTCGGCGAAGTTATCTCCAGTGACCGCCACCGCGTACTCCGCATTGACCTCCTCCGTCTCGATCATCGAGTGGATCGCATCCTGGTAGTCCTCATCCTCGAGCATCATCTGATGCACCTCGAAGATCTGCGCATTTACCTCACCGACCTCCTGGAGCGCCTTCTCATAGAGCGCGCCCAGCTGGGTCTGCGCCTGCGCCTTCGCATCCTCGAGACGCTCGAGCTCTGCCGCGACATCCTCGATATGCTGGCGCTTCACGATGCCATCACGCTTCTTCAAAACATTGATCGGACCGATCGCCGTTCCCTTATAAACGGACTTTCCGATGTACTTTTCCATTTTCTGTCCTCTCAGATTCTATATCGATCGATGAATTACAGATTATTCTGGAAAAACTTTTCCATCGCTTCGAACGCAGCATCCTCATCCGGACCCTCGACCTGCACGTTCACCTCATCGCCCTGATTGACGCCCATGCTCATGATGGCGATCAGCTTTCCGGCAGCTGCGGTCTTTCCCTTGCAGGAAAGCGTCACCGCACTCTCGAACTTTTTCACTTCCTTCACCAGTAATCCGGCTGGTCTCGCATGCAGTCCGATCTCATCCTTAATCACATAAGAAAATTCCTTCATTTGTATCGCATCCTTTCTTACTGCTCAAAAAAAGCCTCGATCAAGCAGGCTTTAACATCACGAATTTTGTGTATTTTTAAATCGTTATGAATTGTGAAATTCTTAACTTTATAGTATTTTAACAATTTCTTTAGAATTTGTCCATCATTTTGCCGATGTTTATGACAGATTTGTCACATAAAGCGCTTACACTTACGTAATTTCGTCAATTTTCCAAAGCACCTTTTCTCATTCCACCCGGTTTTCATCGGCATAACTCTTAAGAATGTCATTTCCAGATGAATATTTAATTCTTGCCCCCTCGTAATTTAATGGGTCTGACCCCATTAAATTTTTCTAAACTGATTCTAAACTGAAGTTTATGGGGTCAGACCCCCTTACGAAATTCTTAAGACAGAAAAAGAGCCGCCCGGGAATCCCCGAGCGACTCTGCTCAATTCATTTCGATGCACTAATCTTAGCGCGTCGAACGCCGGATGCAAACTGTCAGCATCCACAAATCATTTCTTATTTTCGATGAAATATTCTATGAAAAAAATATCTCTTTCATGAAATCTATGCTCATGATGCAGTCTCCGCCTTAATTAATGCTGATAGATCCGCATCGCCTTTTTATAGATGCGGACGAAATAGATGATTTCCGCGATGGCCGTCAGTCCCCAGGAGAATGGATACAGGAGGTACAGGGACGGGATCGTATGGAAGTAGGCAAAGATCGTATATACCCAGATCACACGGAACACACAGGAGCCGAGCACGACGAGGATGGTCGGCACGACCGTCTCACCGAGGCCGCGGCAGGCGGCGATGGTGCAGTCCATAAAGGCCGAAATGCAGTAGGCGAGTCCCATGACACCGATTCGGTACATACCGGCATCGATGACGGCCGGCTCTGTCGTAAACAGTGCGAGGAACTCGCGTCCGAACAGCAGCAGGCTGCCACCGAGCACGAGGCCGATGGCGAAGGAATACGCCAGGCTGATGTAGAAGCTCTTTTTCACGCGATCGACCTTGCCTGCACCGTAGTTCTGGCTCATAAAGCTTGCGCAGGCCATATAGAAGGCGGCCATGGCATCATAGATCAGGTTGTCTGCATTGGCCGCCGCAGAGTTCCCCTTTACCATCAGCGAATCGAAGGAGTTGACGCCTGCCTGGATGAACAGATTTGCGAAGGCGAACACGGCGTTCTGAAGCCCCGCCGGCACACCGAGCATCAGCACACGCTGCCCGATCGTCCGATCGAACTTCACCTCCCGCAGGTGGAGCGCATAGCTGTCCTGCACCTTCGTCAGGGCATGAAGGATCAGTCCCGCGGAAACACACTGTGAAATCGCACTCGCAAGTGCGACACCGACCACGCTCAGATGACACACGATGACGAAGAACAGATTCAGAATCACATTCAGCACGCCCGCGATCGCGAGGAAGATCAGCGGCTTCTTCGTATCACCGATCGCACTGAAGACCGCATTACCGTAATTGTACAGTGCAAGCGCCGGCATACCCAGGAAGTAGACCCGGAGGTACATGACCGCACCCGGCAGCAGATCCGGCTTCGTGTTGATGGTTTTGAGCAATGCAGGCGACCCGAAGAGTCCGACGAGCAGGAGGATCACACCGGCGATCAGGCTGATGATCAGTGACGACCCGACCGTCTTTTTCACGTCTTTCGCACGACCGGCACCGTAATAGCGCGCAACCAGCACATTGATGCCACCACCGAGACCGATCAGAAATCCTGTAAACAGTGTAACGAAGATGCTCGTCGAGCCTACCGATCCGAGTGCAGTCGAGCCCGCGAAGCGTCCGACGATCGCAACATCCGATATATTAAACAGCACCTGAAGCAGGTTCGACATCACGAGTGGCAGACTCACGAAGAGAATCTGCTTCGCCAGTGGCCCCTCCGTCATATTGATTGCCTTTTTCATCATGAATTCCTCTCAGCTATAACCCGAAATGAACGCAAACATTCCTGTTTATATCAGTTTTTCAAATCTTTGTGAAGAGGATTTCCGTTTATTTTTCGGTACATAAAAAGCACCGCTTCATATGCCTGCTTCCATCAGAAAAGCCATGCCGTAGCATCACTACGGCATGGCCAGATGTTTTATGGTATGTGATTAAAGCGCTGCATTATCCAGAAGCTGCTTGATTTCCTCTGGCTTCGGCATCACACGAAGTGCGCCCTTTCGTGTCGTGATGATGGATGCTGCCGCATTTGCGTAACGAAGCATCACCCAGAGATCCGTTTCTGTTAACTCCTGTAATCCATGCAACAGGATATAGTGCAGTACACAGGCACAGAAGGTGTCACCGGCACCGGTGGTTTCGATCGTCGTCGGCTGAAGGAAAGGCTTCACCTCTACGATTTTATCCTGATAGTACGCACGGCTTCCATCTCTTCCCATCGAAACCAGAATCAGTGGAATCGAAAAACGCGCTCGAATCCAGCGAACACCTGCATCGAAGTCCTGCTCTCCACTCAGCCACTGGATTTCATTATCTGAGATTTTCAGGATATCACACTGTCCGAGTCCATACAGAACCTGTTCCTTCGCATCCTCGAGTGAATTCCAGAGCGGTTCACGAAGGTTCGGGTCGAAGGAAATCAGAGCGCCAGCTTCCTTCGCGATACGGATGGCTTTTTTTGTCGCCTGTCGTACACCCTCATGAGTCATCGAAAGTGTCCCGAAGTGAAAGATTCTGGCTTCCTTGATCAGCGGCTCCGGAAGCTCATCCTCACGAAGCATCATATCTGCACCCGGATTTCGATAGAAGGAGAAATCTCGATCGCCATCCGGAGTGTTATGTACGAGGGCCAGTGTCGTATGCACTTCTGGATCTCTTCTCAGTCCACTTGCATCGATTCCAACCTCTCGAATCGCTTTCTCGAGCTGCTGCCCGAAAAAATCCTGTCCGACCTTTCCGACGAAAGCCGTTTTATGTCCGAGACGTGACAGCATCGCCAGTACATTACATGGTGCACCACCTGGATTTGCTTCAAACAGCGGATTTCCCTGCGCACTCATCCCATTTTCCGTAAAATCGATGAGCAGTTCTCCTAAAGCTACTACGTCCATATCTCTCTCCTATCTCTGCTTACTCTTTCATGCCGGCAGAACGATGTCATACTTCTCAACCGTCATATGCAGTGTCTTATCACTGTAGAATCGAATCTCATCTGCCTCGAGCGGGGTACAGATGGCGGTCGTGGCCACCTGCTGTCCATCGTTTATGAAGAGCTCGATGGACTGACGATCGAGGATAAAGCGAAGCTTCTTCAGTCCCTTCGGATCATGTACCTTGATCTTTCTGGTGCAGACGATATCTTTCGTCACGCCACAGTAGGTCCGATCGATTTCCAGAATACCTTCACTCTTATGATAGCAGAAGCTCGTCTCGTATTCATCATTCGCTGCCAGCTTCATACGGAAGCACTCATACTCGTCATCTGCGAGCGTGATGGAGAGGTCGAGGTTACGTCCCTCGATACCTGGAAGCTTCTGCTCTCCCTGCAGCTCCACCTGCTCATAGCGGCAGGCATTCGCACGGTAGTTTTCGAGCTCACGTACCGGCTGCTGCCAGATTCTGCCATCACGAAGCGTCAGCTCTCGTGGCAGTGTCATCATCCCCTGCCATTTCTGACTGTTCGGCACGACACACGCATCCCAGGATTTCATCCATGCAATCATGATACGACGACCATCCGGAAGCTCTGTCGTCGGTGGGGCATAGAAATCCATACCGTAATCCAGTGGACGTGCCTCCTCTTTTACGAACGTATGCGTTTCTGTATCATAATCACCGAGGAAGTATACAGAATTATGACCGTTATGGCCTTCCTGGACGGTGGTATAGATGACCTGACCTTCATCCGTCACTGCAAAATGGTCACCGGTGTCACCATAGCCTTCGCCGAAGCCATTGATCAGAATCGCCGGGTCCTGGTCACCATTGTAAATGATAAACGAGAGCGGGATGACATCACCTTCGATATCAAATGCATCCTTCAGCTCCTGTGCATGATCACGAAAAGCGATCAGCACCTGCTCGAGCTCATCTGTCGTGGTCGGCACAGAAAGGCCGAGATAATCCAGCCACTTCTTATTGATATACGGGATATCACCGATCGCCTGGATGGCTTCCTTTCCGGAACCCAGCTGCTCGATCCATGGAAAAGCATAGATGTGTCCATCCGGGGCGGTACACATCGTCCGGTACTCCGGATAAGCCTCGAAAACCGCCTGAAGATTCGGCATGTACTTGTCGATCAGATTTTCCAGCGGGATGATGATGCCCTGCTTCGCATAACGAAGCAGATCATAATCGCTCATCTGCGCGTTAAACAGTCCATCCGGGAGATTTCCGAACTGTGCGAGTGCCAGGTTCTTCTTATCCGAGAACTGGTCCTGTACGAAACAGGTCCACTTGATATGGATATTCGTCTTTTCTTCGAGACGCTGGAAAATCACACGCTCATTCGGATTCTGCGTAGAGGTCGCCGGTGCAGCCGTAATGAATGAAAGCTCCTTCGTTTCCTTAAGAGGAAACTGAACCTCTGAAACCGGTGTATCCGGATCCTCAAGCACTTCCTTTGCAGCGGCCGGACGGCTCGCATAGATTTCTCCATGCTCACAGTATTCCGCATACGGAAGCATACGGTCATTTTCCGTCTTTTCATCTTCGCACTGGTCTACATAATCATCCCAGTCATACAGCGCTGTATCGTCGAGACTGTAGACCGCATCCGGGATGGTGCTCTCCCACCATGCAATCACAGCGTTTGCGGCATCCTTGGCCTCGTCCGCACCCTCGAGGATGTAGGCATTGACCAGCAGATCCGTGTCAAAGATCAGATTTGCAGAGACGGCCAGACTGCCGGAGCTGTCGCTGTCGGTGCTGCCACTGCCAGCGCCGCCTGACGTCGCCGAGCTTACGGCATCGACACTGTAGGCACTTCTGCTCTTTCGTGCCGACTTCACATTCTCCCCGGACGCCTCTCCGCTTGTCACACCGAAGCTCTTCGAGAAGGTCTGGAATCCGTTTGCATAAATCGTCAGTGTATACTTTCCCTTCGTCGCAAGATGATCTGTCTTATCGTTGTAAAGTACAAACAGATCCTGACTCAGCAGATACCAGTCATCAAATTTCTGAAGCTCCTCGATGTCGCCATTCGGCGTCTTCAGGGTGACACGCTCCACTGGCGAAGTGATGCCATATACGAGATCACTGACCGCAAAATGCAGATTCTTTCCGGACTGCGCGGTCTCCTTCAGTGTGAGCTTCGGCTTCTTCTCATTGACCACATGGATCGGAACCAGCGTGGTCTCGCCTGCACTCGACGTCACGCGTACATAATAGCGACCATTGTTCCGAAAATTCGTCTGTCCCATCGGGATCTCCAGCTCACCGACATGGCCCTTGCCATGCAGAACGTTCTTCTTCATGTCGAACTGAAGATCCGCATTGAGCGTCCTCTTCTGCTCGTCATAGGACACCAGCGCGAGCTTCTCGATGCCATCAAACCAGGTCTTCTCGTCCTCCGTGTTGTAATTAAACATAATAGACACCGTACCGCTCTCATTTTCCTTCATGATGGCGTCCGGTGCGTAGCTTGCATGCGCCGTCCTCGGTCTTATCATTCGCGTCCGTATTTTCCGTTTCCGTCGTCGCTTCACTCAGAGCGATCGTCTCGTACTTATCGGCATCTTCTGTACTGCGGATGCGGATCGTCCCCGGCGTGCGCTGCAGTGCGAGTTTGCCAATGCTTCCATCATCCGTCACTTTCGTCAGTGCACTGGTCACGTCTACGCCGTCGACCGTGACGACCGTATTTTCTGTGGTATAGCCCTCCTCATAGACGATCGGAAGCCACCAGCCGAGAGAATTCATCTCCGTCAGCTTCGTTTTCGTCTCATCAACGAGATTCGCAGTTGACTCCGGTGACGCTGTATTCTCTCCTGAATCCGGTTTCCCAGAATTCTCCGTATCGCTTCCCGTCTGATTTCCGCTGTTCTCCGAACCAGTACCGGAGCCACTGGCGGATTGATTCGTGCGCGGTTCCCCGCTTCGGTACTTCTGGTGCATTTCTCATAGTTCTCGCTGCGTTCTTATACCCCATGTACCTTGATTTTCTTGCCATCAGATTCTCCTTAAAAAATGCAGATGCCAGAGAATGAATTTTTCTCTGACATCTGCCCCATTGGCTTTTAGTTTTTTATTGTGATTCTGATAAAATAATGATAATGTAGTGTTATAAAGGAGGTGCCACTATGATCAACATTCGTCCTGTCTCAGATCTCAGAAATAAGTTTCCAGAGATTGAGGAAACAGTTACTAATTCCAACGCGCCTGTGTTTCTTACAAAGAATGGTTATGGAACGATGGTGCTCATGAGCATTGAACAATACTCCGAACTCACAGATAACATCGAGCAGAAACTGGATGAGGCTGATGCCGCTGCCGAACAAACTACCGTTCGGTATTCTGCTTCAGATGTTTTCGGCAGAGCAAGGAGAAGAATCAATGAGCACGCAAAAGTATAATCTGTCTTTCCTTCCCCTCTTTGAGGAAGACCTGGATGAGATCACAGATTATATTGCGAACCATCTGCATAATCCTGATGCTGCTCTCCGTCTGATTGATGATATTGAGATTGCGATCAATAAACGGCTTGAGACTCCGCTTGCTTTCGCACCCTATCCGTCATCGAAAACTAGGCCTCATCCTTACTACCGAATCAATGTAAGAAACTTTTCAATATTCTATGTTGTCATTGGCGACACAATGGAAATTCGCCGTGCTCTGTACGCCAAGCGTGATCTTGACAACCTGCTGACATAATTACAGTCAAGCCGCCTTCTGAAACAGGCGGCTTTTTCTGTCATCACTAGCACTGTATTTGCTACTGCGATTACTTTGCTCATATTCTTTTCCTCCCATCACGCATACCTAGAAGCCGGCGCGCATATAAAAAGAGGCACCCCTTCTCAGATTGATTCTGAAAAATGAGTACCTCTTCGGGCCACGTAGAGCCGGTATAAGAATCTTTCTACCCGCGACTTTTCCAATCGTGATTCCACAGGATCAATGTTTAATGTTCTACATCTACGATCATTTTGCTGTGTGGAGGGAGCTCTAGAGAAGGTCAAAGATGCTCATCTGTCTGTCAATCCAGGACGCCTGTTTGGCAGTGTGTACAATATCATGCTCTGTGAGATGTCCGATTAACAGCGGAGACGAAGGATCATGCTGACTCATATTATGGAGAACAGCGGATTGGTCGTAGTTGGCATAGCAATAAAGGCAGCCGTGTCCGCAGGTGTTGTACTCGCCAATATCAGCGCCAAGGAGACAGGAACACCCCTGCCGTGCAGGGGAATGGGTTGGCACGAGAAGTCTCTTTCCTATGGCATTTTCAATGACCTTCTTAGAAAAACACCCTTCTGCATCCACATGGCTTCTGACAAGGGATCTGTCTTCCAGACACAGGTGAATCTGCATACCCAGCCTTTCAGCGGTCATATTGAAAGAATCGATCAGCTCATTCTGTACGGACATCAGAACTGCCGATGCCTCTGGAAAATTGCGCTTTGTCTTTTCATACAGATCAAGGAAGCTCACTACACACTGATCGGTATAGGGCTTTAATTTCCCAGCCATCTCAGCGAATGTCCGTTTGTGGAAATCAACCGTATATTTTCCGAAAATAAAGACCGGATCGTACCTCCAGATGACACTCCTTCGGCCGGCGTAACGGGAAAGAGCAGCAAAGGCCTTCATAACCTTCTTCTTTTCCGGAACATGCGGCTCTATCTCCGTCCCGTAAGGAGTGATGGTCACCATGAAGAAAGTGCGGAATGCGTCCAGTTCATGGATCCTGTTCAGCATAGGAATTGGATTTTTTGTGCAAAAAGAGATGACATCCACAACTGACGGGTCCAACCTGTATTTTGTCACGGAGACCGGATTATATGGGTTCCTGACAAGGGCATATCTCTCGCGAATGCGGTTATAGAACCAGTCCGAAAAGAAGGCTGGGATATCCGTTCGGCTTCCTGTGTTGATAATCATTGCATACCTCTGAAATCCACTGTGCACATACAATTTCAATTCTGCACAACTTATCTGCAATCTGCTGATTTTCGAGACAACTGAACGGATAAAGGCATCAGAAATCATATTCCCGCACTTGCGCATTGCGGATACCGAATGAAGCGAACTCCTCGTTCGTCATGTCATGAAAATATGACTCGATAATTCTGGAAATGCCGTTGTGTGCAACGAGCAGATATGTCTTCTCCGGATCCCTTTTCAGATCATCGATCAGATTGTAGATGCGCTGTGCCATTCGCATCATGGATTCGCCGCCGTCAAAGCTGTCACAGAAGTTCTGCTTTGCTCTGGCAAACTCTTTTCCGTCTCGGGCGGTTCCCTCCCATTTGCCGAAATTCTGTTCAATGAGCCTTTGCTCGATCCGCATCGGCACACCGGTCATCACAGAAATTTCCTTTGCCGTATCATAGGCACGGCTGAGCGGTGATGTCAGGATTTCATCGATGGTGATTTCTCCGGCATCCATCTTCAGCTTCAGGATTCTTCCTGTCTCTCTGGCCTGCTCATGCCCCAGCTCTGTCAGGGGACTGTCTGTTGCGCCGCAGATCTTATTTTCAACGTTCCATACTGTCTGGCCGTGCCGGACGAAGTAAAATTTACCCATAGTTGTGTTTAAGGCTCCCTTGATAAAATAATATTGAGAATAATCCTTGAATGCATGATCAATCTTGAAGAGCCGGATATACTGCATTCAGCAAAGAATCAGAATATGTAATCGAGAATGAACATTTTTATTCTCCATAACTCTTTATTCATTATCTGTTTATGCATTTTTTGCTTTCAGATAAGTGATATATTCATTCCCCCATTTTTCGATCGACTGCAATACTGTTCTGAATTTCTCTCCGATCGGTGTCAGCTCATATTCCACGCGCAGTACGCCTTCCGTGTACACATTGCGGCGGATCATCCCTTCTTTTTCCAGGTATTTGAGCTGGTTGGAAAGTGTTCCCTGGGCGATATCAATTCTACGGAGCAATTCATTGAAGCGCACTGGACCATTTTCCAACTGATAAAGGATTAGAATTGCCCATTTCCCCTGCAGCACTGTCTGCGTGGTGACATAAGGACAGATGCCGAACAATTCCTTTCCCTGCTTTTTTGTCGTCTCTTCTATTTGTTCTATTTCCATTTCTGCATATCTCCTTCACTGTCGGAATAATGATAGATTAAGGCATACTTGGGAGAACACTCTGCACGGCCTTTACGCGGTTATTCATTAACTTGCTTGTATTTTCAGTATCCAGTCACTTGAAAATGACTTAGTCCTGTAAAAAATCCTGATTGACGATTGCACTCTATGTGATATTCTTAAGTTACTTCAATTAATTGACTATGTCAACGATTTAAAGCGCTTCTGATATTTTTTCAAAAAATTAGATGGCAGGAAGGGAAACATCATGAGTACAAGAATGCCGGTAGTTTTCTCCGGGCACGGCACATGGACGGTTCTGGTACATATGTTTCCAAAGGCCGATATCCCTGTGGTTCAGCTCTCCGTAAACGGAAGGCTCTCCGCTGCACAGAGCTATGCGATCGGCAAAAAACTCACAGCGCTGAGGGATGAGGGATACCTGATCTTCGGCAGTGGAAATGTCGTGCATAACCTGATGCGTGTGGAATGGGACAATGACGGCGGCACACCGATGACACTGCGCTTTAATAAGGAAATCACGGATGCAGTTCTATCAGCGAAAAAGGACATTGTGATTCGTTATGATCAGCTGCAGGATGCGTCCTATGCTGTGCCGACACCGGATCATTTTCTTCCCCTCCTCTACTGCCTTGGCGCGACGGAGGGAAATCAGGTAAAGGTCTTCAACAATATCTGCAATCTGGGATCTATGGCAATGACAGGTTATTTATTTGAGACAATATTTGAGACAAATGCTAATGCATGAAGGAGGCAGAAATGGAGAAAGTACTTGAGTTTTTAAAAAAGGCCGGCGTTTGGTATCTTGCAACGGTCGATGAGGAAGGTAATCCGCAGGTTCGCCCGTTCGGCGCACAGAATATTTTTGAAGGAAAACTGTACATCCAGACAGGTCTGAAGAAGAAGGTGGCAAAGCAGATGCTGGCTCATCCGCAGATTGCGATCAGTGGGATGGCCGACGGCAAGTGGATCCGCCTGAACGCAGAGGCAGTACACGACGAGCGGATAGAGGCACAGCAGTCCATGCTGGATGCCAATCCCAGCCTGAAGTCTATGTATGCCGCAGGTGACGGTAATACGGCTGTCTTCTACCTGAAGAATGCGACAGCGGAGATCTGCAGCTTTACAGCAGAGCCGGAAGTTATCCGTTTCTGATCTGCGGTTCTGATCGTTCAGAACTACAAATATAAAGGAAACAGCTCTCTGGACATCTCAGAGCGAATGAATGTATCCGGTGCGCGCCTGCGCTTTTTCTTCATCTTTCATTCCCGGCTTATTCATGATCTCGAGGCGGGCACCGTCATCAAAACTAAGAAAATATGATCGGAAATCTGTCTTTGGATTATGATATCCTTCGTTTGATCTGGCACCCAGATACTGCATAAAGAAGGATCTCGCCTTTTCCAGATCATTGACATACATGGCGATATGTTCAATTTTCATTGTCTGTCCTCCCATGTACATGGCATATCCCCATCTGCGGATAAACGGATGGTCTGAAAGCACATATTTTCCCGCATAGGATAGGGCTGTTTTAAAATCCAGGTCCGCAACATATTTAATCAGTTCGTCAGTATGCCACTAGTCATCAAACAACAGGTTGTGATTGATAAATGACATCCGATCATTCACGCTTCCGATCTGATCCAGTGTCACATAGAAATAGATGCGATGAAACTGCTGCTCGGTCAGCACATACCCACGTAGGGCAGATACATCGGCGTTATTCTTTACATATCGCATGATCAGGGCATCCACATCTTTTGTTCTGTAAGATTCCGGCAGGGCATCCAAATCTGCCTGGACCATTTCTTTTGTCATCCTCATTGTTGATTCAGCACATTGTGACCGGCGCGCTGGTGACTGCGCGCCGGTCACGGTGTCATTCGATCTCATCGAAGTAGGAGCTGTCCTTGTGACAGATCGGACACTCAGCCGGTGGATTGACGTCCTCGCAGATATAACCACAAATGCGGCACTTCCACTTCTTAACAGGATCGAAGTAGGAGCTGTCCATATGACAAATCGGACACTCAGCCGGCGGATTATCTCCTTCATAGATATAACCGCAGACACGACATTTCCATTTTCGTGTTGCAGATCCGGGCGTTGTCACTTCCTCATAATCGCCGGTGCCTTCTGACCTTGCATTTTTGCCTGTTTCTTCTCCGAAAAAGGCTGCTGCACCGTTTTTCGCTTCTGCTCCATCTACGTCAAATGTCAGTAGTGTCTTATATTTTCCGGCATCTTCACCGAGCAGCCCACTCCTGTCCGTGTAGGATATATGGAGCATTTCTTCAGCGATCGGCGAGAGAGGCTTTCTGTAAAACTCTTCGTACAGCTGCTTCAGCTCTGGATTCTCATGACTCTTTCGCAACTTCATCTGCGCATCCCGCTTGTAAAGACTTTCAATACGGGAATCCACCATAGTTCTGCGCTCTTCCACATCGGCTTTCGGCTGTCCTCCGCCGCCAATGCATCCTCCCGGACAGGTCATGACCTCAATAAAATCATAATGTTTTCCGGATTCCTTTGCCATGGAAAGGAATCTGCGGACATTCGATGTGCCATAGATCACGGCCAGCTGAAGGCGCAGTGTTCCGATTTCTACGGCCGCTTCACGGATTTCCTGCATGCCGCGGACGGGCTCGAGTGTGTACAGTTCCTTTGGAGCAGGTTCATGTGTGACAAATTCGTAGGCAGTGCGGACGGCAGCCTCCATGACGCCGCCTGTGTTGCCGAAGATTACGCCTGCGCCGGAGGCCTCTCCCATCAGCTTGTCGAATTTTGAATCCTCCAGCGTTGAAAAATCAATGTCAGCCTTTTTCGCCCAGTCTGCGAGCTCACGCGTTGTGATGACATGATCCATATCTCTGAGACCGGGAAGATTCAGATACCTGGCGGAAGCATTCATTTCTCCGCGGCGGATCTCGAATTTTTTAGCGGTACAGGGCGTCAGCGCCACATTTACAATTTTCTTTGGATCTATCCCCATTTTCTTTGCAAAATAGGTCTTGATCGTAGGACCCTGCATCCCTATAGGGCTCTTTGCGGACGAAATATTCGGCAAAAGCTCGGGGTAATAGATCTCGGCAAACTTCACCCAGGCCGGACAGCAGGATGTGAACTGAGGAAGTGGCTTATTGTGCGTTGTAAGCCTCTCCACAAGTTCGCTGGCCTCCTCCACAATCGTCATATCTGCCGCGAAATTTGTGTCGAGCACATAATCTGCGCCCAGTTTCCGGAGGAGTGCTATCATCTTTCCTTCGACAAAGCTTCCTCTTTGCATTCCGAAAGCTTCGCCCAGGGAAACCCTGACGGATGGTGATGTACTGACGATAAGAACCTTATCCGGATCCTTTGCTGCGGCTATTACGGCGTCCATCTCCGGTGTCTCTGTTATCGAGCTGACCGGACAGACATTCGCGCACTGGCCGCAATGGATACAGACGGCAGTGTCGTTGGTCTTTGACAGGTCATAATAGCCGAGCACGCTGATATAATCCCGGCAGATGTCTCTGCACTGACCACACTTAATACAGATATTTTCTATGCGGCGGATGGCAGGATTGTCTGCCTCAATTGGAACACGGATGCTTTCTGATAAATGTTTTCCCACTGCGCGCCTCCTTTTTTTATTGAAACTTACGCCTTTTCTTGTTCTGTCATCCTTCCGGGTCAGCTCATCAGAAAATGGCTGCAGGAAAGATCGATCCTGCAACCATTATACACCTGCCTGTGTTTCCCCGCATTAAAAATTTCACCGACCGAACTTTTTCAAAAATCAGAGACCGATTTTTCCCCAGGCGGTAATTTTCAGGTGACTTGGTCACCAAAAAAATCGTACTTTTTAATTTCTGTAAATGCTATATAGTAAGTGTAGTATTAAATCAATACTTGTTTTACTTTTAATAGTATTTCAGCTTTTTAACATCAACAAAGGAGAAAACAAAGATGTCTATTTATGAATTTACTAAGGGGAAAAAGGTCGATGTAGATTATGAGACAGGCTACCACTTTGTAATTACCTATCTCAGTGAGAATAAACTGCATTGGGACGCACTCTCAAAGACCGCCGAGGGCGCTCCGGCACATGAGGACGAGCCGTATACTTCTTATGACCTCGGCGATGGAAAATACATGGTCAACTGGATTGAGGCGTCCGGTCTTGTAGTATCCCAGATTGCAGATTTTGCAAATGGCAGGGTTTATGCCTTTATGACCTGGCCGGATGAGAATGCGCGCGGTAAAAGGGCTGAACTTCTTCACAAAGGCACACTGAAAATCATGGACTGATGTCTGATGACAGGAGAAAGGAACAAATCAATGAGAAAAACATTATCCACAGAGAATTTTAAGATTCATGTGTTCGGCACAGATGACAACAGTTTCAATGTAACCGCAGTCATCCTTCTGAAAGAAGCTGACGCTTATCTCATCAATACAGGTTTTACCAGAGCTACGGCAAATGAGCTTGTTGATTTTTTAAACACCGAAAAACTGAATCTGAAAGGTGCATTTGCTATCCACGGTGATCCGGATTACTATTTCGGAATAGAACAGATTCTACGCTCTGTTCCGAAGCTCGAGGTTCTTTCAACAGAGGAGACTCAGCAGCATATCGCGGAGAGTGTCATCGGAAAACTTGCTGTCTGGTCTTCCGTGCTGCAGGAACAGGCCCCATCCAGGTCAGAGGAGCTTGCTACTTCTCTGAAAACAGCCTATCCGGATTACATCAACACCGGAGTTATCGATCTTGGAGCCAAGGTTCTCCTTGGAGAAATTCAGTGGGGATGATTATGTTAAAACTTATAGCTTCCAATCATATCAAAAAGATCAGCTGGAAAAGTTCACTGCCCTGGCAAAGGAACTGATTATGAAGTCCCGCGCCGAAGAAGGAAATCTGTCCTATTCCATCAATGTAAGTCTAGATGATCCCTGCCTTTTTACGTTCGTGGATGTTTGGAGAGATTAGAAAGCCTTTGATATACATAACAGGACGCCTCATTTTACCGGCATCTTCCCGCAGATCCAAGTGATGTCCGATAAAGCGACACCTCCAACTTTCTATACGGAGTTGGAAGCATAGCTGAAAAGTTTGATATTTCAGTGGGCTGGTTTACTTTTGCTGCTGGAAGAATGTATATTTTTTTATCTGTTTTTTCAGTTTACCATGATACCGGAGACGACAAAAGACCCGGGAAGCATTTGCACAATCGCATCGGCCTCCCGGGTCTTTCTGATCTGTATAATTCTTCCGGTCACATTCATCCAGTCTATTTTTTGCCCTTATCTGAATTTCACATTATGATCTTATTCAGATACTGCTCTCTCGGATACATGCGCTGTTACCTCATAATATTTTTGCGGATCCCTGACAATAGAAAGCAGGTTTTTCATTACCTCACTACCATGGTAGTCATCAATTAAATACTGATGAACCGTCTGCATATATTCCTCATGATCGGCCGCCGTCATCGGCGTGAACACACCGCGGATCAGGGAGTCCAGGCCGTACTTCTGACGGAACTTCCCAAAGTACCTTCTGAACGATCCATTATCCGCAAAAATATGATACCCATCCGCGATGGAAAGCCCGTTGCTCGCCGTGATCAGAATGGCGTCCGTGTTTTTCAGCCAGTCTTTTGCCTCTTTATAATCGTTTACTTTATATTCCATCATTTTTCACCCTCTACGATCATACAGCTGTGACTTTCTTCTCCATTTCACTTCTTACATCCTCCAGCACTTTCCCAATATCGGCCTGGATAGCCAGTCCCCTGTCTTCAATTGCCTCCGGCAGGAACGCATAATCCTTGTTCACAGAAATATACGTCGTCTGTGGCAAACTGTTCACCAGTTCCCAGAACGGCTCCTGGATGAACATCGGTGTGAGTCTTCCGACGCCGAGTTCCAGGAAAAGAATCTTCTCGTCCTTATGCGCGAGAATGTAATCTGATATCTTCTGATATTCCTCTTCGTACTTCTTTCCGGTCAGGAAATTCCCGTAACCCCGGACCCACGGAAACGCCTCAGCGCCGCAGTGCGGGCAGCGCGGGATCAGTTCCTTCGGCACTTCCGTGCCCTCACCCATGGCATCGATCATCTCCTGCACCGGTTTCACGGCATCCCATACCTCATCCGTGCAGCACCTGGAGCACTGGAAGAAGCGATGGTCGCCCTGAATCTGGGCGACTTTAGACTCCGGATACAGCTTTACGAACTGGGTGTCCTGATTTGTGGTCAGTACAAAGAATTCTTTATCCGCGAGGACCGCATCCAAATCCAGGTACGGCTTCCGAACCTCCGCATGCTGGGTGGTATGCAGGAATGTTGCCATATATCCCCAGAACTCCTCACGGGAATCCCAGTGGGCAAAAGCACCTTTGAATCCGTATTTCTCCGCATACTTTCCGAAATATTTCCGGTAAGAGGCGTTGTCTTCATAATAGAAATCCCCGCCGCCTGCTGCGGAAAGGCCGGATGCTCCTCCAACGATCACGCAGTCCGCGTCCTTCACTTTCTGAACAAAATCCTGAATCTGCTCTTCATAAGGGAGCGGCTCTTTCTTTGTCAGCGGAACCACAGTCCTGCCGGATGCATATACGTTGTAATATCTGGAATAATTGCTCATCTGTACTTCATTTTGACAGCCTGGATGAAGTACTGGACAGTGTCATCGATGACGCCCTCCTCTTTTCAGAGAGCGGCTCCGGAACGGTTGTTGATGTACTCGATATTATCCGCAGCGGCAGGTCAGATGTGCTCCGTGAGAACGAAACCGTCCTGCCCGCCTGCCAGCGGATCGCTGATTCTGATAAATACCATCACTTGTTTATGGACGTATCTGTCAGCGACCATATCATCCAGAGGATTGCCGCTCATGATCATGACAAAGTTGTCCCGGATCTTATGGCGCATACCGGCCTCGCCACAGATGAAGCCGATATGCTTTTTAAGTTCATCCTTAACGGATCTTTCGCTGTAAACAGGAGCCTTAGCTGGGAGAAAAATGAACGATGGTACCGGTTCCAGCAGATCCTTGGCAGATTTATTAATGCCGGGATAGAGGGATAATCACATCGCCACTTCTGTTACCATCCCCGCCTTCATGGTGAACCTCATCATCTCCGAGAAGACCTCAATCTTTTCGATGAAGTCCCGGACGAGCTTGTCATCATAAGCCAAGGCATCACCCTTACTGGCCTCCAGCTCTTTGCGCAGGGCCGCGATGCACTCCTCGTTACGGGTGAAGAGCGCCTGCTCCTCTGTTAGCTTTACTTTATCTCCTCCCGGACTTCTCTTGGCCTTGTAATGTCCTGATACTCCTGTTCCACACATTTCCTCCTTGTGGATTTGTGTGCAGATGCCCGTATAATAAGCATCTGCGCCATCTGGCTGTTATTTCAAACAGGGATGAAAGGCTTTTCAGCCTCTTTTCCTGCTGTCTGCACGCAAAAAGGCACCCCCTCTCAGATTGATTCTGAAAAGGAGTGCCTTGAAGGTTTTCCGCCTGTTATTATCCCCGGATCAATACAGCTTCGCACCGGCCGGGATGTGGTTGTCCACCATCAGAAGATGAAGCTCTTCCTCACCGTTTCTCTCGTTCACCGCGGACAGGAGCATGCCGCAGGAGTCGATCCCCATCATCGCTCTCGGCGGAAGATTGGTGATGGCGATCAGGGTCTTTCCGACCAGCTCTTCCGGCTCGTAATAGGCGTGAATACCGCTTAAAATCACGCGATCCGTGCCCGTTCCGTCATCCAGAACGAACTTTAAGAGCTTCTTGGACTTCGGAACAGCCGAGCATTCTTTTACCTTCACAGCCCGGAAATCGGACTTAGAGAAGGTATCGAAATCCACTTCTTCTTCAAACATTGGCTCGATCTTCACATTCGAGAAATCAATTTTCTCATTCGGTGTAAAGAACCCGGTCTGATCGGAAACAGCCTCTTCGGTGGTTTCAGATCCGCCCTCTTCCCCGACCTTTTCACCCGCATGTGCTTCTTTGTTATCCGCCTTGAGGGTCTTCATTGTCGGGAAGAGGAGAACATCACGGATCGCCGGCGTATCGGTCAGCAGCATCACGAGACGATCGATACCATAGCCGATACCACCAGTTGGCGGCAGACCGATCTCCATCGCATGAAGGAAGTCCTCATCGGTGTGGTTAGCCTCTTCATCACCGGCAGCCGCCAGTGCATCCTGTGCCTTGAAGCGCTCACGCTGATCGATCGGGTCGTTCAGCTCGGAGTATGCGTTACACATCTCACGTCCGTAGATATAGAGCTCAAAACGCTCTACCTTTGTCGGATCGGAAGGCTTCTTCTTCGTCAGCGGCGAAATCTCTACCGGATGATCCATGATGAAGGTCGGCTGAATCATCTTCTCCTCACAGAATGTCTCGAAGAAACCGTTCTCGATGTCACCGATCTTATGGTGTGCCTCGTACGGAACGTTATGCTGATCCGCCAGTGCACGTGCCTCCTCGAGGGTCTTTACCGTGTTAAAATCAACACCGCACTCCTCCTTGATGGCATCCGTCATCGACAGACGGCGGAACGGCTTGCCGAGATCGATCTCGGTGCCCTGGTAGCTGATGAGGGTCTTCCCACATACCTTCTCTGCGAGGTAGCGGAACATGCTCTCCGTGAGCTCCATCATACCGTTGTAATCGGTATAGGCCTGATACAGCTCCATCAGTGTGAACTCCGGATTATGACGGGTATCGACACCCTCATTACGGAATACACGGCCGATCTCGAACACACGCTCGAGACCACCGACGATGAGACGCTTGAGATAAAGCTCGAGGGAAATACGAAGCTTTACGTCCTCGTTCAATGCGTTATAGTGGGTCTCGAAAGGACGGGCAGCGGCACCACCGGCATTCTCCACCAGCATCGGTGTCTCCACCTCCATGAAGCCACGTCCATCGAGGAAGTTACGAATCTCACGGATGATCTGAGAACGCTTGATGAAGACATTCTTCGAATCCTCGTTCATGATGAGGTCAACATAGCGCTGACGATATCTCGTATCGGTATCCTGCAGACCATGGAACTTCTCAGGAAGCGGATAAAGCGACTTCGACAGAAGTGTAAGTGACTGTGCATGGACAGAAACCTCGCCCATCTTCGTCTTAAATACGAAGCCCTTTACACCGACGATATCACCGATATCCATCTTCTTAAACTTCTTGTACTCATCCTCACCCAGCTCGTCACGGGTGATATATGCCTGGATACGGCCCTGCTTATCCTGAATATGGATGAAGGACGCCTTACCCATCACACGCTTCTGCATGATACGGCCAGCGATCGATACCTGCTGATTCTCGAACTTCTCGAAATCATCCCGGATCTCCTGGCTGTGCTGCTCCTGATCGAATTTCGTAATCTCGAAAGGATCCTGTCCGGCAGCCTGCAGCTCTGCAAGCTTCTCACGGCGCGTACGAACGATATGGTTCGTATCCTCTACCGGCGCCTGGTTCTTCTGGTTTTCCTGATTCTCTGCCATAGCTTCTCCTTGCTTTTTATGCTTACGCCTCGTGATCGTTGACGCGCTCCACCTCAAGTACGCGGAACTTGAGATCACCCGCCTCGGTCTCAACGGTCACCTCATCGCCTGCCTTGTGGTGCAGAAGGGCCTTACCGACCGGTGCCTCGTTGGAAATCTTTCCGGTCAGGCTGTTCGCCTCCGAGGAACCCACGATGAAGTAGGTCACTTCCTCATCGAACTCCTCATCATAGAGCTTTACACGGCAGCCGACATTGATCTCACCCTCGACAGAGTCATCCACGACCTCAACGTTCTTCAGCAGTGCCTCGAGCTCGACGATTCTCGCCTCGATGTCTCTCTGCTCATCCTTCGCTGCATCGTACTCTGCGTTCTCGGAAAGATCGCCCTGCTCTCTCGCTTCCTTGATCTTCTCTGCGATCATCTGTCTCTTGTTGACCTTCAGATCATGAAGCTCCGCCTCATACTTGTTAAGACCTGCACGTGTCAGTAAATTCTTCTTTACCTGCTCTTCTGCCATGTTTCCCATAGCTCCTTTCAAGACTTCCTTCTGCTCATCCATCCGCGATGAATCAGCATTATAAAACAGGCCGCTTCCGAATGGCCGGAAACCGCCCATCATCCATTTTCACGATTGCATATTGTAAAGCAAATCAGCTCCACTTGTCAACATTTCATCGCGTCCACCAGCGCATACAGCTCCTCGATGCTGCCGGCGGTATTCACCTTACCACGGAGCTTCGACGAGTCCGGGTAGCCCTCCGTATACCAGGCGATGTGCTTCCGCATCTCCCGGACCGTCGTGAATTCACCCTTATACTGAAGCATCAGCTCCGTATGATGGTGGATCATCGCGATCACCTCCTCGATGGAAGGTGCCGGCAGAAGCTCGCCCGTCCGGAGATACTCGACCGTCCGTCGGATGAGCCACGGATTTCCCTGGGCCCCGCGCGCGATCGCCACGCCGTCACAGCCCGTCTCGTCCATCATGCGCTTCGCGTCCTCTGGTGTGAAGATGTCGCCGTTTCCGAACACCGGAATCTTCACCGCCTCCTTCACCCGCCGGATCACTTCCCAGTCCGCTGCCCCACTGTAGAGCTGCGCCCGCGTCCGGCCATGCACCGTCACTGCCGACACGCCGGCCTGCTCCGCCATCTTCGCGAACTCGACCGCCGTATCGTCCGTTTTCTGAAAGCCCTTTCGGAACTTCACCGTCACCGGCTTATGGCAACGCTCTACCATCGCATGCAGAATCTCATACGCCAGCTCCGGATGGTTCATCAGATCACTTCCCTCATGATTGTTCACGATCTTCGCCACCGGACAGCCCATATTTACGTCGAGGATATCGAAACGATCCTCGATCCGGGACGCAATCTCCGCCATAATCTCCGGATCGGAGCCGAAGAGCTGCACCGCCACCGGATGCTCATCCGCCCCGGTCCGCATCAGCTCCTCGGTATTCTTATTATGGTAGAGGATCGCCTTCGCACTGATCATCTCCGTCGTCGTAAGACCGACCCCCATCTCCCGCAGGATCGTCCGGTACGGAAGATCCGTCACCCCCGCCATCGGTGCCATCGCCACATTGCTTGGGAGCTCCACATTTCCAATTTTCATATATTAATCATCCCCAAAAAGCGTATGGTACGCGGTCTGCTCCGCATTCGGGTCATCCGGCATCACCGGCATGTCCCAGGAACCCGTCATCCGGATCCCGCCCTGCTCCGACTCCGCGACGACATCCTGGTTCGATGTCTCCGCCGCGGACGTCCTCACCTCTTCCGAAGTCGCTCGACGCACCTCCGCATGGCCCTCCGGATTATTCGCACCCGGCTCCGCCTGCATGTCCGCCTCTGTCAGCTCCTCGGAAGACCGTCCTCTCCCATGCAGCATCTCCAGCGCCTGGTAGTAGGTCTCCAGCTTCGTAAACAGCGCCTCATAGCGCGTCGCCAGCTCCCCGATCTTCTTCTGTGCCTTCGCATCATCGAAACGAAGATCATCCTCCTCGTGCATCGACTTCAGTACCAGCTTCTGCTCCGCATTAAACGACATCAGAAAGACCCCACCGATCTCCTCGACATAATCCACCGCGATCAGCTTCAGCTCCTTCTGCACATCCTCCGGCAGATTCCCATACTCCGGATTCAGATAATACTTCTGATGATAGGCATTCGCCGCACACAGCACCACATCTTCTCTCATCATCGCACCTCACTGTTCTAAAAATCATCCGCATTATAACATCCATTCACCGTTCTGCAAAGTTAAGAAAAAGGAAAAGGGCGACTGCAGATGCAGTCGCCCTCCTGTGCGTATGATTTAGCGAACCAGCAGCTTCGCGATTCGATACTGCTCCTCGTTGATATCCTTCTTCATCTGAAGTGCTTCCTGGATAGCATAATCGACGAACTCGCCATGCTTATAAGCCACAAGGCGATTCGACTTACCCTCATGCAGAAGCTCTACGGCACGTGCACCCATCATCGATGCATAGTAACGATCCTTACAGGTCGGTGAGCCACCACGCTGGATATGTCCGAGAATGGTTGCTCTCGTCTCGATACCCGTCGCTGCCTCGATGCGCTTCGCCATCGATGTGCTGTGGCCGATTCCCTCGGCGTTGATGATGATATAGTGCTTCTTGCCTCTCTTACGTGCCTCGATGATACGGTTGATGATCGCCTGCTCATCGCCATCGTAGCGCTCCGGAAGCAGGATCTCCTCCGCGCCGTTCGCCACACCACACCAGAGTGCGATGTAACCGGCACGACGACCCATGACCTCGATGATCGAGCAGCGCTCATGTGAGGTCGAGGTATCACGCAGCTTATCGATGGCCTCCATCGCGGTATTGATGGCGGTATCGAAACCAATCGTATAATCCGTACATGCGATATCGAGGTCGATCGTGCCCGGCACACCGATGGTGTTGATGCCGAGTGCACTCAGCTTACCCGCGCCACGGAAGGAGCCGTCACCACCGATGACGACCATGCCATCGATGCCATGCTTACGGCAGATCTCGGCACCACGTGCCTGACCCTCCGGCGTTGTAAACTCCTGACATCTCGCCGTATAGAGGATGGTACCACCACGGCTGATGATATCGGATACAGAGGTCGTATCCATATCGACGATCTCCTCCTGCAGAAGACCCGCATATCCTCTCATGATACCCTTTACCTTGATGCCCTCGTGAATCGCCGTACGAACAACACTACGTACACAGGCATTCATACCTGGCGCATCACCACCGGATGTCAGTACACCAATCGTCTTCACAGCTTTCGTCGCCATAATCCTATCCTCCAGATATATTTACATTCTCCCTAAACACACTAGCAAGCGAGATTGTGATAGCTTTCACAATCTCGCACTTATAATAGTTTAGTTTTGTACTTTTTTCAATACCTTATATGAAACTCGAACGTTTTTTTCGCCGAGAAGCTGATCGAGGCTTTCCATCAACACCGGATCGAGCTGCACCGCATGCTGACGGTCGAGGCGTTTCACGGCCTTTTCCTGACGGAGATAGATCGCCACGCCATCTTCCCCGGGGTATGCTCTCAGGAGCTGTTCCAGCGCCTGCTGCTCAGCAAAGTACTGGTTTTTATCCTGGAGCTGCAGCCAGAGCTCCTTCGGTGCCTCCGCGAAGGTATAGATCCGATCGGCGATCAGCTTACTGTCCTTCTCGCCGGAGCCGTCGACATGTCCCTCGATAAAGAGCTTCGCATCCGGCGCGAGCAGTGCACGCATCGTCTGGTAGGTCTTCGGGAAGACGACGACCTCCACGGTACCCATCCGGTCCTCGAGCTGCAGGAAGGCCATCTGCTGCTGTTTCCGGGTGGTCTTCATCTGCAGCTCCGTGAGGATCCCGCCGATCGTCACCTTCTGCTGATCACGAAGCGGCACGGTGCCTGTCTCATCGTCCCGGCGGAAGTCCGCACTCGTGGCAGAGACATTGGCATCCATCACGGCGCGATAGGCATCCAGCGGATGGCCGCTCAGATAGAAACCGAGCGCCTCCTTCTCGTACTGCAGCAGCTCCTCCTTCGAATACTCCGGCAGCTTCGGCATGCGGATACGGAACTCGCCCGCCTCCT
The DNA here is from genome assembly GCF_052116105.1 of Oribacterium sp. Sow4_G1_1. Classification (NCBI taxonomy): domain Bacteria; kingdom Bacillati; phylum Bacillota; class Clostridia; order Lachnospirales; family Lachnospiraceae; genus Oribacterium; species Oribacterium sp. Sow4_G1_1. The sequence continues at coordinate 55,777 of NZ_JBQKLS010000010.1, forward strand.
GATTATCCTCCCCGAGGAGATCCGCGAGGGTCATCTGACCCGCCATCGAATTCTGCTTTTCCTTCACACGGCCTTCGATGATGGTCGGAAGGATCGCGATCTTCTCCCGGCGGTTGCCCGGGAACGGATCGAGCCCGCCCGCCTGGATGAAGTACTCGATGGCGCGGCGGTTGATCCCCTTCTCCGAGACACGGACGACGAAATCCTCGAAGTCCTTATACGATCCGTGCTGCTGCCGCTCCTTCACGATAGCCTGCGCAGCGCTCCGACCGACGCCCTTTACGGCACTCAGACCATAGCGGATCGCCCCTTCTGTGGAGACCGAGAATCCGATCTCCGCCTGATTCACATCCGGCGGCAGGATCGCGATGCCGAGCGTGCGTGCCACATCGAAGTACTCGGCGGTCTTCCCCATGTTATCCATATAGGAGGTCATGAGCGCCGCGAAAAACTCGGCCGGATAGTAGCAGCGAAGGTAAGCCGTCTGGTAGGAAACGACGGCATAGCAGGCCGCATGCGACTTGTTGAAGGCATACTTCGCGAAGTCGATCATCTCGTCATAGATGTGGTTCGCCGTCGCCTCATCGATGCCCCGCGCGATGCAGCCCGGGATGTGCTGCTCCGGATTACCATAGACGAAGTTCTTCCGCTCCTCCTCCATGACCTTCGTTTTTTTCTTGCTCATGGCACGGCGCACGAGGTCCGAGCGTCCCATCGAGTAGCCGGCGAGATCACGCACGATCTGCATGACCTGCTCCTGGTAGACGATACAGCCATAGGTCGTCTCGAGGATCGGACGGATCTCCGGGCAGTCGTAGCTGATCGATTCCGGGTGCTCCTTGCCCTTTATGTACTTCGGGATGAAGTCCATCGGACCCGGTCGGTAGAGTGCGACACCGGCGATGATGTCCTCGATGCCCTCCGGCTTCAGCCGCTTCATGAAATTCTTCATGCCGGCTGACTCGAGCTGGAACACACCCTCACAGTGCCCGCCCGAAATCATCTGGTACACCTTCGGATCGGCATAGTTCATGTTCTCGACACTCAGGTCTGCATGATGCAGCTTATTCACATCCCGGATGGCATCCTTGATGACCGTCAGATTCCGAAGTCCTAGGAAATCCATCTTGAGAAGCCCCAGCTCCTCGATCGTCGTCATCGTAAACTGCGTGGTGAGGGTGCCATCTGCCGCCCGCGATACCGGCACGTACTCCACCAGCGGCTTTCCGGAGATCACGACGCCGGCCGCATGCATGGAGCTGTGGCGCGGCAGTCCCTCGAGACGCTTACTCATATCGATGAGGCGATGCGTCTCCGGATCCTCCTCATACATCTTTCGAAGCTCCGGATTCGACTGAAGTGCCTTATCGAGCGTGATGTTCAGCTCATTCGGCACCTGCTTCGCGATCATATCACACTTCGCATATGGAATATCCAGTACACGCCCGACATCACGGATGACACCGCGCGCGGCGAGCGTACCGAAGGTGATGATCTGCGACACACAGTCCTTACCATACTTCCGGGTCACGTACTCGATCACCTCCTGCCGGCGCTCATACTCGAAGTCCATATCGACATCCGGCATGGTGACACGCTCCGGGTTCAGGAAACGCTCGAAGACGAGATTGTAACGCATCGGGTCGATATCCGTGATGCCGATGCAGTACGCGACGAGGGAGCCCGCCGCCGAGCCTCTGCCCGGCCCCACCGCGATATCGTGCGTCTTTGCATAGTGCACATAATCCCAGACGATCAGGAAGTACTCGACGAAGCCCATGCTCGCGATCGTATCGAGCTCATAGTCGAGACGTGCCCGGTACTGCTCGCCATCCGCGCCGTAGCGCGCCCGGAGGCCATCCTCACAGAGCTTTCGGAGATAGCCCGTCGTGTCATAGCCCGCCGGCACCTGATAGCCAGGCACATGGTAGTGTCCGAATTCAATGCTTACATTACAGCGCTCTGCGATTTTATGGGTGTTGTCGAGGGCTTCCTCCGCATACGGAAATAAAGCCCGCATCTCCTCCTCGGACTTGATATAGAACTGCCCACCCGGATAGCGCAGACGATCCTGGTCTGTGATTTTCTTTCCGGTCTGGAGACAGAGCAGGATATCGTGCGGCTCTGCATCCTCCTTCCGGGTGTAGTGGATATCGTTTGTGGCGACCAGCGGAATCCCGGTTTCTTCATGTAACTGAAGTAAGCCTGCATTGACCTTCCGCTGCTCCGGATAGCCATGATCCTGAAGCTCGAGGTAGAAGTGCTCCGGCCCGAAGATGGAGAGGTAGCGCAGCGCCGCCTTCTTCGCCTCCGGATACATATTCCGGGTGAGGTTTCGTGACACCTCGCCGGCGAGGCAGGCGGACAGGGCGATGATGCCCTCGTGGTAGCGCTCGAGCGTCTCGAAGTCGACACGTGGCTTATAGTAGAAGCCGTCGATGAAGCCCGTCGACACGATCTTCATGAGGTTCGCGTAGCCCTGGTTATTCTCGGCGAGCAGCACGAGATGGTAGTAGCGGTCCTCGCCCTTTCCGACCTCCCGATCGAAGCGGGAGCCGCCCGTGAGATAGACCTCACAGCCGAGGATCGGCTTGATTCCCTGCTTCTGCGCCTCCTTATAGAAGTCGATGACACCGTACATCACACCGTGATCGGTGATGGCCATCGAATCCATCCCGAGCTCCCGGCAGCGCGCGATCATCTCCGGGATCCGACCGGCGCCATCGAGAAGGCTGTAGCTTGTATGAACATGTAAATGCGTAAAGGCCATCATACCCTCCAGTAAAAACAGATGCCTCTATTGTAGCATAGAATATACGCGAATGCTTGTTCTTTTTTGTACAGAAATTAAGGGAGACGCCTTTCGGCGTCTCCCTCCGTAATATTCAGCTCTTAAGCCTCCGCTCCGCAGAGATACTCTGTGATGCTCTTCAGTGCAGCATCCTCATCTTCACCGTCTGCGCTGACTACCAGCTCCTGTCCGTTGTCAAGTCCCAGTGCCATCATCCCCATGATCGACTTGGCGTTGACCTTACGTGGACCATCAGCCATATAAATGCGTGATTCAAAGCGGCTGGCAATTTGAACAAGCATCGCGATCGGATGCTCATCCGGTTTTTTCGGTAACTGAACTACTACATTTGTATCCTTCATATAATCCTTCCTCGAAGATAGAACTCGCGTTAAACGCTCCTCCCTGGATGCAAGCATCACTTCACCGAACGCTCTTCGCTATCTTTACACTATATACCCGCGGTTTTTCCCCTTAACTCCGACGCGATCCTGGAAAGCTTCCGAAGTCGATGATTGGCACCGCTCTTTCCAATCGGTTCCGAGAGGCAGGCTGCAAGCTCGGTGAGGGTGGCATCCGGATTCTCCAGACGCTTCTCCGCGATCTCACGCAGTCCCAGCTCCAGGTTCTGAAGCCCGATCTCCCGGTCGATCAGTTCGATATCCTCCACCTGGCGAATGCCGGCGGATACCGTCCGCTGCAGGTTGGCTGTTTCACAGTTCACCTGGCGGTTGATCTTCTCACTGACCTCCTTGAGTATTCTGACATTCTCAAGCTCCATGAGGCCATCCACAGCACCCATCAGCTTCAGTACATCCGAAATCTGCGCAGCATCCTTCAGATACACAACCAGATGCCCGCCCCGCTCCATGATACGTGGCTCGAGGCCGAAGCTTCGGAAGACGTCGATGATCCGATCCGCCTCCTCTGCTCCACCGCAGACCAGCTCAAGATGATAATCCTTCGTCGGATCCGTGATCGACCCCGCACTCAGGAAGCGCTCCCGAATGAAGTCCCGCATCTCGAGATCCTTCGAACCATTGCTAACCATATTAATGTCTTTTTCAGAGACTGTAAAGTCTTTTTTGCGTAGCTCCTGTTTCACTCTGGCTGAAAAAGATGTTCTCGTCTTCGCTTCTGCGCCCAACTCTGCCTCCATACACTGTTCGTACTGGTATATTTTACACGTCCTCTCCGAACGGCTTCTGTTCCAGGTCCTGCGCGCACCGGTCTGGACTGTGCTGCTCCGCACCGCTCAGCGTTCGATATCCCGGTGGTCGATGCGCAGTCCGTAATCCGCCGTTTTCTTCAGGCGCTCATAGAGGAGCTCTGCGATGGTGACGGAGCGGTGATGACCGCCCGTACAGCCGACGCCGATCACGAGCTGATTCTTTCCCTCCTCGATATAATGCGGGATCAGAAAGCAGATCATATCATAGAGCTTCTGGAGAAATTCTTCTGCGACGCCGTCCTGACAGACGTAATCGCGCACACTCTGCTCGAGGCCGGTATGGCTCCGAAGCTCCGGATCGTAGTAGGGATTCGGCAGGAAACGTACATCGAACAGCAGATCTGCATCCTCCGGAATCCCATTCTTAAAGCCGAAGCTGAGGATCGTCACCTGCAGATTCTCATATGCCTTCTGACCCTCGAAGATATCCGCGAGCTGTCCGCGCAGCTCCTTCGTGAGCAGATGCGAGGTATCGATGATGTAGTCGGCCTTTTCCTTGAGCCAGCTCATCTCCTTCCGCTCCGCCTCGATGCCGGTTTCGACACGGCCATCCTTACTGAGCGGGTGCGCACGCCGGGTCTCCTTGAAGCGCTTGAGGAGGGTTTCGTCGGAGGCATCGAGAAATACGATTTCGTAGTCGATGCGTCCCCGGATGTCCCAGGTGTCGAGCACCTCCTTCAGCAGCGGCAGATCCCTGCCGGAGCGCACATCGATCCCGAGTGCCGCCTTCGTGATCTGCTCATGACCGTCGACGATCAGCTCCGCGAATTTATCGATCAGCGGAATCGGCAGATTGTCGACACAGTAGTACCCCATATCCTCGAGGGACTTCAGTGCGATCGTCTTGCCGGCGCCACTCATCCCCGTCACGATTAAAAGTTTCCCCATAGCTTCACCTCCGGTGTCAGCTCTACGTGCTGCTCCAGGAGGACCCGCTTCCGAACCTCTCCGATCAGCCAGTAGATGTCTGCTGCCCGCGCGGTTCCGTCGTTGATGACGAAGCCGCAGTGCTTCTCGCTCACCTGCGCACCGCCGTGCCGGAAGCCACGGAGTCCTGTGTCCTCGATCAGCTTGCCGGCGAAGTAACCCTCCGGCCGCTTGAAGGTCGATCCCGCCGAAGCCTTGTCGAGCGGCTGCTTCTCCTTCCGCCGGTTCTGGAAATCGGCCATCTGCGCCTTTATCTCCGCCGGGTCTCCCTTTCGCAGTGCCAATGTCGCCGCCACGACGATATACCCTCTCTCGGGGATCACGCTATGCCGGTAGCCGAGCGCAAGCTCCGCCGGCGTCAGGGTCCGAAGCTCCCCTTCCGGTGTCAGGACGTCCACGGAGTACAGCACATCCTTCATCTCCGTGCCATACGCACCCGCATTCATCGTCACCGCACCGCCGAGGGTGCCCGGGATGCCGCGGAGTGCCTCCATACCGCTGAGCTCCTGCGTCGCTGCAAACTGCGCCGCCTTACTGAGCAGGGTGCCGGCCAGCACACGGAGATAGTAGATTTTCTCTTCGGCTGCTTCGTTCACTGCAGCACTGTTCTCAGATTCCGCAGCGTCCGACGCCACGCGCGCAGCTGTTCCGATCGAGGACGACAACCCGCGAAGCGGTGATGCCGCGTCGGAAGCATTGGCCTCTGGAAGAAGCTCGATGCCCTCCAGCGCACGGCCGATCTCTACGACGACATGATCGACGCCGGCATCGCTTACCAGCAGATTCGTGCCGTTTCCGATGATGTCATACGGGAGCTTCTCTTCGTGGAGGAAGCGAATCAGCTTCTGAAGCTCCTCGATATCCTCCGGAACCACATAGACCTTTGCCGGGCCACCGACCCGGAAGCTCGTATGCTGCTTCAGAGGTTCATTTTTCAGTATTTTCATAAATCAGTTTCCGTTCTTCATGTTTGCGGTGACACGCTCGTAGAGCACCTGCGCCGCGTTGTAGCCCATCTTCTTCGCACGGTTGTTGACCGCAGCACACTCGACGATGATGGCGACATTACGCCCCGGGCGAACCGGAATATCGTAGCAGATCACCTTGTTGCCGAGGAACTCGGTGTAATTATCCTTGAGGCCGAGACGGTCGTAATCCTTATCCTTCGACCAGTCAGCGAGCTTGATGACCATGTTGATGCTCTGGGTATCCTTCACGCACTCGACACCGAACATCTGCTTGACGTCGATGATCCCGATGCCGCGCAGCTCGATGAAGTGACGTGTGATATCCGGCGCACTGCCGACGAGGGTATCATCGGAGACCTTGCGGAGCTCGACGACGTCATCCGCCACGAGACGATGTCCACGCTTTATGAGCTCGAGCGCGGCCTCAGACTTACCGATACCGGAATCGCCCATGATCAGCACGCCCTCACCATATACATCGACAAGCACGCCGTGAACGGAAATCATCGGTGCCATCCGGACCTTCAGCCAGCTGATGATCGTCGCCTCCAGCTCCGTCGTCATACGCGTCGACTGCAGCAGCGGGATCCCCGCATTGCGACACGCATCGATCATGCAGCTGTCCGGCTCGATCCCACGTGCATAGATAATGACCGGAATCGGATACTTCGACAGCGCTGCATACTTCGCACGGCGCTCCGGTGCATCGAAGGTCATCAGGTACGCCGTCTCTACATTACCGATGATCTGCACACGCTCAGAATCAAACTGGTCGAAAAAGCCCGCAAGCTGTAACGCCGGACGGTTCACATCCGGAATCGTGATATATTTATGGTCTGTATCGATATCTGGTGTCAGATTTTTGAGTCCTTCCTTCTCGATCAGCTCTGTAACACTCACCTTATCTACTGTCTGCATCTTCATCTCTCCTTCATGTCTCTTCCTCTGGCCGCTTTCATCCGAACCAGGTTCTGCCTGTCGACATACTAAAGTTAGTATATTTTGTTGAAGGGTAAAAATCAACTGCGAGGGGCACACACAGCACACTATGCTATAACCGAAGCCGGGCCGTGGTGGAACGGAGGGCCGGCTTCGGAATCTACGTTTCAGTTTTCCGGCGCGTATGTAAATGGCAGGTCGAGGAGCTTCTGCTGAAGCGCGACGGCTTCCTGTCCGGGAACGCTGGAGTAGAGAGTGATCGTGCCTGCAGCGGCGGAAGCATTGACGAGATGCGCTTCCTGAAGGCGGCGCTTCGTTTCGCGAGCGGTTCCATAGGCACCGTCATAGAAGGTGAAGTCGTAGCCGAGGGCGTTTCGGATGGCATCCATCGCGAACGGGAAATGGGTGCACCCGAGGACGACGCTGTCGACGAGGAGGCCGTCACCGCCATCTTCTTTTTTACGGAACGGGCGAAGAAGGTCCTGAAGATAGTCGAGGAGCTCGTCTGAGTTTTCCTTTCCGGCTTCCACGAGCGGGACGATGCCTGGCGCGGCGACCGGATGGATCTCGGCAGCATCACGGAAGCGACCGATCAGGTGGTGCAGCCGCTCGCCGTGAATGGTGGATGCGGTCGCAAGCACGAGTACGCGCGGATGTTTCGTTTCGGCGTGATCCACCGCAGACTTCACCGCCGGCTCCATACCGATGATGATGAGTTCCGGATACTTCGCACGGAGCCAGTCAGCCGCGGCAGAGGTCGCTGTGTTGCAGGCGATGACGATGGCCTTGCAGCCATGTGCCAGAAGGAACTGAACATTGGCATCCGACATCTCACGGATACGCGCCTCCGGCTTATCGCCGTAGGGCGCGTGGATGCTGTCCCCAAAGAATATATAATTTTCGTTCGGCATATCGTGGCGGAGGATCCGAAGGACGGAGATCCCACCGACACCAGAATCGAAAACGCCGATCGGAGAGCTTGAATTCATATGATTTACTTCCTGTTATATTGCTGTTATATTGCATTCGTACTAATATTCGTATCTTAGTTCATTTGGTGTGGTTCCGCAACTCACAGGGCTTCGGTCACCGTGAAATGCGGCTGAAATGCGTAGAACTTCCACTTGCACATTCCGGACGAGTGTGTTATAGTTCATAGGTATTTGTAAAACTATGTATGAGGTGGTGAGGATTTATGAAAATCGCACTTGTCATTATATTCTGTATTTTAGGCGTTGCTCTTTCCGCTATCATTCTGATGCAGGAAGGTAAGAGCCAGGGTCTCGGTGCCATCTCCGGTATGGCCGACACCTACTGGGGCAAGAACAAAGGCCGTTCCATCGAGGGCGGACTGGAGAAGTTCACGAAGATCGCAGCTGTGCTCTTCTTCGTCGTAGCGCTTGTTCTCGACGTTATCTGGTAATGACGAATAAGATTTGATACGATGTACCTGCATACGTTTTGTATGCAGGTTTTATTTTTTTATGAGGAAACTTATGCAGGATTATCAAAAGGAAAAACTCGCGAAGCTGATCGTGGATCTCGTGAAGGATCCGATCTATCAGCCGATGAAAGCGAAGGAAATGGCCATGCTGATCGGTATTCCGAAGCCGGAGCGTGCCGCCCTCCAGGAGGTGCTGGACCGTCTCGTATCGGAGGGCCGCATCGGCATCTCCCAGAAGGGAAAGTATGGCCGCACAGAAAATTTCACACATGTCGGCACCTTCCATGCGCATCCACGTGGCTTCGGCTTCGTGTCGATGGAGGGCCACGAAAATGAGCCGGACATCTTTATCCCGGCCGATTATGTCGGTGAGGCGCTCGACGGTGATCGCGTGCGCATCATCATTACACGAAGTGCAGACGCGAACCATCGCTCCGAGGGACACATCACCCAGATCCTCGAGCATGCCAATAAGGAAATCGTCGGCTTTTATCATAAGAATAAATCCGTCGGCTTCGTCGAGCCGGACAACCAGCGGATCCTGAAGGACATCTACATCCCGCAGGGTAAGGACATGCACGCCGTAAACGGACACAAGGTCGTCGTGAAGATCGTGAACTACGGGGATGAGAAACACAGTCCGGAGGGTGTCATCACCGAGATTCTCGGCCATGTCAATGATCCGGGCGTCGACATTCTCTCCATCGTCCGGGCATACGGGCTCCCGGAAGCCTTTCCGAAGGACATCATGCGCGCTGCCCAGGCGATCCCGGAGACCGTACCGGAGGACACCATCGCGCGTCGCCGGCAGCACGACTTCCGTCCGCTTACCACCATCACCATCGACGGTGAGGACGCGAAGGACCTCGACGACGCCGTTTCCCTCGAGTATGACGAGGCGACGAAGCAGTACCGCCTCTATGTCCACATCGCGGATGTCACGGAATATGTGAAGGAGCACTCGCTGATCGATCAGGAAGCCCTGAACCGCGGCACCTCCGTCTACCTCACGGACCGTGTGATCCCGATGCTGCCACGTGTGCTCTGCAACGGCATCTGCTCCCTGAACCCGGAGGAGGATCGCCTGACCCTCTCCTGCGTCATGGACATCGACGCCAGCGGCAGGATTCTGAACCACGAGATCTGTGAGTCCGTCATCCGCTCCGACAAGCGCATGAGCTACAGCGGCGTGCACGCGATCCTCACGAACACGGAGCTCACGAACGGCGAGGACATCGCCTCCTATCTTCCGTATAAGCCGCTGCTCGAGCGCATGTACGAGCTGTCGCAGCTCCTCCGCAAGCGCCGCTATGAGCGTGGTGGCATCGACTTCGACTTCCCGGAGACGAAGATCATCCTCGATGCACAGGGCCACGTCACCGACATTCACCCATACGAGCGAAACGAAGCCCACATGCTGATCGAGGACTTCATGCTCGCGGCCAATGAAACCGTCGCCGAGGACTTCTTTTGGCAGCAGGTTCCGTTCGTCTTCCGCGTACACGAGAAGCCGGATGCCGAGAAGTTCCAGCAGCTCAGCCTCGCCATCGAGAACTTCGGCCACTTCATCCGTATCCGCGATGACGAAAGCATCCGCCCGAAGGAGGTGCAGAAGCTCCTCGATGCCATCGTCGGCACTCCGGAGGAGCCGATCATCAAGACAATGACCCTCCGCTCCCTCAAGCAGGCCCGCTACTCCACCGAGTGCTCCGGACACTTCGGCCTCGCGGCGAAGTACTACTGTCACTTCACCTCCCCGATCCGACGCTATCCGGACCTCCAGATCCACCGCATCATCAAGGAGGACCTCCGCGGTGAGCTCGACAAGCGCCGCCTCGAGCACTATAAGAACCTGCTCCCGGCCGTCGCCGACCGCTCTTCCACCCTCGAGCGCCGCGCTGACGAAGCGGAGCGCGAGACCGACAAGCTGAAGGAATGCGAGTGGATGCGTCACCACATCGATGAGGAGTTCGACGGCGTCATCTCCGGCATCACGAACTACGGCATCTATGTCCAGCTCCCGAACACCGTCGAAGGCATGTGTGCTGTCCGCCTCATGAACTCCGACTACTACATCTTCCGCGAAGACAAGTACGAGCTGGTCGGTGAACGCACCGGCCGTACCTATCGTCTCGGTGCCCACGTCCGTGTACGGGTGCTCAATGCAGACAAACTCACACGTACCATCGACTTCCAGCTCCTGGGCCCGGAAGACAGCGAGGCGTGAGAAACCACAGGTTGATTGAAATTCTGTAAAATTCCTGTCATACTAGGACTGTTCATCAGTAAGCACAGAGGTACTATCATGGCAAATCATGGAAAAGAAGAAGGCACCAAGCTCATCGCAAACAACAAGAAGGCCTACCACGACTACTTCGTGGATGAGACCTTCGAGTGCGGCATCGAGCTCGCGGGCACAGAGGTCAAGTCCCTCCGCCTCGGCCAGTGCTCCATCAAGGAATCCTTCTGCAACATAAAAAACGTAGAGGTTTTCATCTACGGCATGCACGTGAATCCGTACGAGAAGGGCAACATCTTTAACAAGGACCCGCTGCGCGACCGCAAGCTCCTCCTCCATAAGTCCGAGATCAATAAAATCCTCGGCAAGCTGAAGGAGGACGGCTACGCCCTCGTCCCGCTCCGCGTCTACTTCCGCCGCTCCCTCGTGAAGGTCGAAATCGGCCTCTGCCGAGGCAAGAAGCTTTACGACAAGCGCGCGGACCTCGCGAAAAAGCAACAGAAGCGCGAACTCGAGCGCGACTTCAAGGGCGCGAACCTTCGCATCTGATCTTAACAAAAAAAGACTTCGGATTTCTCCGAAGTCTTTTTTTGTGTTCAAATGTTTTACGAACGAAGGCTTACGCCGAGGCGCTCGAGTCCGTTCAGAATCTTCTTTACGACACTTCCGATCTCATCGTCCGTGAGGGTGTGATCCTGTGCACGAAGGGTCACCTTGTAGGCCATCGACTTGAAGCCCGCGAGCACCTGTGCGCCCTCGTATACGTCGAAGAGCTCGACGCGCTCACAGAGCTTACCGGCACGCTGTACGAGGATATCCTCGATCTGACCAGCCGTTACGGCATGCGGCACGAGCATCGAGAAGTCACGGCTTACCGACGGGAACTTCGCCAGCGGAACGTACTTGGTGTCATCATTGACCAGCGGATACACCTCCGGCATATCGACGACCGCGACATACGCCGCCTCGCCGATCGCGTAGTTCTCAAGAACCTCCGGGTGAACCTCACCGAGGTAACCGATCACATGACCATCGTAGATGATATTTGCGCGTCTGCCCGGGTGCAGGAACGGCTTCGCACAGCCGGCTGCATCATAGTGGTAGCGGCCCGTGAGGCCGAGCTGGTTCAGGATCACCTCGACATCACCCTTCATCGTGAAGAAATCGCCCTCGCCGATCTCACCGAGGGTCAGCGTCATACGCTCATCTGGAAGCTCCGTCAGCGGCAGTGCCTTCGGGATGTAGATGGACGCCATCTCATAGAGACGTGCATCACGATTGCGGCGGTTATAGTTCGTGCTGAGGGATGTCAGCATACCGTTCATGCTGGACGTACGCATCACCGAGAAGTCCTCACCGAGCGGGTTCAGAATCTTCACCTGCTGACGCTCCATCGCATCGGCCGGGAACAGGAGCTTATCATATACCTTCGGGGACTCGAAGCTGTACATGAAGGCCTGGGAATAGCCGAGCGCCTGTGCGTAGTGACGTACACGCTCATTGACCGCGAGGTCCGGTGCCAGACCGCCTGCCACATCCCCGCCGGACGGAAGGGTCATGGAGACATTCGCATAACCGTAGAAACGGAGAACCTCCTCCGCGACGTCACACATGCGGTGGATATCCTGACGGAAGGTCGGCGCGGTCACGGTCAGGGTGTCGCCATCCGCACCGATCTCGGTCGAGAGCTCGATCTTCTCGAGGTAAGCCTTCATCTGCTCTGCCGTGAGGTCGAAGCCGATCAGGTGATTGATCTCGGATGCCTTGCAGACCACGACCGACGGCTCCCGCTTCACCGGATAGACGTCGATGATCCCACCGACCACCTCACCGGCGCCGAGCTGCTCGATCAGGGCACATGCACGATTGATGGCAGACTCTGCGAGGTTCGGGTCGAGGCCCTTCTCGAAGTAGCCGGACGCATCCGTACGGTTGCCGACCTTACGAGCACTTAAGCGGATGTTGGTACCGTCGAAGGTCGCAGCCTCAAAGACCATGGTCTTCACATCGTCGGTGATCTTCGAGTTCTCCCCGCCCATGATGCCGGCGAGGCCGATCGCGCCCTCTGCATCGCAGATCGTCAGGATGCTGTGATCGAGGGTTCTCATCTGACCGTCGAGGGTCTCGAACTCGTCACCGTCCTGTGCGCGCTTCACGATGATCTCGTGGCCACGGATCTTATCGTAGTCATAGCTGTGCATCGGCTGACCGTACTCGAGCATCACATAGTTCGTGATGTCGACGATGTTGTTGATCGGACGGATACCGGCACTCGCAAGGCGGATCTGCATCCACTTCGGTGATGGTGCGAGCTGGATGTTCTTCACCATGCGTGCAGTATAGCGCGGACAGAGATCCGTATCCTCGACGGACACCTTGAGGTAATCGTGGATATCCTCAGCATTGCCCGACTTCTCCTCTGCCGGCATATGGAAGCACTTGCCGAAGGTCGCCGCAGCTTCACGTGCGATACCGATCACACTGTAGCAGTCCACACGGTTTGAGGTGATCTCATACTCGTGGATCGCGTCGTTCAGTCCGAGCAGCGTCGGCGCATCCTGGCCGACCGCGGTGCCCTCCGGGAAGATGTAGAGACCAGACTCCGGTGCCTCCGGATAGAACTCACGGCTGGAGCCGAGCTCCTCGATGGAGCACATCATACCGTAGGATTCTACGCCACGCAGCTTACCAGCATGGATCTCGATGCCATCCTCCGGAAGCGCACCGCCGTCATGTCCGCCGGCGACCTTACCACCGTCGAGCACGACCGGCACCACATCGCCGACTTTCATGTTCGACGCACCGGTGACGATCTGGATAAGCTCGGACGCACCGACATCGACCTGGCAGATGACAAGCTTCGTCGCATCTGGATGCGGCTCGATGGACTTGATCTGTCCGGTCACGATCTTATCGAGGTTCTTATTTAAAATGGTGCAGGTCTCGACCTTCGTACCGGTCAGCGTCATGGCATCTGTCCACTCCTTCGGTGTACAGTCGAGATCCGGAACATACTCCTTGATCCAGTTCATGGATGTATTCATGCTATTTCCTCCCCTTCTTAGAACTGATTCAGAAAACGTGTATCATTCTCATAGAGAAGACGCATGTCATCGATTTCATACTTGAGCAGCGCGATACGCTCGAGGCCCACACCGAAGGCGAAGCCCTGGTACTCGTTCGGATCGATACCGCACATCTCGAGTACGTGCGGGTGTACCATACCGCAGCCGAGGATCTCGATCCAGCCCTCACCCTTACAGAAACGGCAGCCCTTGCCACCGCACTTGAAGCAACTCACATCGACCTCTGCCGACGGCTCCGTGAACGGGAAGTGGTGCGGACGAAGCTTGGTCTTCGTCTCCGGTCCGAACAGCTCCTTCGCGAAGGTATCGAGGGTGCCCTTCAGATCTGCGAAGGTCACGTGCTTATCGATGACGAGACCCTCGATCTGATGGAAGGACGGGGAGTGGGTAGCATCCACGGCGTCCGAACGGAATACACGGCCCGGACAGATCATACGGATCGGAAGCTTGCCCTTCTCCATCACACGCGCCTGTACGGACGACGTCTGTGTACGAAGCAGGATATTGTTTCCGATATAGAAGGTATCCTGCTCATCTCTCGCCGGGTGGCCCTTCGGGATGTTCAGCTTCTCGAAGTTGTACTCGTCGTACTCGACCTCCGGACCCTCGACGACCTCATAGCCCATACCGATGAAGATACGCTCGACCTCCTCAAGGGCCTTCGTATTCGGATGCGCGTGACCATACTGCATCTTCTTCGCCGGCAGCGTCACATCGATCGTCTCGGCTGCCATCTTCGCCTCACGTGCCTTCTTCTGAAGCTCCGTCATATGCTCCTGAAGCTCCTCCTCGACCTGCTGGCGAAGTGCATTGACCAGCTGACCGAACTTCGGCTTCTCCTCTGCGCTCAGATCCTTCATGGACTTCAGCAGCGAGGTGATCTCACCCTTCTTACCAAGGAAACGAACACGCACATCATTCAGTGCATTCGTGTCCTGCGCTTCGCGGATACTCTCCTGCGCAAGCTTTTTCAGCTCTTCAAGCTTTGAATTATCCATTCTTCTCTCCTTCATGATAAAAAAATCCCTGCATGTCTTACGACACACAGGGACGAATCATCGCGGTACCACCCTTGTTCCCGCAGCCAATGCTTCCGTCACGACATCGTCACGAAGCTTCACCCACAGGCACTCACTATGCTTAACGCGCATCCACGTTCCGAACTACCAGCACCGCGCCTTTACGCAGGCCTTCCCCCGGACAACTCCAGTGCGAAAATTCGTATCAGAGATTTCTCAGACCGCTCGCAGCGTGTCACGGTCACTCTCTCAGGAGAAACGATTCTGAACTACTGAACACCTTCCATGTATTTATTCACTATAGGCTGTCTGACGCTCCACCACATTATATGGAAGAAAATCAAACTTTCTATAGTTTATTTCCTGACCACAGAAAAGTCAAGGGGGGCTTACAGGGCGTCCCGACTTCTCCTGTCATGCTGTATCATTGCCCCTACCGTTTCTTCTCCGTATCCGCTCACAATCCGTAATTAACTATCCGTATACCGCTCGTATATTATTCTTATAGTACCCATTTTATCCGTTCCATAGTATAATATGAATATCTGAAGCTGAATTATATGTTTATCCAGACTTATGAATACCCGAATATCCGAACGAAGGGAGATCATCACTATGACGCTTGAAGAGATGTGTGCGCGACGACGCGAGCTGGGCTTCAGCTACGAGAAGCTGTCCGAGCTGAGCGGGGTACCGGTCGGAACGATACGAAAGATTTTCGGTGGCTACACGAAGGCTCCACGGCTGGAGACGATCGAGCGACTGACACTGGTGCTCGCCCCGTCCCAGTTCCACCGGACGCACAGGAACACCGTGCACTATACGAATCTCGTTCCGGATCAGGCACTGCGCGAGTACGCCGGCGGGTATGGTGATCAGAGCGCTGCAGAGAAACTGCAGGGAAATTTTACGATTTCAGATCTCGAATCACTGCCGAAGGATAAGCGCTTTGAGCTCATCGATGGGTACATCTATGAGATGTCGCAACCGTCGATTCCGCATGTACTGATCATGCAGGGCATCTACCGTCAGCTCTGGGCCTGCATCGATCGCCATAAAGTGCCTTGTAAGGTCATGGTTTCGGATGTCGGCGTGCGCCTCGACCGCGACGACCAGACGATGGTTTCCCCGGACATCATCCTCTTCTGTGACAGGTCAATGCTGCAGTACCGCTACATCGATGGTGCCCCGGACCTCGTCATGGAAATCCTCTCGCCATCGAACCGGAAGTACGACCAGGAAATCAAGAAACTGAAGTACGAAAGCGCAGGTGTACGCGAGTACTGGCTGATCGACCCGGAACGGCAGAAAATCATCCTCTATTATTTCAAGGATCTCGCAGAGGACGACATCTTCATCTATGGTTTTCACGATCAGATTCCAGTCGGCATCAGCGAAGGAAAGTGTGAAATCGACTTCGATTTGATTTATAATGAGCTGGCAGAAGACGGATTTCTCTAAAGAAAATCAGCATACGCATCGCCCTCCAATTTGCATATGTCATCCGAGGGCATATATCCGAAGCAGATAAAAACCACATCACCCTCCGACATGCATTGTCGCTCGAGGGCTTAGATTAGAAGAGGCCAGAATGAAGGATTATTACATGGATCATGCGGCGACCACGCCGCTTTCGAAAGAAGCACTGGAGGCGATGATGCCCTACCTCACCACGGAGTATGGCAATGCTTCCACCGTCTACACCTATGGCCAGCGCGCGAAGGCGGCGATCGAGCGCAGTCGTCGTACCATCGCGACCACCATCGGCGCGAAACCATCTGAAATTTACTTCACGAGCGGCGGCACCGAGTCGGACAACTGGGCGCTGATCAGCACATGCGAGGCTGGACGTGAACAGCTTTCGAAAACTCTGCAGCCGCAGGCTACTGCAGCCGCAGTCGACCAGAAATACCGGTGCAGCAGTAAAGCATCGATGAAGTGCGGTCATATCATCACCGACCAGATCGAGCATCACGCGATCCTCCATACCTGCGCGTATCTCGAGAAGCGGGGCTTCGATGTGACCTATCTTCCGGTCGACCATGAGGGCCATGTCGATCCGGATGCGGTGATGGCGGCGATCCGTCCGGATACGCTGCTCGTCAGCATCATGGTGGCGAACAACGAAATCGGCACCCTCGAGCCGATCGCAGAGATCGGTGCGCGCCTTCAGAAGCATGCAGCGGAAACCGGCCAGCGCATCCTCTTCCATACGGATGCCGTCCAGGCGTACGCCCATATCCCACTCGATGTCGATGAACTGAAGGTCGACCTCATGTCGGCGAGCAGTCACAAGCTGAACGGCCCGAAGGGCGTCGGCTTCCTCTATGTGCGCCGTGGCGTGAAGCTTCCGAGCTTCCTGCATGGCGGTGAACAGGAGCGGGGGCGTCGCGCCGGCACGGAAAATGTCGCCGGTATCGTCGGCTTCGCACGCGCCGCAGAGCTCGCCTGCGGTGTGAATACACAGGTTCCAGCGCTCACCTGCGGTGTGAAACCTCAGCCGATGAGCTCGAGCGCCAGCCCAGATACCGCCGCCACATCCACCGCAGGCGCACACGCTGCAGCATCGTCCCTCGCCCCCATGGCGCAGCGCATCGCGCAGGAAAGCGTCGTCCGCGATCACCTCATAAAGCGCCTGCTCGACGAGATTCCGTACACCAGCCTGAACGGTGATCCGACGCATCGCCTCCCGAATAACGTAAACGTCTGCTTCAAATATATCGAAGGCGAGACGCTCCTGCTGCTCCTGAACGAGAAGCACATCTATGCGAGTGCCGGCTCCGCCTGCGCCAGCGGCTCCCTCGAGCCGAGTCATGTACTGACCGCCATCGGCATCCCCCACGAGGACGCCTACGGAAGCCTTCGCCTCACGATCGGACCGGAGACGACGATCGCAGATGTCGACGAAGTCGTGGACCTCATGAAGCCGATCATCGCCTGTCTCAGGGAGCAGTCGCCCCTCTACCAGGCGATTTCAGCACATCCATCATGATGAGCACCGTTTCATCATATTGATCTCTCATCCGTAAATGAAGATCTGCTGCAGCTCTTCTCATCCATCCCTTCTTCAGCGGGATGAAAAGGAGCTTCGTACCGCAACCATCACGATACGAAACTCCTTTCATGATCCACATCCTGTTTCATCTTTCATCAAAGTAGAAATCCCCGCTCTTCCCGCCGTTCTTTTCGACGAGGTGGATGTCCCGGAGGATCATCCGCTTATCGATGGCCTTACACATGTCATAAATGGTAAGCAGGGCGACATTGACGCCGGTCAGGGCTTCCATCTCGACGCCGGTTTTTCCTTCGGTCTTCACCTGACAGAAGGCCGTGATGGAGGTCGTTTCCGGATGGAGCTCGAACCAGACCTTCGCATTCGTCAGGTTCAGGATGTGGCACATCGGGATCAGCTCCGATGTGCGCTTCGCGCCCATGATACCGGCGACCTGGGCTACCGTCAGAACATCACCCTTCTTGATCTTTTTTCCGAGAATCGCCGCGAAGACCTCCTCCGTCACCTTGATTTCCCCCGTCGCGATCGCCATCCGGCTTGTAATGTCCTTCCCGGATACGTCCACCATGTAGGCATTGCCCTGCGCATCGAAGTGTGTGAATTCCTTCATCTCTTCCATTTTTTCCATACTCCTGTCCTCTTCTTTCATTTATTCCACGACGCTGTGCTTCATGTAGCCGCTTCTCATCGTGGCCCTCGCATCTGTCTGCGCGCTCTGTCGTCAGACTCATCCATACTTCGCAACTTCAACACGATCTACTTCAGGAACAGCATATCCCGTTCATGTAGTTTCAGATAGTCCGGCAGCCCCTTCTCCTCGATGGTCAGCCAGCAGGCGCGCTGCACGAGCCAGGTCAGGATATCGTCCCGGTGAAATTCCTCTGTTTCCGGCTTCACATAGAAGTTCCGTTCAAACTGCAGTTCCGCCTTCGAAGAAAGGCGAAAAGCGATGCAGTTCTCCTCACGTTCTCCCCAGATCGGTTCAAACTGATGCGCACGGTAGCCGATGTAATGAATCTCATCCGAAAGCTCACGCGCCACATGCAGGGTGATGCCCCAGCTCGTCGCTTCCAGCGTGTGCGCATCGAGGATTTTTACATCCGAGAAATTCTTGCAGCCGGTCAGCATCGCCGCCGTCTTCGTCACCGGATGATCGAAGATCTCCTTCGTATCACCATGATTCGTGATCTCACCACGGTCGATGATCAGCAGACGCTGGCTGAAACGGTAGATTTCATCCCGACTGTGCGACACCATGATGACCGTGCCATCGTAGTCCTCGAGCATCTCGATGAGCTCCTCCTGCATATGGTCCTTGAGATAGCCATCGAGCGCGGAAAACGGCTCATCCAGCAGGATCACCTCCGGCTGGTACGCCATGATACGCGCGAGCGCCACCCGCTGCTGCTGTCCGCCGGAGAGCTGCGTCGGAAGCCGCTTCTCGAGCCCCTCGAGCTGAAACTTCCGGATCATCTCCTTCGTACGTGCCGCATTCGCGCCACGGCTGCCCCTGAGCCCCGCCGACACATTCTGCTCGACGGTCATGGTCGGGAAGAGCGCATAGTTCTGAAACAGATAGCCTACCCGCCGCTCCTGCGGCTTCAGATCGACCTTCTGCGCGCTGTCGAAGAGCGTCCGCTCATTCAGCCGAATCTGCCCCTCCTCCGGGTGGACGATACCCGCGATGGCCTTCAGCGTCATGCTCTTGCCGGAGCCGGAGGCCCCCAGGATCCCGATGCGCTTCGAATCTTCTTCGAAGCCAATGTTTAAGCCGAAGCTGCCGAGTTCTTTTCGGATGTGTACAGAAATTCCCATACTGCGTGATTTTCACTCCCGTTTCTACTGTTTTCACGATGACATCATATGACTGCCTCTGCTTCATCTCGTGAGATGAAGCTTATACCGACCGACAGAAGCATACCGACGTAAACAGCGTTATCGTATCGGTCTCACCAGCGATGTACGTTTTTGATCGTCTTCCCCGAAATCAGATTCATCAGAAAGATCGAGAGAAAGGCGATCAGTAGTACGATCGTAACCCAGATGCCCGCCGTGCCATAGTCCTGGTCCTGGATGACCATCGCGATGCGCTGCGAGATCGTCGCCGTTTTTCCAGGGATATTGCCCGCCAGCATCGAGGTCGCACCGTACTCACCGAGTGCCCGCGCGAAGGTCAGGATCGTTCCGCTCGCGATGCCCGGACCGGCCGTCGGCATCACGATCTTCCAGAAAATGGAGAACTCCGACATACCGAGCGTCCGTCCGGCATAGACGAGATTTTCATCGATCAGCTCGAAGGCCGCACGCGCATTCCGATACATCAGCGGGAAGGCGATGACCGTCGCCGCGATAATGCAGCCGAGCCAGCTCTGCACAACCTTGATCTGGAAGTGGTCCCAGAGAAAGATGCCGAGCGGACGCCGCTTCGAGAACAGCAGCAGGAGGAAGAAACCGGCCACCGTCGGTGGAAGTACCATCGGCAGCGTCAGGATGCCATCGACCACTGCCTTGATCGACGGGCGCAGCTGCATGATCTTCCGTGCCGCCCAGATCCCGAGGAAAAAGCAGAGAACCGTCGCCACGATCCCTGTCTTCAGTGAAATCCAGAGCGGACTCCAGTCCAGGCCCCGCATTAACGCCATAAAACCATCCATTTCCTACCTCCTGTTCATATCCACGCACGATCGATTTTCACATGCTGCATGCCACTAACCCCATCCATCATATGAAATCCGATCCCCGGACAGGCGAGCCCTCACCTGCCCGAGTACGTTTCGAAACGAAGATGGACAATTACAGGGCGACCGGGGCGCCCTCACCTGCCCGAGTACGTTTCTTCGGCGCTACGCTACATGATCCCACGATCTTCGCAGGTCTCGGCGCATCACTCTACCTCTGTATCGAAGTAATAGTTCTGGAATACGGTCTTCGCATCATCAGAGGTCACGAAGCGGATGAAATCCAGTGCGGCTGCCTTCTCGGCGTCATCAGCCTCCTCGTTCTGCACCTGTGCGATCGGGTAGATGACATTGCCCGTCAGATCGTACGGGATCTTCTCGAGGATGACCACCTGATCCTCATAGCCATAGGTGTCGGAGTAGTAGGTCGTACCTACCTCGCAGGAGCCTTCGGTCACCGCCGCCAGCACCTTCGACACGTTCGACTGCTCGGAGATCTCGACACCGCCGAGCGCCTGGGAAACCTCTTCGGTCGTGATCTTCGACACATCCTCCGTCTTCGGAAGCATGCCGGCATTAACCATGGCCTGACGTGCATACTTTCCGACCGGAACCGAACCATCCGCAAGCGCGATGGACGCTGCCTCGCCGATGTTCTGAAGGCCCGTCACCTTCGTGCCGGAATCCTTCGTCGTGATGACGCAGACCTGGTTGTTCACGACGTTCTTCCGTGTGCCCTCGACCACGAGCTTGTCCTCCTCATCGAGTGTATTCATCTGCTTCTGGGCAGCAGAGAAGAAAACATCGCAGGAGTAACCTTCCTCGATCTGGGTGAGCAGCTTTCCGGAGGAATCCGCGTTAAAGGTGATGGTCACTTCCGGATGCTGCTCGTTGTACATTTTCGCGAGGTCCTGCATCACCGTGTTCAGCGACGCCGCGATAAAGACCTGGATCTCCGTCTTCTCATCGCCTGCCTCTGCCTCTGTTGCTGCTTCCGTCGCCGCTTCCGTTGCTGCCGCGGTGGTCTCCGCTGCCGTGGTCTCGGCCTTCGTCGCTGCTGTCGTCTCCACCGATTTCGAGGGACTACATCCGCTCACGCCCATCAGCATCGCTGCTGCGATGACCCCCGCCGTTACTTTACGACACATTCTTCTCATCGTCTTACTCTCCTTATCTTACGGTGTGCAGTCACGCCGCGCCTCGGTTCCTGCGCGTCCAGCCTTGCACGCGCTCTTACATCAGGCCAATGCCTACATGCGGCACCCGCCCTTTGCTTTCCTTCGTTTCCAGACTAATCCGTCGCTGTCCCGCGCAGGATGCCGAGCCCATGCGCCAGTGGCTTCAGCAGAAATTCGAGGTTCTCCCGGCAGGCCTTCGGGCTGCCCGGCAGATTGATGATGAGGCTCTGCTTCCGGATGCCCGCTGTCTGTCGGCTGAGAATCGCATTCGGCGTATACTTCAGACTGTCGGCCCGAAGCGCCTCCCCGATGCCCGGAACCTCGCGATCACATACCGCCTTCGTAGCCTCCGGTGTCAGATCCCGCAGACTGAAGCCGGTACCACCGGTCGTGAAGATGACACTGATCTGTCGCTGATCCGCGAGACGCGTGAGCTCCAGCTCGAGTCGCGGGCGTCCGTCCGGAAGCACCAGCTGCTCCATGACCTGGTAGCCCGCCGCCTCCAGCATGTCCCGGATTAGGGGGCCGGATTTATCCTCATATTCGCCCCTCGACGCACGATCCGACAAGGTAATCACCGCTGCCGTAAACGGACGCTCCGGATCCGCCTCGATCAACGTGATCTCGTCACCCGGCCTCACGACACCGCCCTTGAGAACGATGGTAAAGACACCTTCCCGCGGCATGATACAGTCGCCGACGACCTTATAGATCTCACAGTGACTGTGGCAGGCCTTGCCGATCTGGCTGAGCTCCAGCAGACAGTCTCCGATCCGGAAGCGCGTGCCTACCGGCAGCGTCCGAAGATCGAAGCCCTCACACACGATGTTTTCTCCGAATGCACCGAACGCCACATCCGCGCCCCGCTTCCGGAACTCCTCGATCTTCTCATACGCCAGCAGACTCACCTGCCGGTGCCAGTGTCCGGCATGCGCATCCCCCTCGATGCCCCAGTCCGGCTTCAGCGTGATCGCATCCACCGGCTGCTTCTGTGTTCCCTTCTGTGCACTGGTACAGACCGCCAGCACCTTTCCCTTCCTATTCAATTTGACGCCTCCTCTATTTATATGTTTCATGCGAAAATGATCGCACCCGTTGTTTTCACAGCTTATTCATGCATGCATGAACTCATCCGGAAACATATCTGCGTATCTCCGGTAGCACACATTTCAACCACCGATTTCCACCATCTCCCGAAGCTCCGTCACCTGTGCGCGTGCCTCGAAGCAGTGCGCCTCCGGCTTCTGCCGGATGGCTTCCTGAATCGCCTGCTGAAGCTGTGCCTGTCGTTCTTCTCCATCCGCCAGAGCGAAAATCGACTTGATATCGATCGTATCGCCATAGCAGAGGCACGGCTTCAGCTTTCCGGTCGAGGTCAAACGGATACGGTTGCACTGTGCACAGAACTTTCGATGCATCGCGCTGATGAAGCCGATGGATCCCTGAAAGCCCGGAAGCCGCAGATAGCTCGCCGGTCCGTTTCCATGAATACGCACGTCTTCGACCGTCCCCGGATACCTCGCCATCAGCGCCGCGCGCAGGTCCTCGTTATAGATGACCTCGAAGTCCTTTCCGTAGCCGATCGGCATCATCTCGATGAAGCGCACATCGATCGGCTGCGCGTGCGCGAGCTCGACGAGGTCCGCCCACTCCGAGGCATTGCTGTCCCGCTGCAGCACGACGTTCAGCTTCACGGGTATGCCGAGGGCCAATGCCTCCTGAATCCCCTTCCTCACGCGCCCGAGCGCATCGAATCCGGTGATGTCCTTAAAGCGCGCCGGCTTCAGTGTATCGAGACTCACATTGACGGCATCCAGACCGGCGGCGCTCAGCTTCGGCAGATTCTCCGAGAGCAGCACACCGTTCGTCGTCATCGTCACCTGTTCGACTCCCGGAATCCGCTTCAGCATACCGACGAAGTCCGCACAGCCGCGTCGCGCGAGCGGTTCGCCACCCGTCACCTTGAAGCGGTTGATACCGCAGCGAACCGCCGCCTCCGCGATCTCCACCAGTTCCTCATAACGAAGGATATCCTTCATCGCCACCTTATCGCCCACACCGTTCGGCATGCAGTACCGACAGCGCAGATTGCAGCGATCCGTGATCGACATCCGCATGTAGTTGATTCTTCTATCAAATGTATCTTTCATTTCTCATCTCATTCCACGTTTCCGTGTCCTTATATGATTTCCATTCTACTCTGTAAATCCATCTCTATTTTCTGACAGAACAGGCATCGAACCGACCGGCATTCTTTCCATCACAGATTTTCATCACTCTAAATCGCTTCCATCAGTATATCCAGCACGCCACCGCAGACCATGCCTTCCTCAGACGCTGCATCATCCGTGAGGTCCACATGGTAGAGAATCGGCTTCGGATCCTCATCCAGCAGCATCTCCCGACCACGTCGCATGACATCCGCCTCGACACAACCGCCGCCGATGGTACCGATGCAGTGCCCGTCCGGCAGAATCAGCATCTTCGTCCCGACCTCGCGCGGTGCCGAGCCCTTACGGGTCACGATCGTCGTGAGGATCTTCCGTCCCTCCATCGGACGCTCATGCGGATTCGCCCCCAGGATGGCATCCAGGATTTCCTTCGGATAACCGAAGTTCCGCTTCTTCTGGTTCTTCACCTCGATGATTTCCGCCATTACCGATACCGCGATCTCCTCCGGGGTCTCCGCACCGATGGCGAGACCGATCGGTGTATACACCGCATCGAGCACTTCGCGCGGGATGCCCTCTTCTGCAAGCTTCTCCTTCACGATGCGCACCCTCCGCTTCGACCCCATCAGGCCGATGTAGGCGTGTGGCTTCCGTGCGATCACCCGCAGGCAGTCCTGATCCCAGCGATGACCGCGCGTCACGATAACGAAGTAGGTATCCCCATCCCCCGGAATCTGCGCCAGGGCCTTCATGAACTCATCGCAGATTACCTGATCGGCACCTGCGCTCCGGGCATTGTTCGCAAACATCGGCCGGTCATCGATGCAGGTCACCCGACAGCCGATCATCCGCCCGATCTTAATGATCGGCATCGACACATGCCCCGCCCCCAGGACGACGAGCTTCTTCTCGTGTCCGAGCAGCTCCGCGTAGATCCGCTTTCCGTCGATGTCGAGGATCCCGCTTTCGGAAACCGCTGCCGCTTCTGCCGCATGCTGTGAGAAAAATCCGTCCACGTCCGACATCCATGCGATTTCCCGATTGGAAATCAGCGCCTTCTCGCCGAAGCCCTCGCCCTCCAGCAGCGTCAGAATATAGTTTTCATAATTCGGATTCAGCCCGCTGATTTCTTCATATAGTTCTGTTCCCATCTTCGTTTCTCCCTCTATTCTTCTGGGGCACGGCACCGGCAGGATCGCCGATCCATACACCAGGACTGTTTCTTCGATTTCCCCGTTCACCCCGATATGTTTTGCAGCAACAATCGGCTACCTGCCGGTATGCCTGCTCACGCATACGCACCGAATCCGCAGTTCGGGAAGGTGCAGCTCGCGCAGTGCTGGCAGTATCCGCCGACGCCGAGTCGGTCGATATCTTCTTTCGTCACGATATCCCCGGCCATCACACGTGGCAGAATCAGGTCGAAGATCGTCCGCCCCGCATACATCACACAGCCCGGCAGGCCCAGCATCGGGATCTCATCGTGCGCCCCCTTATAGGCCAGCATGAACATCGCGCCCGGCAGCACCGGCGCACCATAGCTCACCACTCGATCCGCGGTCTTTCCGATGGCGTACGGTGTCTTATCATCCGGATCGACGCTCATGCCACCGGTGCAGAGCACCATATCCGCCCCGGCTGCCAGCACCTTTTCGATGCACGCGATCTCCATCTCCGGATCATCTGAGCTGTACTCATGGGCGACCACCTCGGCACCGAAGGCCTCGATCTTCGCCTGCACCACCGGCGTAAAGGTATCCTGGATACGTCCGTAGTACACCTCATTGCCCGTCGTCACGATGCCCACCTTCTTATGCTGGTATGGCATGAGTCGGAACAGCGGCTGCTCCCCCACGAGCTTCTGTACGCCTTCCATCTTCTCCTTCTCGATGATCAGCGGGATGATCCGCATCCCGGCCACATGCTGGTCCTTCTTCACCGGATAGTTATTATGGAGGGAGGCGATCATCATCTGGCCATAGGCATTGACCTGCTGCAGTCGTGCGATGTCGATTTTCAGCAGGCCGTCGCAGTCCGCGATCAGCTCGATCTTTCCCTCCTTGATATCCTCGTTCCGGTGCAGATGCTCGTTTTTGCAGAGATCGTACAGCACCATCGCCGCATCGTTCTCATGCATCATCGTTTCATTGACCTCCCAGATGTAGATATGGTCCTTTCCGACCGAAAGCAGCACCGGCACATCCTCCTCCGTGATGATATGTCCCTTCCGGAACACCGGTCCCTTCTTCACGCCCCGGATGATCTGTGTGATGTCATGACAGAGCATCTGACCCACTGCATCTTCTGTTTTCATCAGCTTCATACTTTATCTCCTGTTCTTTATGATCTTCTTTTCGATTTCCAACGTCTTCGCGAGCATCGCATCGTGATGCGCACAGGCCTCCGGTGACCGACACTTTTTCCGACTCTCCCGGAAGCGCTCCTCCACGGACACCAGCACATCCTCCTGTACGCGTTTATCCGCATAGAAGAGCAGCTCCGCCTCCGTGAGGGGCCCCTGTGCCTCCTGCTCGCTGTACGCCGCCTGATGATGCACCGCGACGAGCGCCGCGATGGCCGGATAGCCCTCCTGTCGGATTGCCTCCGCCGACACCCGCGCATGCTCCTTCTCCGCTCGGCAGAGATCATGGAGGAGACAGGCCTTCATCACCCGCCCCCGATTCAGCCCGGGCATCATCACTGCTTTCTCGCAGACATCAACATCGGTATGCGTCCCGGAGACCGCCGGCTTTTCTCCAACGTCCATCCTACAGATGCCCGGATCATCCATCTGCATGTTTTCGCTTGTTCGAAGCTCTGATCCGCACATCTTCATGCCGTCCATCAGTCGATCTGCGACCTCGGCGACCTTCCGCATATGGCGGATCACCTGCTGCGGCGTCCGGTATTTCTGATACAGCCGTGAGATTTCCGCTGCATCCAGCAGCTCTTCCGGGCGTACGCCAATGCCCTCGGGCACCACGCAGATACCCTCACGGCAGGTTCTTATGCCCGCCGCTTCATGCCCTGCTGCGCTGTCCCCCCTCCTGCCATCGCACACTTTCGTTTGCTCTGCGCAGATGAAAGCTTCACCATCCACCTCCAGCTCCGTGACCGAGGCGTACGGCAGCGGGATGTCCATCAGATGATCGAGATCCCGCCCCATCAGCAGGCTGAGGTATGCCCGGATCACGCCGGCATGCGCGACGACGAGGATGATTTCTTCTTCGTCCGCATCGGACGAACGAGCGTCTATTTCACCCACACGACTACTTTCGTTTCCATCACTCCCCATACCGCTACTCTGTTTTCCATCCGCGGCCATCTCGCTTCGATCTGCAAATTTCAGAATTGCCTCGATGGCCTTCTGAAATCGGACACCGGCCTCCAGAAAGCTCTCTCCTCCGGGGGTATGATACGTTCCGAGCGCATGCCCTCGCGCTTCATACTCTTCCGGAAAGCGTTCCCTGATCTCCCGAACACTCTTTCCTTCCCAGTCTCCGAGATCGATTTCATGCAGTGCCTCGACCACGTGCGGTTCCATAAGCGCGATTCCCCGATCGGAGAGCACACGGTGTATCTCCTCCGCCGTCTGACGACAGCGCTGCAGCGGGCTCGTAAGGATGCGAACACGCACGATTGCCTGACCATCTGCGTGCTTCCGCTTCGCCTGCTGCTCCGCTACCATCCAGGGCTCGATGCTCGATGCGTCCTGGTGGATTCTGTTCTTCGCGAAGGTACGATCTGTGCGCCTGACTGCATTGACCGACTGTATGTGCTGTAAAAAACAGCTGCCCAGCTGGCGCGCCTCTGCACGTCCACGCATACTGAGCGGAAGGTCGGTCACACCGATATATTCTTTTTCACTTGTGCTTTTCTCCGGCAGCCCGTGCCGGACCAGATAGATCCGTCGCATTTCCATCCTCACTACGCATACTTCTATGCGATGATACATATCTATATCCGTCTCCGAAGATAAATGTATTCCAGTCTTCCACGCGGAAGTTTCCTGATTTCACAAAGGCTTCCCCTGTCAGATACAGTTTTCAATGCCATTATGGATTCCCCTGCTTTACCAGCACTGCGGTTCCATGAAGATCCATGAGCGGTACCACGAAGAGCTCGTGTGCGCGGCAGTACTCGTCCACCGCCATCTTCACACCTTCGAACTGACAGCTCGTATAGTCGTGAATGAGGATGCGTCCGCCCGGCGCGAGCCGCGGGTAAAAGTAGCGAAGCCCCTCGAGCGTCGGCTCATAGAGATCCGGATCCAGACTCACCAGGGCGAAGCAGGGGTCGCTGCTTTCTTTACGCTGCTCTGTATGAGAGCGGCTGCACGCAGCCATAGCGTTCACGGGCTCCTGCATCACGTTCCTTCCAGATGACTGCAGAGCTCGCTGTATCTTCTCATGTCCTCCACCCTGTTCCGCGTCGCTTCCGGATACCACTTCGAAATCCAGGCTCTCCGGGAAATACCCCTTTATGAAGCGAGCCATCTCCGGATGCGGCAGCTGGCTTCGAACGAGCTCTATCGTCGTATCTGAAAAGCTCCGTCGCTGCGTCTTCACGCCGGTTCGCTCCGCCTCGATGGCGAGGTCGCGCGCATGAAAGCCCTCGAAGGTATCGAAGAGCCAGAGCCTTCGCTCCGGAAACAGTCGATTGATCTCTGCGGCAAACGCCCCCTGGTACACGCCGAGCTCCGCGACATCGCCCGGTATTTTCCACGCTTCGATTTCTCGCGCCTGCAACCGAAGCGCGGACAGCCGGACATCCTGCAGTTCCCTAATGCTTCCCAGACAGGTACAGGTCCCCGTGAAACCAGTCTCTTCGATCTGTTTAAGAATCATCCGCTCTGCCTCCGCGTTCAGAATCGCGAGGATGATCTCTTCCGGCTGAAGCCGTAACGCTTCCTCGAGACTTAACACAGGCAGCCCATCCGGCATTTTTCCCTGCTTTTCTTTATCATTATCGATAAAACACAGTAGCTCCTGCCTGGCCGGAAGCCAGGTACGCACCATCGCGCCTGCCTGGCCGGCACCGAAAATGGCGATTCGTTTTACATCTGTTCTCATTTTCCGATCCTTTTCCCGCAATCTCGCCTTTCCAACACTGCACTACATCGCTTTATGCACGAACATCACGCAGCCGCACACCCGACCTGTAACGCACATCGCAGGTTACGTATCCCCCATATCGCCCTGTAGATTCGATTTCTTCAGCCAGTCTCCATGCAGGAAGATCTCATCGAACTTCTTCTGCACGACTTCATTCATCTCCCGCTCGAGCTGCTCATACAACAGGATCAGCTTCCCTCCATGCTTCGAGATCACAGCTTTACCACCATACTTTCCGCCCGGCTGTCGCTCGACGATGCGATAGCCCAGTTCATTTTCACAGTCATGGATGATGGTCCAGCCCTTACTGTAGGAGATACCGCACTTCTCGCAGGCCTCCCGGACACTGCCGGTCGACGCGATCTGTCGAAGCAGGTTCACCGTACCCGGACCGAAAAACGGCTTCGAATTACACAGCCGCACCCGGATATCCGGTCGCATCAGACGTGCATTATGAAGATCCAGCAGGTTCTGATAATCCTCCTTCGTATCGGCGTCCATCACCGCGCCGTCGTCGTCGACGCTGATCTGCAGCACCCTGCCCACTCCGGTCTGTCCGAAGGACTCGTAGGCACCCCGCATCCCGCGTTCACCGGTATACTGAAGCACATACTCCACCGCCCGTTGACTGAGCAGAATCGGATGTCCCGGCCGCGCATGACAGTACGGAACGATGATGTCCGCACTCTCTGCACGATTCATCTCCGCCTTTACGGTTTCATCCGTAAAGAACGGCACATCCACCGGACAGAAAAACACCGCATCGCAGCGATCCTTCAGATACGAAAAGCCGATACAGGCGGAGTCAAACATCCTTGTCGTCTCATAGTGATCATTTCGAAGAAAGACCACACCGGATCCCTTCAAGGACTTCTCGAGCTCCTCGCCACGATAGCCCGTTACGATGGCGATGTCCTGTATGCCTGCACGCTGAAAGTTCGTGATGACACGATCCGCGAAGGTCATATCCCCAATCTTCATCAACTGTTTAAAGTCATTCATTCGTTTCGACATCCCCGCCGCCACGATCACTGCTCCGAATCTCATATAAACTCCTGTCTATGCACTATGTCGGTCGTTTGACCTAGTATACCACTTTATATGTGAATTTGCATCAGGCGATTTGCTTTTTAAAATATATCGGTCAGCACAGCTCGTACAGACTGCACAATCCATTCTTCTATCAGCAGCTCTGCTTGTTCGATTTGTTATATATTTATTTTTTTCGTTCCTTATAAGACCTGATCATTCGCGAGGTAGATGATCTGATGATCACAGCTTCCCATCCGATGCCGGATAGACGATGACGACCACGCCTTCCGCTTCCGTAACGATCGTCTCTCCTCTTCGTAATTCCGCCCGAAGGTGAATCGCACGACTGCCCGGCGTGTGCGCACTCACCCATGCATGTCCCTCGAGATGATCGCCCACGTAGGCGATTGCGCGATAATTCACATTGATATTTGCCGTCACAACATCCTGCCCGGACCAAGCGCGACCTGCATAAATCATCAGATTATCCAGGATAGATGCAGCGATACCTCCATGCAGGATATGATCATAGCCGATGTAGTTCTCCTGCACGGTCCATGCGCAGGCCGCGCTTCCTTTCTCTGCATCCGTCTCGATCTCGATATGGGTTCCGATGGGATTCTTCTTTCCGGTGATAAAATCATATTCATATTTCAGGATCGGCATATTTTCTCCTTTCCATCACGGATATTGCAATCTCAGATATTTTTCTGGATATGGAATCAGCCAGGTGATGTCACCTGGCTGATTCACAACTATGAAACGGACATACGGTCAAACAGCTACCAGCACAAGCGTCATCAGAAGGTATCCTTCAGTCTGCCCCAGTTCTCCTGGAACAGTGCTGCATCCATCAGCTTCGGACCACCCTCCGGCACGATCGGGCGGAAGCCCATATGATCGAGCACCTGCGTCTGAAGATCGATGCCCGGAGCGATTTCAGTCAGCACGAGGCCCTCCTCCGTACGCTCGAATACACAGCGTTCTGTGATGTAGCTGATCTTATTGCCCTTCTTCAGGCACTGCGCTGCATTGAAGGAAACCTGTACGCAGTGATCTACGAACTTGTTAAAGCGACCTTCCTGATCGATGTACAGTTTTCCATCCTCCACATGACACTCGAGTCCACCGGCGGTAAAGGTGCCCATGAAGATCGAGTGCTTCGCGTTGGCCGAAATATTCGGGAAGCCACCACAGCCGGCGATCTTGCCATTCAGGTAGGTGGTATTGACATTACCATCCTTATCCACCTCCGGAAGTCCGAAGACACCGGCGTCGAGTCCACCATGATCGAAGAAACTGAAGAAATCGGTCTGATTCACCATCGCAATCGGATTGAAGTGTGCACCGAAATCGCCGCCCTGCGCCGGCACACCGCCGATGAGTCCGGATTCTGAAAGCATCATAATCTGATCATCGACGCCCTCCTCCATCAGAATACTCGGAACGAGACCCGGCATGCCGATACCGAAATTGCACTTCATGTCATGATGGAATTCCGCTGCGGTTCGACGCGCGATCACTTTTCGATGATCAAACGGAACCTCCTGCTTCGCGTCTCTGAGTGGTACGCGGATCTCTCCGGTGAATGCCGGATTGAAGTGAGTGATATGCGTCTGCATCGAACGCTCCGGATGCTCTTCGACGACGACATAATCGACGAGGATACCCGGAATCTTGACAGTGCGCGGATCCAGGGAACCTGTCTTCGCAACGCGCTCGACCTGGGCGATGACGATCGCACCGGAGGCCTTGGCTGCCATCGCGAGATCCAGCGGTTCACATGGCATACACTCCTTTTCATAGCTCAGGTTGCCTTCTTCATCTGCAGTTGTGCCACGAAGAAGGGCGACGTTCAGCTTCGGAAGGGTATAGAAGAGATACTCCTCTCCCATAAAATCCGGAATGTGATAAATGAACTGCTTTCCTTCCTTCTTTGTTTTTTCATTGATCATCGCACCATCAAAACGTGGATCGATATAGGTTCCGAGTCCGACCTTCGTCATCAGTCCAGGGAAACCTCGACCGATCTCTCGCCAGATCTGTCCGACGATGCCGAGTGGGATGTTGTACGCAAGGATCTTATTATCCGTGATGTTTTTGATCATTTTAAAAGAGCAGCCGACATGTCCGTGGATCGAGCAGGTCAGAAGACCATCCTCTGCCAGGGCATCCTCACCACGTGTCTTCTTTTTTTCAGGATCCATACGTCCGAAATCACCCTGTCCTGCGCCGTGAATATGTGTGATTCCTGCTGGATGTCCGCACTCCTTAAAACGCTCCTGGATTGCAAGACCGATTTCCTCCGGCCATCCTGTCATCCCCTGCACTGCCGAACCGATGACTGCGCCATCCGGAATCAGCTCCGCTGCCTGTTTCGGTGTAATAAATTTTGCCATAGTTTATCCTTTCTTCAGCTGAATCTCGTATGCTCAGCTGCTATCTTCTTCAGCTCTTCCTTTGCAATCTTACCGGAGCCGGTCAGTGGAAACTGCTGTAGGATTTCGATTTCTTCCGGAATCTTGATGGTTGAAATCTTACCTTTGCAGTCACTGCGAAGCTCCTCCAGACCAAGTTCCTGCCCTGGCTTCAGAATCAGAAATGCATAGACGCTCTCACCGAATTCACGATTCGGGGCGCCCACGATACAGGCATCCTCGATTTTCGGATGCTGCCGTAAAAAGTCTTCGATTTCCTTCGGGCTGATGTTCTCGCCACCCCGGATGATGATGTCCTTACATCTTCCTCTCAGGCGGATGATGCCATCCCGATCCACCGTTGCGATATCTCCGGTGCGAAGCCAGCCATCCTCGAACGCTTTTTCTGTTTCTTCGATATTCCGAACATACCCCGCCGTGACACAGGGACCCTTGATGCAGATTTCACCGACCTGATTCTCTCCCAGTGTGATGCCGGTGGCGAGGTCACGGATCTTCCACTCAATCAACGGCCAGAAACGACCGACGGTCGTCGACACCATGCAGAGGGGATCCTGTATTTCCGTACTGCTGATTCCCGGACCGGCTTCCGTCATCCCATACATCACCATGAAATGATCGATATGCAGAACCTCCGATGCATGTCGGAACACCTCCTCCGGACAGCTCGCTCCGGCGATCACGCAGAGACGAAGATGGAGATTCTGCTCACCTCCGATTTCTTCTGCATGATGCATCAGTCGAAGGAGAATCGTCGGAACGCAACTCATCACCGTACACTTTTCCTTCACCAGAAGCTCCAGCACACCCTCATGCTTCAGATCATCAAACAGCACCATCGTAGCCCCGGCCATCAGTGTCGTCAGCATGCTTCCGATGCAGCCCAGCGAGTGGAACAGCGGAGCTGTCACACACAGCCGGTCATCTGTCGTCATCTTCATATAGTGCACATGTTCGAGTGCATTCAGCATCATCTGTCGATGCGTCAGCGGAACGCCTTTCGGGGTACCGCTCGATCCGGAGGTATGGATGATCGTGGCGGTCTGGTCCATGTCCAGCTGCTTCGCCCGATCTTCCAGCAGCTGGTCAGAGCACTGTTCTCCTGCCTTCAGGATCTCATTCAGCTGCCATGCACAGCCTTCCGCTCCAGCCCCACCGGTCACGATGATATGCCGAAGCTTCGGCAGC
Source organism: Oribacterium sp. Sow4_G1_1 (assembly GCF_052116105.1). Classification (NCBI taxonomy): domain Bacteria; kingdom Bacillati; phylum Bacillota; class Clostridia; order Lachnospirales; family Lachnospiraceae; genus Oribacterium; species Oribacterium sp. Sow4_G1_1. The sequence continues at coordinate 89,233 of NZ_JBQKLS010000010.1, forward strand.
AGTACTGTCTGCAGCCTGCCGGCAGTCTGCGTCTTCAGTTCCGGACAGATTTCATACAGCATCTCCATATGATCCCGGTTTTTCATCCGTTGCTTTATGATCATTATGCTGCATTCAGTATTCTCCAGAAGCCGTCGCAGCATATCCGCTTTTTCATGGATATTCACATTGACGAGCACTCCACCGGCCTTCGAGATGGCGAGCTTCGTGACGACATGTTCCCAGCAGTTATCGATGATCACAGCCACATGATCGCCCTGCCTGAGTCCCAGATGAATCAGCCCCTTCGCCAGATCATCACTGACCGTATCGAGTTCCTGATACGTGAGGCGTCGATCATGCAGATAATCTATCACCGCGAGATGGTCCGGATACCGAGAGGCCTGAAGATGAATCAGCTCTCCCAGCGTCCGGTTCGAAATGGAGCACCAATATGGATCATCGTTTTTTTGATTTTCAATCAACTGCGATTTGTCCATAATTAAACCTGTCTATTCTTTACTTCATACTCTCTCTGAACTTTACGAGAAGGAAAATCAGCACGATTGCTACGATGCCAAATGCACCCACAATCGTCAGCGGCATCGCATAGGATCCACCGGACTGCTCCATCAGACTCGTGAAGAACTTCGGTCCGACATAGCCGCCGAGCGCGAAACCGATAAACATGATACCGTAATTGATGCCATTGTTCTTCGGTCCAAAATTATCCGCCGTCAGTGCCGGATATACACCCATGGAGCCTCCATAACATGCTGCAATCAGCATAGCAAAAATCAGGAACATTCCGTACGACTGATTTACTCGCGATAAGCAGAAACCACAGATCGCCACGAGGCATCCCATCGCCATCAGCGCCTTATAGCGTCCGATCTTATCGGAGATCGACCCCCAGAGAAGACGTCCGCCGGAATTCGCGATACCGATGAACGAAACCGTATACGCTACGAGTGCACTCTCCTTCGGCAGTCCACCGATGGTCTTCGCCATACCGGTCGCCGACTGAATGACGAAAAGACCGGCCGATGAGAAGCAGAGGAAGGCGATCACCGCTACGTAATAGCGTTTATCCCGGATCATCTCATTCCATCTGTAATTTCTAGGTGCCGGACCGTTTTTCTTCGGTGCAGGTGGTACGTATCCATCCGGCAACCAGCCTTCTGGTGGCGCCGAGATGAAAAATCCACAGATGAATCCGACGATGCCGATCAGGATTCCAAGTATCATGAAGGTCTTCAGTACGCCAATGCTGCCGATCAGAGGTCTCAGCACGAACGGGAAGAGAATTGACCCCAGTCCGAAGAAGGCCGTCGTAAGGCCTGCAATCGTACCACGCATTTCCGGAAACCAGAGGCCGGTATTGGTTGTGGTGATGCCATTGATCATGCCGACACCGAAACCGGCGATGATACCGAAGCCGATCCATACCATCGGCACACTGTGGGCCATGCCCGTCATCAGAAGACCAAGTAAGGTCAGAACTGCGCCGATTTTGATGACACCTCCAGCACCAAACTTTTTCTTCATCGCGCCACCGGTAATCATGGTGATCGGACCGACACCTGTATTAAAGGTAAATGCCAGTGCCAGCGAAGATGCCACTACTGTCGCACCGAAAATTTCTTCTGACTCACTCATAAATCCGGACTGGAAGATACTCCAGCAGTACGAAATACCGATAAAGACATTGACGATACAGCTTGCAGCCACGACCGTCCATCTTTTTTTCATATAATCCATACACCCTCCCTTCTAAGAAGAATTCTGTTCTTGTATGTACGTTATTTTTTTAACGACTCATGATTTTGAAATAGCGAGTCCCCGTCGTGGACGGGGCTCGCTTAAAATACGCTTCTTTATGCGTTTGCCATCCGCTCTACGAGATTTGAGATGAGTGCTCTGACTTCCTGTACCTTATAGTCATTGTACTGAAGCGGCGCAGCATCCTTAACAGCGATCTCTGCAGCCTCAGCAGCAACTTCCTTCGTCGGTTTCTTTCCGATCAGGAACGCTTCTACCTCCGGTCGTACCAGCGGAACCGGTGCCACTGCACCCAGAACCAGCTTCACATCACGGATCACACCATCCTCGAGCTTATATGCATATGCGAGAGATGCAATTGCAAAGTCGATCGAATCACGTACTCTGAATTTGTCATAGCCGGTCGTATAGCCATCCAGCTTTTCGAAACGAACGGCCTTGATCAGCTCTCCCGGATTCAGCATATCGTATGCCTTGAGTTTCGTCGTAAAGAAATCCTTCGACCGAATGGTTTTCTCCGTTGTGATCAGTTCCGCATCCATCATCACCATCACCGGTGAAAGATCGGAAGCATTTACCGAATAACATCCGCAGTCCATACATCTGCCGGCTTCCTGGATAGCTGTTTCCGGTGTAAAGGATCCGGTATCCTCGTCACTCAGTGTCCGCTCGGATACCGCCCGCTCTGGAAGAACATGCATCGTCGTTTCCTTGATGGCGTCCTTATCAAAATGAAGGAATCCCTTTGTCTGCGGCCAGTGATACTCTTCTACGCCGAGATCCTTATTGATCGTGATGGCTGCAACACGACCACCATGAATCGCCTTGATGGCAAGGTTCGGTCCGGTAACCGCATCGCCGCCTGCATAGATCTTCGGATTTGAGGTCTTCGCCGTTTCGAGATCGGCATCGATCAGACCTCTCGGGCTCTTCACCTGAGACAGGAAGTTCTCGCCGAGGAAGCTGATATCGACACGCTGTCCGGTAGCGAGGATGATATAATCCGACGCGAAGTTCATCTTCGTGTCGTAATCATACTGCGGATCAAATCTGCCCTCTGCATTTCGTACGGAGGTACACTTCATGGACTCGAGTCCGTTGACCTTACCGTCTGCATCCGTCAGTACTCTGGAAAGACCCCAGCCATTAAAGATTTCGACGCCTTCTTCCTTCGCTCTGCTGACGTCTTCTTCGGTCGCCGGCATCTCATCTGCCTGCTCGAGACAAACCAGCTTCACGGACTTCGCACCGAGACGCTTCGCGGTCATCGCAACATCCATCGCAACATTACCGCCACCACAGACGAGGATATCATTACCGATGGCCTTCTGGAGATAGGTATTGACATCAACGAGGAAATTCAGACCGAACTGTGTCAGCTCCTCACCACCGATTCCGAGGAGCGGCTGCTTCCACGCACCGGTACCGAGATAGATGGCATCATATTCCTGATCCAGCTGATCGAGGGTGATGTCCTTTCCGATCTCCGTATTCATCCGGAACTCGACACCCATCTTTTCAAGCTGAGCAGCATATCCGTCGACGATATCCTTCGGCAGACGATAGTGCGGGATACCATACTGAAGAACACCGCCGGCCTTCTCCATACGATCATATACCACGACCTTCTCACCGGCACGGCGAAGATAATAGGCTGCCGTCAGACCGCCCGGGCCTGCACCGACGATGGCTACCTTTTTGCCGGACTCCTGTTCCGGTGCCTTAAAATAGTCATCATAATGCGCGATGATATAGTCGCCGAGTGAACGCTCTACGGCATGGATATCGACCGGATCGCCGTGCTGATTCTGATTGCACTTCAGCTGGCAGTTATGCGGACATACCCTGGAGGTAACCATCGGCATCGGATTGTACTCGAGGAAGATTCTGGCCGCGCCATCCCAGTCGCCTTCACGCAGCTTCGCCATGTATCCCGGAATATCCGTATTGCCCGGGCACTCATGGGAACATGGTGTAAAACCGGTCTTCATGCCACCATAGATGGAGTGATAACGGTTCTGTCCCTGAATCGCGAAGCACTCTTCACCACCCTTACGTGCACAGTCGAGTCTTCCACCGACGCCATTCGGATAGCGGTAGAACCAGCAACGCACATCCTGACAGAGATTACCACCGATGGTTCCTTCGTTACGGATGATCGGAGAAGCGATGGATTTCGCTGCTTCCTGAACTGCCGCTGCTCCCTCCGTCAGCTCCGGACTCTCCACGATCTGTGTCAGTTTCGTCAGGGCACCGATTTCGATCGCATTTCCTTCCTCTTTAATATAATTTCCTTCCTTGATGGTTTTCAGATTGACAACCTTCTCCGGTGCCTTCTTCAGGATCTTTTCCTTCATCACACCGACGAGGTCTGTACCTCCGGCGATGGCCACCGCCTTACCGGATTCTGTATTCTTTAATAACGTGCTGGCCTCTTCAAAAGAAGCCGCACTCTCATAATCAAAATTTCTCACGATCGGTTCCTCCTTCGATTATGCCTTACCGAGGGCGCTCAGAATCACGCCAGGCGTTGCAGGGTAGGTCTTGATATCCTTTCCGGTTGCATTGGAAATCGCCATCAGAACTGCACCACCGAGTGCCGCACCGGATACTTCACCGATGCCGAGTGCCTTAAATACATAGCTATCGATCTGCGATTCCATGACGTATGCGTCATAGGTCGGGAACTCATTAAAGGTTCTCATCTTATACTCGAGCATGCTTGCGGTCACCAGACGTCCGGTGATCGGATCCTGTAAGCACTCCTCCATCGACGCTGTATCTACGCAGGCAGATCCGATGCCACCATGCAGCTGCATCTCCACCGCCTTCGGATCGAGAATCTGTCCGATATCCGTTCCTGCACCGATATGAAGTAAGCGCTGACGACCCGTCTCGAGGTCGACCTCGACATCGACGAACACCGCGATACAGCTCGGAATATTGAAGAGCTCCAGGTGCTTACCATATCCACAGATGGAAAGCTCCTTATCGCAGAGCTTAAACATCGGAACCATAAGCTCAGGTGTATCGCGCACATAAACCATATAGTCCTTCGTTTCCATCTGGTCGATGGATCTGTGGAAGTGCGTCGCTGCGAGCTCCAGAGCTTTCTGCTTACACTCCATCGCTGCCAGTGTTGCTGCCTTACCGGTCGTGATCGTACCTCTGGAACCGCAAAGACCATAGTTGGAAGGATTATACTTCGAACCCGGATCCGTGATATAAACCGTCTCTACCGGCACATTAAGGATTTCTGCCACCTGTTTAACTACATTTGATCTCGTACCCATACCAGACTCGGTAACATCCATCTCGATCACCGTCTTCGATGCTCTCGGCTTACCTACGAGATCCGGGATGATACGACAGATACACTCGGTATTATCCTCATTGATATCGGCATTACCGATAACGCCCATACCGACGCCTCTGGCCTTCTTGCCATCCGGGCTTACCCAGTACGGCTTATTCCAGCCGACCCACTTCTTATCCCAGTCGAAACGATCCGCAGCACCCTGCATCGCTTCTGGGAAGAACATCGAGGATCTGGACTGCCACCAGCGACCATCACGCCACTGGAAGCGATCACCCGGTGCCACGTAATTCTTCTTAAACACGTCAAGCGGATTGAGATTTCCTTCCTTCATCGCAGTCGCCATGAGACGCTCGAGACAGCTGTTCAGCTCCTGTCCGCCATAACCACGTACGATACCGGCTGCCTGCCGATTCGTAACGGCAATTTCAGAATCCATATCCCAGTTTGCGCACTTCGCACATACAAGCTGCGCCTCGCCGAGGCCGACACCGACCTGGCCCTGAATCGAGTCTGCGATGGATCCGGTATCTACCAGCCACTTGCCCTTAATCGCATTTACGATGCCATCCTTCGTGATACCGATCTTGGCATTCATGATGGATCCGAGACGAACCTCATAGCAGGTCAACTGCTCTTCCTTGGTCATGACTACCTTTACCGGCTTACTGGTCACACGGGACAGCATACATGCGGAAAGGACGGTCGTCATCAGGGACTGCTTATTACCATAAGAACCGCCGACATTGAACGTACGAACATCGAAGTTTGAATGGTCGATACGACCCTCGGCCATCAGCTTCAGAATATGGGAAGACTGAGAAGATGCCCACAGGGTATAGTCGGTTCCTCCCGTCCACTTTGCGATGGCTGACGGTGTCTCCGGCGCGGCCGGTGACGGCATCTTATCGAACTCAACGCGATCTTCCGCAACATAGGCACACTCTGCAAAGGCTGCCTCCGGATCGCCTCGGCGGATCTGCCACCACGGACCATCCGGCTGGAAATACTTGATACCGTTATCTACATGATTTCCAGGGAATCTCTTATAAAGCTGCGGTGCACCTTCCTTCAGGGCGTCCTCCGCATTAAATACAGCCGGAAGCTTCTTATACTCGACATCGATCAGATCGAGGGCTTCTTCTGCGATTTCCAGCGTATCCGCGGCGACCAGTGCGACGACGTCACCGACACACCATACCTCATCCTCGAGAAGATGACGATGTACCGGAAGGCCGAGTCCCCACTGCTCCGGCGCATTCTTATAGGTCACGACTGCACGTACACCCGGAAGTGCCTCTGCCTTCGTCGCATCGATGGACAGAATCTTTGCATGCGGATACGGTGAACGCAAGGTCTTACCATACAGCTGGCCAGGAACATTAAAATCATCCAGATAGGTTGCATGTCCGGTTACGATATCCTTGGCATCGATTCTCGGGGTATATTTACCAACATGACGATAGTTCGGCTGAACCACATCACGGTAATTCATTTTCTTATCTGCTGCACTCATTTTGAAGGCCCTCCTTAATCTGCTAATGAATGCTCATTGCATGACTGCCAGGTCGAAGGATTGTTCGGATGCTTGTTTTCACGAACCGGAATACGATCCTCTACAGGGATATCATCCGCTGCCCGATGCATCTCGGAAAGTTCGGCATCCTCATTTCCTGCTACCTTATTAAGCGCTCTCAGCACCGTATAATGACTGATACAACGGCAGAAGTTACCGGAAAGCGCTTCCTGAATTTCCTCCGCAGTCGGATGCGGATTATGCATGAACAGTGCCTTCGCCGACATGATGATACCCGGTGTGCAGTAGCCACACTGGAAAGAGTACTCATCGATAAAGGCCTGCTGAATCGGATCGAGTCCCTTCTCCGGATCCTCCAGTCCTTCGATGGTGATGATATCACTACCATCACAGTCCACCGTGAGCGTCATGCAGGATGCGACAGCATACGTATCCTTAATCACGGTACAGCACCCACATGCACCTTCGTTACAGGACGATTTCGTTCCGGTCAATCCCAGACGATTTCTTAATGTATCTACGAGTGTTTCGGATGGTGGAAGCTGTCCAAAGGCCGTGCCGACAGAAAACGTATATTCTCGTTTGTTTACTGTCAGAGTTACAAAATCCTTTTTCATACTTTTCAGAACCTCCTTGATTTTTATGATGTGACGTATCATTCGCGAACATCCGGACCGCGGATTCGGACGTTCGTTTAGGTCATTCGTTTGATTTGACTTAATTTTAACGGTGTTGCTATGCATTGTCAATATTGCACATACATAAATGCGTTTTGTTTTATAATAATATACGCTTTGCACATTTTGCTGCCGAAAAAACAGGCAATAATGCACGTTTGGATAACGCGTTAGTTCTTTCTAACTGTGCACTTTGTACAGTGGTTTGTATGATGCGCTCTATCAGCGCAATAAAAAACCATCCCCCGGAAGTATTTCTCTTCCAGTGGATGGTCTATATCACTCAGATTCTTTGTATGCATGCTGCAACTCAGCTTCATGCCTTTCGCTTTTCATCGTATCATTTTCAGCTCATCTGATTTCGATCCGGTCGTCGGAACATACATATGAGGCTCCCTCGACTACACCGTGTACGATCATAAGACAATCATTCTTTATCATCTTCGGAATCCATTCTCTGACCGTTTCGGAACCTGTTTTCTTTGATATAAACGGGGAGACCAGATGTTGATGCTCTCCGAATGAAATGATACTGCCATTGACGTGGCGGCTTATGATAAAGGCTTCTTCGAGGTTCAGTCCCGGTGCTAAAAACTTCAGGAGCTGAGCCATCACACTCTCCACCTCTGTGAAGAGGATGTTCGCCAGTGGCTGATCTCCCTCCGGCCCGCGATCTTCCTGCCATACCATATGCACAGTATAGCGATTGTTCCTGGAAAAAGCGGCTTGTAACTGCAGATCGATGATTTCTTCGATATACGCAAATGCCTTTTCCTTCGTCATCGTATGCTCATCAAAATCCCGGTTTACTTTCTCATACATCAAGTTGTAATAATCACCGACCCGCTCCCCGAGATATCTGAGGGTTTCCTGATATAGTCCCTCTTTACCATTATAATGAAACGAAATCGCAGACAGATTCACACCCGCTTCCGTCGCAATCATGCGCGTAGATGTTCCTGCATAACCATATTCAGCAAAGAGCCTGATGGCTGTTTTTAAAATTCTTTTTTTGGTATCATCTCTCTCTTTCTTTTCCATCCAAATGTTCCTCTTATAATCCGATATATTCTGAATAGATTGCCTTTGCCTTTGCTTCAGATGTTACATGCAAGATAATCGCACGTCCATCATAAAAAACCTGAAATGATGCATCGCTCCCTTCAAAGCTCAAATAGTATTTATTCTTTCTGACCTGTCCGAGATCGGACAGCTTTTTTTCCAGCGCATCCAGTGACATATGGCAACGTTTTTCCGGAAGGATCTGAATCGAATCTTCCCCACATAATCGAGATGCCCTCACGCCTGCCACATGCCCCAGATAATGAAATTTCTGCCTCTGACAAATCGGGCAGTCTGCTTCCTTTTCCGGGTGAAAATGATGGAAGGAATTCTTCCATAAGTCAAATGTGATCAGCCCCTGTTCCAGCGTATCTGCCGAAACCAGAATTTTAAGTGCCTCCTTCACTTCCAGCGAAGCTACGATGGCCGTCGCCGGAGATAAAACGCCGGCTGTACTGCAGGTTTTCTGTGTACTCTGATTCATAAATGGCTCTACCGTTCCCGTTACACACGAAAAGCATGCTCCTCCCGGTAAAAAGCTCATCGTCATGCCCTGCGCTTCTACCGCTCCGCCATAGATCCAGGGCTTACGGAGCTTTACACATACTTCATTGATAAGATAGCGTGTTTCCAGATTATCCGTACCATCCAGGATGAGGTCTACATCCTGCAGAAAGCTTTCTGCATTTCCATAATTAAAATCCTCCGGAAAAGCCTCCACCTGCACTTCTGAATTGATGCTGTGCAGATGCTGTGCACAGGCTTCCACTTTTAATCTGTGCATACGCGCATCTTCTTCATCGTACAGCATCTGGCGCTGTAAGTTATGCAGTTCGACAAAATCCCGGTCAATGAGGCACAAAAAGCCGATACCGGCTCTTGTAAGTTCTTCCGCGATGACGGTTCCGAGTGCTCCCAGTCCGATGATGGCCACCCTGCTTCGTCTTATCTTTTCCTGTCCGTCTTTCCCGATTCCAAAGAAACGTTCCTGCCTGGAATATCGATCATTCATGTCCTCTCCCATCTTATCCCGTTAAAATCGCAAACGATGTCCCGAATAATTCCCATTTCCAGCATAGTACATTTAACATCCAGCTTATGTAATATATAACTTATTTTTCGGATTAGGTCAAACGTTTACATCATTTCCGCTTGCCTAAAGACTCATTTCGTTGGATAATATAAGCGTTACGAAGGATGTGTTTGATGATAACCGTATGCTTGAATCATTCATCGATTCTACGATCAGCATGCGCAAAGGGAAAGAAGGTCCTCATGGGATGGCATGGCGAATTTAAGATTCATGTGAAATTCATGGATGAAGAAACGGATCCGGAAATTCGTCCGGGAACCACGCTGAAGGAATTTATTATGCGCTTCATGGAAGATAATCTGCTTGATAATAAGGACAGCGGATGCTTCGTGAATTGTAACGGTGAAAACATGACCGATAAACTGGATTATATTTTAAAAGAAGGTGATCAGTTAAACATCTCGCTCATGTTGCTTGGTGGAGGTTAAAGTATGGATATTACGATGGGCAATCTGCGTCACGCATGCAAGTACTACTTCTGGGAGATTGATTTTTACAACGAACATGGTGGCGAGCATACCTGCAGCTACCAGGGCAACCTTGCCAGGGATGGGCAGGCCGGTACCTGCTCTGAGGAAATCTGCCCATTTCTTACCCATGCAGACGATGAAGGATGCGAGTAAGCTTCTGTCCTTCAGCTGCGAAGCGCATGGACTGCGCATGATAGCTGGATGAAAAATCAGCAGCACTGGTCTTCGCATACGAAACGCCCGGAAACATTCCGGGCGTTCTCAGTTTTTCAGTGCGTCTGGCTCACTACATAATCGAAAGCAATCCGCCTGCCTTTTTCTCCATCATCCGGTCGAGGTCCTCGACCCTGCTTTTTCTGATTTCCATTCTATTCTTTCCTCTGTCTATTCGTTCAATGCCGTCGTCCGCCAGTACAGTGTTCCTCCCGCATCCGGCTTCGTATTCTTCGCAGGTCGAGAAGCATCATCGGCGCCCACCGCACGCACGAGGAGGTTTGTGTGCGTGAACCCTGCCCAGCGTGCGAGCTCCATCGCCTCCTCGAAGCCGCCGTCGAGCAGCTCCTTCTGATGCGCATCCGCGGAGATCAGGATCTCTCCGCCGAGCGCATGGAGATGCCGAAGCAGCTCCGGTCGTGGATACAGTTCCCTCTTCCGCCCGCGGTTCACTGCGCCGCAGTTGATTTCAAACGGCAGCCCGTACGGCACGAGCGCCTCCATGGCTCGCCGCGCCGGCAGAAGGTAACGCTCACTCATCTCATCGAGGAAGTGGCCACCATCTGCGCGCGAGAGATCATTGAAGCGCGTGATCAGATCGAAGTGCCCGATAAACGTCGGGTGCAGCCGTGTCGCCACCATCGCCTCGAAGCGGTAGTAGTCCGCGGACAGGGCGTAGAAGTCGCCGCCATAGTACTGCCTGCACTGGTCATGGAGCATGCCAATGTCTCCATCCACGCCGATCAGATCCCAGTTTTCGGAGCCCTCACGGTGCGTCCCGAAGGCAGCCGGTGTCGACCACACAGAAGAGCCAGGCAACGGCACGAAATGCGTCGAACCGATGGTGTATTCCGCACCGAAAGCTTCACCCGCAGAAGTCCCCAGGGCGTCGGGCAGCGCCCCCGCGCTGTCGGGCACCTCCGCACCGGTCACACAGGACGGGTCGTAGACATTGTCCAGCTCCGCACCTCGGAGGATATCGATTCGGTCGCGGTACGCCACCTGCAGACGGCAGATTTCCTGTGCGTAGGCCGCGTAGTCCATCGAGACGCCCGGGTCCATATGCCCGCTGAAGCCGAGATGCGTGAATCCCTTTCGAAGCGCCTCCTGCACCACGGCCTCCGCCGCGTCGGAGCCATCACAGAAGGTGGTATGCGTATGATAATTTGCTTTTAAGTTTCCCATGAGAACTCCTGTCACATCTCAAATGCCGTATCCGAAGCGAAGAAAATGTTGTTCTGCGGCACGAATAGACTGATCTCGTCGTCGCACTGCATGAGAAAGGTGTATGCGAACACCTTCTGAAAATTCTTCCGCTCACGGCGCATCTGAATCGAGTGGAGGCCACGAAGCGCCGTCACCATATTGGCGGCGTAGAGGCCACCATCCGTGAGGCACTGGTGGAACAGCTGCGCCGACGCCTGCATGGATGCGCTCGACTTATAGCCGATATATGCATCGTTCAGGATGGCGTCGTAGCGGAGTGAATCTTCCTCCGCAGCGGTATGAGCCTCGCGGTCGCCTGCATTGGCCACCCTCACAGACGCATCCGTAGCGGCAAAGGTTGCGGACAGTTTTTCCAGATATCGGTGGCCGTCGCCGACGATGACGCGGAGTCGGTCCGAATACTGTGCCTCCAGCGCGCGCAGACCGAAATAATCCCGCGCGACCTCGACGATCGTCGGGCTAAGCTCCACCACGTCGATCGACTTCTCCGGATACTGCTTCAGAAAAAACCGAGGGTAGGCAAAGCCGCCGCCCCCGATCAGCAGTACCCGCTGCGCCGACGGATGCAGGCGGAACGCCCACTCGAACTCGCGCATATACTCGAACGCGAGCTCATCCGGACGCAGCGGATCCAGGTACTGCGCCGACTGCATCGCCCCATCGACGAGCAGCAGCCGCATGTGTTCCTCGTTGTAGAGCCCCTCACAGACCTCGATCGACTGCCCGAGCGGGTCCCGCGTTTTATAAACTGTTTTCTTTTCCTTGATAAACTCTTCCATGTACAGCTCTTCGTTCTCCCACAGATTTTGCCCCTTGGTACTCGCCTGGCAGGCATGATACCTGAAAATACCGCAGAACATGCCTACACTCCCGAAATTCACCATCATGAACCGCAGGCACGTTTCCTTCAAAAGCCAGACATCATGCCTGCGTCACCTTCTTCTCCGCCGCGAGTGCTTCCTGAATCCGCTGATAGTGCAGGAATTCATCCGCCTCGTGCAGCGCGCGGATCTCGTCCATCGTCGCCATGCGGAAGTCGATGGCCTCCGACTGCTCGATCGTCACGTCCGCATCCGCGAACTCCAGCTTCACATGATAGATATCGACGAAATAGTTGTCGCCGCGCTTCAGGTCCTCGTTGCGGTACCCGTAGATCGGCGTCCGCATCACCGCCGGCACCGCTGAAATATCGAGTCCGGTCTCCTCGCGCACCTCGCGCGTCACCGCGGTGAAGCTGTCCTCGCCTGCCAGCGCCCCGCCACCGGAAATCTCCCAGGCCCCCGCCGCCCACTTCTTCGTGCGCGCACGCTGCGTGATGAGAAAACGCCCGTCCGACGGCCGCTCGATCAGCGCCAGCACGTAGAGCATGAACTCGCCCGCCTGCAGGAAGCTGCTACGCGGCACGACACGGCCCGTCCGGCGCTTCTCGCTGTCATATATATCCATTCGCTCGTCTTTTGAATCCATCTCTTCTTCCCCACATCTCATTTTCTTCGATCAATGCCTCTGCCGTCAGCTTCTCACTTCCCGCACGGCTTTTCCCCCGATACTTCCGGTCGGTTCTCCGCCCATTCTTTATATAAAGAATCATCGAAACAGCTGTCATTCCCGCGGTGGCACGCCGGGCCATCCTTCCGGACCTGCACGAGAATCGCGTCACGGTCACAGTCCGCTTCCATCGTCACGATGTGCTGGTAGTTTCCGCTCGTCGCGCCCTTCAGCCAGAGCTCCTGCCGCGAGCGGGACCAGAAGCAGGTGAGCCCCTTCTCCAGTGTGATACGAAGCGACTCCCTGTTCATGTACGCCAGCGTCAGCACGCGCTTCGTCTCGACATCCTGTACGATGCACGGCACCAGCCCCTTCTCGTCAAACTTCACCTTCTCAATATCAAATGTTTCGACTGCCATTCCTGCCCTCTCCTCATCTGTGATACGCTGTCAACATTGTACTATAGAACGTAAAAAATGGAAGCAACACTCTGAATGTACACTTCAAAATGTGCCCCCATCTTTACTGTGAATCAACGTCTGACCGGGATGCCTTCCGCCTGGAGTCTCGCCTTCAGGTCTTCGATTTTCACCTCACCGAAGTGGAAGATCGAGGCGGCGAGGCCGGCAGAGATGTCCGGAATCTCGTGAAACAGTGTCACGAAATCCTCGATGGAGCCGGCACCGCCGGATGCGATGACCGGCACCTTCACGAGCTGATTCACCGCCGCGAGCATCTCGAGGTCGAAGCCCTGCTTCACCCCGTCGGTGTCGATCGAGTTCAGCACGACCTCACCCGCACCACGTTTCACGCCATCCCGGATCCACTCGAGTGCATCCATGCCGGTATCGATGCGTCCGCCGTTCAGGAACACATGATAGCTTCCGTCCACGCGCTTCGCATCCACCGACAGCACCACACACTGATTACCGTACTTCTCTGCCGCTGCATTGATGAGATCCGGATTCTTGATCGCGCCCGAATTCACCGACACCTTATCAGCACCGCACTTCAGCACACGGTCGAAATCATCGACGGTGTTGATGCCGCCGCCCACGGTCAGCGGGATGAAAATCTGCCGCGCGACCGCGGTCAGGATGTCCGTGAAGAGCTTCCGCCCCTCGAAGCTCGCGGTGATGTCATAGAACACGAGCTCATCCGCGCCCGCATCGCTGTAGTATTTCCCGAGCTCCACCGGGCTGCTCACATCGCGCAGTCCCTCGAAATTGACGCCCTTCACCACGCGCCCGTCGCGCACATCCAGGCACGGAATAATTCGTTTCGTAATCATCTCTGTTACCTCATCATCTGCCTTCGGCCAATGCACTTTCACAGGCACCGTCCGCTGCGTTCTGTCAGCAAGACTTCACCGATCTCCCGATGTCGCCTGCCAAAGCATCCCTACTGCCCGACACATCATCCGCGTGCGACGTCCAGCGCATCCTTCAGCTTGATGGTGCCGTTGTACATCGCCTTGCCGAGAATCGCGCCATAGAGCCCCATGTCGCGGAGTGCCCGGATGTCCTCGAGCGTCGACACGCCGCCGGACGCGGTGATGTCGATGCCGTCAAGCCAGCTCAGGCGCTCATACAACGGCAGATTCGTGCCCTTCATCGCGCCGTCCTTCGAGATATCCGTGACGATCGCGGTCTTCACACCGAGGCTTCGCAGCTTCCACAGGAAGTCGAACATATCGACATCGAGGACCTCGACCCAGCCCTTGACGGCCACCCGGCCATCCTTCACGTCGACGCCCACGGCGATCCGGTCGCCCCAGCGCCCCACCGCATCCCGCAGGAAATCCTCATCCGTCACGGCCTTCGTGCCGAGGATGACCCGCGCGACACCGGCATTCAGATAGCGCTCGATCATCTCGAGACTGCGGATCCCACCGCCGATCTCCACCTGGAGCTTCGTCTCATGGCAGATTGCCGCCACCACATCGAAGTTCGGCGTCGTGCCGTCCTTCGCGCCCTCGAGGTCCACGAGATGCAGCCAGCGTCCGCCGTCCGCCTCGATGCCCCGGGCTGTCGCCACCGGGTCCTCGCTGTACACTGTCATCTTCTGGTAGTCGCCCTTCAGAAGCCGTACTACCTTATGGTCATATAAATCAATCGCTGGAAACAGCAGCATAGTTCCTCCTCACAGTGCAGCAAACGCCTTCAGGATCTTCAGGCCGACAGCCCCGCTCTTCTCCGGGTGAAACTGCGTGCCATAGACATTGCCCTTCTGAACTGCGGCGGTCAGCGGCACACCGTACTCCGCGGTCGCCGTCAGATGCGCGTCACAGTCGAAGGCCGCGAAGCTGTGCACGAAGTACACACAGTCGCCCTCCGTGAGATCGCGGAAGAGCGGGCAGCGACCGGATGCATCCTCCGGAATCTGCACCTTATCTGTACCCTCATCCGATGAAGCCGGGTCCGTCGACGATGTCTGTTTATCCTTGGATGCACAGGCGGTCTCCGGATGATCGATGAAGTGCAACGCATTCCAGCCCATGTGCGGGATGTCGAGATGCGCCGGGATCACGCCCTCGATTGGACGCACCTCACCCGGGATCAGCCCGAGGCCCTCATGCTCTCCATACTCGAGGGAGCGGTCGAACAGCAGCTGCATGCCGAGGCAGATCCCGAGAAACGGCTTCCCCGTCGCCGCCTGCGCCTTCACGAAATCGAAGAGCCCGCAGTCGCGCAGCTTCTGCACGGCGTCACCGAACGCACCGACCCCCGGCAGGATCACATGATCCGCCTGCCGGATGACCTCCTGATCCGCCGTCACCACCACCTCCTCGCCGATCGCTCTGAGAGAGCTCTGCAGCGAGAAGAGATTTCCCACGCCATAATCGATGATTGCAATCATAGTCGTCCTTTCAATCTGATTTTCCCAATCGGTTTTTCTGGTACTTCCTTTTTCGCAATACTGCATATTATAGAATGAATGACATTATGTAATTTCAAGTTTGACGCAATACATGCCTTTTGAAAAATTCGACATTACCTCTATCGTTAAATTCTTACACATATGCAAAATATTTAAGGATATAGCTAATGTCATTATTTTTAAACAAGCTCTATTGCGTCAAATATAATGTCAATATTTCTTTAGAACCTTTATTGCGTCAAACCAGGTAATGTCGAAATTTTTAAAAGTACCTTATTGTGTCAAATTTCAAAATAGATAATGTCATCTCATCTATTTAATGCTGTTTTGCGAAAAATCTGCAGGATTGGAGCAGAACCTGCCTGAATCCCGGTCTGCCTTATGAAAAATCCGACTCAATCCCGGTCTTCTTTCCCGAAGCGGATGTCCACAGCACGGGCGTGGGCGGTGAGCCCTTCCTTATTCGCGAACATGGAGATCTTATCGTAGTCCTGTTCGAGGGCGTCCTTCGTGTAGTAGCTGTACTGCATCTTCTTCACGAAGTCGTCGACACCGAGCGGGCTGTAGAAGCGTGCCGTCCCGGAGGTCGGCAGCGTGTGGTTCGGGCCAGCGAAGTAGTCACCGGTTGGCTCGGCATTGTAACGGCCGAGGAAGACGGAGCCGGCGTTCTTGATGAGCGGCAGGTAGTCAAACGGCTGGTCTACGCACACCTCCATGTGCTCCGGAGCGATGCGGTTCGCCGCGTCGATACCCTCACGGAGGTCATGGGCGACGATGATCTTTCCGTTGTGATCGATGGACGCCCGCGCGATCTCCTCCCGCTTCAGCTTCGCGAGCTGTACTTCGAGTTCCTGCTGCACCGCCTCGGCGAGCGCCATGGAATCCGTGATGAGCACCGCCGACGCATTCTTATCGTGCTCTGCCTGGCTCAGCAGATCCGCCGCCACGAAGCGCGGATCCGACTTGCCGTCCGCGAGCACCAACACCTCCGACGGACCGGCGATCATATCGATCCCAACCTGTCCGAACACCTGCTTCTTCGCCTCGGCGACGAAGGCATTGCCCGGACCCACGATCTTATCGACGCGTGGAATCGACGCCGTGCCATATGCAAGCGCCGCCACCGCCTGCGCGCCACCGACCTTGAAGATCCGGCCCACGCCTGCGACATGCGCCGCCGCCAGGATGTACGGATTGACCGAGCCCTCCTTGTTCGGTGGGGTCACCATGACGATCTCCTCGACGCCCGCGATCTTCGCCGGAATCGCATCCATCAGCACCGTCGACGGATACGCCGCCGTGCCGCCCGGCACATAGAGGCCGACCTTCTCGAGTGGGATCACCCGCTGCCCGAGGATCACGCCCGGCTTGTCCGCCATGATGAAGCTGTTCCGCACCTGTTTACTGTGGAAGGCACGGATATTGGCCGCCGCCTCCTCGAGCACCGCGATGAAGCCCGGCTCCACCTTCGCGAGCGCCGCCTCGATCTCCGCCGTACTCACAAGGAAATCCTCGACGTCGACGTGGTCGAACTCCGCGCTGTACGCCCGCAGCGCCGCATCCCCCTCCGCACGCACGCGCGCGATGATGCCCTTTACGCTATCCTCGACGCTGGAGGTCGGCTCGAAGCGCGCGAAAATCTCCTCGTCTCTGATCTTTCCCATCTCGAAAATCTTAATCATGTCTCTTCTCCTAATGCTCCAGCTTCACGGCGTCTACCTTCTCGCCGCTCGCGACGATCTCCGCGAGACCGTCCCGTAAGCGCATGATCTCGTCATGCTTGAACTGGTAGCTTACCTTATTACAGATGAGGCGTGCACTGATCGGCACGACCTCCGTCAGCACCTCGAGGTCGTTCTCCCGAAGTGTGTTGCCCGTCTCGACGATATCGAAGATGACATCGCTGAGGCCCAGGATCGGCGCGATCTCGATCGAACCGTTCAGCTTGATGATGTCGATGTCGCGACCGATGGACTCGTAGTAGCGGCTCGCCACATGCGCAAACTTCGTCGCGACCCGGAGCGTCCGCTCCTCGTTATCATAGAAATCCTTCGGGCCCGCCACGCACATGCGGCACTTGCCGAAGCCGAGGTCCAGCAGCTCGTACACATCCGGCTCGTACTCGAGGAGGATGTCCGCACCGCAGACGCCGATGTCTGCCGCGCCACGCTCGACGTAGATCTCGACATCCGACGGCTTCACCCAGAAGTAGCGGATGCCCTTCTCCGGATTCTCGAAGGTGAGCTTCCGGTTCTTCTCGAGGATCGCCGGACAGTCGAAGCCGGCCTTCGCCATCATCGAGTAAGTCTTATCGCCGAGGCGGCCTTTCGCCAGTGCTACATTGATCATTTTAAGCCGCTCCCTTCTCCGATGTGGTTTTTCATTTCACCGGTCCGCATGGTCGATGCTTCCACGCCCGGCACAGCATCACATGCTGCGCCTAAGACCGCGCCATCCGAAACTGTATCCTCGCGCGTCGCCAGCGCCTCCGCGTCACTGAGGCGCAGTGTCTGCCGCGCGGTGATCTTATGCTCGACGCGCGCCTGCTCCTCTATCCGGAGACTCCGCACCCGGAGGCCGCGCGCACTGAGCGCCCGCATGACCGCCGCCACCCGCGTCGCTTCGTCGCCCGCCGCATAGAGCACGAGCACATCGACGTCGGCATCCCGGCGCTTTGGACTATAGTTTGCGACGGTATCAAGGTCGAGGGCGAAGCCGATCGCGCCGACCTTCTTCCCCATCTTCTCCGGGAGACGATCATAGCGTCCACCCGACAGCACAGTGAATGGGATCTCCTCGACCGCACCCTGGAAGATCAGTCCGTTGTAATAATCCATGGAGTTCACCAGGGAGAAATCGAGATAGACGTACTGGAGCACACCGAAGGCCTCGAGGATATCACAGAGCTTCGCGAGGTGATCTGCCATCTGGGCAGAAGCATTGGAAATCGCAAAGGAGTGAAGCTCGGCAGCCCCCTCCCGGAACGGCCGGTACAGATCCGCGAGCAACTTCAGCGTCCGCGCACTCGCCTCCGTGAGCTTCCCCTCGCGCACCAGCGCATCGAAGCCCGCCGTGTTCTTCATCGAGAAGAGACGCAGCGCCTCCGCGATGGTGCTGTCCGTGAGGCCCATCGTCGCGAACATCTCCTGCAGGAAGGCCGCATCCGACACGCGGATCACGAAGCGCTCCCCGATCAGCTTCAGCGACTCCGCCGCGAGCGCGATCACCTCGGCCTCCGAATACGCGTCGATCTGTCCGATGCACTCGATGCCCGACTGCAGGATCTCGCGGTAGTGACTGTCCTTCGGACGGTAGACCGTCTCGTTGTAGTAGACCTTTTCCTCCCCGCCGAGGTTCGACTTGATGATGCTGAGCGTCACATCCGGCTTCAGCGCCAGCAACGAACCATCGAGGTCCGTGAAGGTGATCAGCTGACTGGACTTCAGAAAATCCCGGTTGTCCGCGTAGAGATCATAAGGCTCAAATTTCGTCATCTTGAACTTCCGGTAGCCGAAGCGCTCGTAAAGCTCATTCAGTTTCTGTTCCGTCATCATGTTCATCCTTCCTGCACCGCCCCCATGCGTCCCTGTGCAGTTGTATCGTGTGGCCAATGCCTCGTCCGCTGCGTAGTCATCGCCCAATGCGGGCTGTCCGCCAACACACATCACTCCCCGGTCGGGCTCGCGAGTACGCCCTTCGTACTCGGGATATCGTTTGCGAAGCGCGTGTCGATCTCGACCGCCTCCCGCAGCACATGCGCGAGGCCCTTGAAGCAGCCCTCCGCGATGTGATGGCTGTTCTCGCCCGCGAGCTCTCGAATATGCAGTGTGATACCGGCGTTCAGCGCGAAGGCCTGGAAGAACTCCACCACGAGCTCCGTGTCGAAGCTGCCGATCTTCTCCGTCTTAAACGGAATCTCACCATAGAAGCCGCCACGGCCGCTGATGTCCACCGCCACGAGGATGAGCGCCTCATCCATCGGCAGCGTCATGCTCGCATAGCGCCGAATCCCCTTCCGGTCGCCGAGCGCCTCCGACATCGCCTGCCCGAGCGTGATGCCGATATCCTCCACACTATGATGATCGTCGACCCAGGTATCCCCCTCGCAGGTGAGATTCATCTGAATCCCCGAGTGCCGGCTGAACAGCGTCATCATATGATCGAAGAAACCGATCCCCGTCTTGATCTCCGACTCCTTGCCATCCCCA
Source organism: Oribacterium sp. Sow4_G1_1 (assembly GCF_052116105.1). Classification (NCBI taxonomy): domain Bacteria; kingdom Bacillati; phylum Bacillota; class Clostridia; order Lachnospirales; family Lachnospiraceae; genus Oribacterium; species Oribacterium sp. Sow4_G1_1. Next base: position 109,165 of record NZ_JBQKLS010000010.1, read on the forward strand.
TCGAGGTCCAGCCACAGCTGCACATCCGTCTCATTCGTCACCCGATTGATCTCTGCTACTCTCATATCTACTCCCTGAATCTCATCTTAAGAATTTCGTAATGGGGTCAGACCTCATTAAATTTTCTTAATAGGGTCAGACCCCATTAAATTTTTATAAACTCAGAACGTGAGGATGTCCCGCACGGTCTCGATAAACTGCGCCATCTCCTCCTCGGAGCCGATGCTGATGCGGTTGAAATTCGTGATCTTCGGATCATCGAAGTGGCGCACCAGCACGCCGTTATCCTTCAGGCGGAGGTAGAGCTCCTTACCGGAGATCGCCGGGCTCTCTGCGAAGAGGAAATTCGTCTGGCTGTCCAGCACATGGAAGCCAAGCTTCTCCAGCTCTGTCCGCGTCCATGCACGATTCGCACGGATCTTCGCACAGTTCGCCTCGAAGTATGCCGTATCCCGGAGCGCCTCCACCGCACACTTCATCGAGATGCGGTTCACGTTGTACGGGTTGTTCGAGTTCCGGAGCGTCTCCATGTCCTGAATCAGTGCCGCATCACCGATCGCGAAGCCGACTCGAGCCCCCGCCATGCTGCGGGACTTCGAAAAGGTCTGCGTCACGAGCAGGTTCTTATACTTCTTTGTGAGCGGCACCGCACTGATCGCCTGGTCTGCGAAATCCACATAGGCCTCGTCGATCATCACGACGTGGTCTGCATTCGCCTCACAGAGCGCAGCGATCGCGTCGAGCGAAATCGGAATCCCGGTCGGTGCGTTCGGGTTCGGGATCACGATGTTTTTCCCGATACCTGCATGACCCCCGTCCGGCGTCTCCGGCCCGAGATAATCCGCGAGGTCGATCGTGAAGTCCGCCCGCAGCGGCTTCACCTCCGTCGTCACCTGATTCAGCTGCGCGATCACCTTATAGAAGCTGTAGGTGATGTCCGGAAATGCGAAGCCGTCCTCGCCGAAGGCCATGAACGCATAGTTCAGACACTCATCCGAGCCGTTGCCAATGAATACATCAGACATATCCACCTGGAAGCTTTCGCTGAGCTGCGCCTTCAGCGGCTTCAGCTCCGGGTCCGAGTAGAGCCGGAGGTCCATCGCCTCGGAGGCATTGACCGCCGCGATCACCCCCGGCGCCGGCGGAAACGGCGACTCGTTCGTGTTTAACTTGATGTACTTCTTATCCTGCGGCTGCTCGCCCGGCGTATACTGCGTCAGCGTACGGTATGCACTGCTTAAAAATCTGGACATCTCGAACCTCCCGATGGTTTCCTATAAGTATACAACATGGCCGTGAATCTCGGTATAACAATTGATGATAGGAGTTGTTACTATGCTTTATTATAGTAGCATGGTAAAGTGCCATAGTGAGATGATATAAAACGAAGCTACACATGTCAAGAAAAAAATGAGGACCGGCGTTCCCTCCGGCCCTGAACTTTATGGGGTCTGACCCCCTTACGATCGCCTTAAGACTTTCGTAATGATTTCTTAATGGGGTCAGACCCCATTAAATTTTTATAAACTCAGCTCACTTCGTCGCCTGCGCTGCCTTCAGCAGCTCCATCTTCATCTGGTAGTACGCCGGGCTCATGTCGAGGTAGTGCGTGTGCGGATTCTCGAGTCGCTGCTCCTCCGGCCAGATCTCCCGCTCGAGCTGCTGCTTCACGTAGCTCCGCACCTGCTCGATGGATGGAGACGGCTTCGTCCGCCGTCCGTCGACCATGACGGTCTCCTGCAGCTCACGCACCGTGCAGTCCGTGAAGGCCATCGACTTCCACGGCTTCTCCGGATCCACATACGGGATCGGCTGCGATGGATCCGGCACCTCGTCCGCCATCGTGATCAGATCCGCGACCGCGTAGCCATCTGGATTATAGACACGCCATACGCGCTTCTGCCCCGGATTCGTGATCTTCTCGAAGGTCTCGGACACCTTGATCTTCGGTAAGCAGACCTTATCCCTGTTCACCGCCACCAGCTTATACACCGCGCCGAACACCGGATCGCTCTTCGCTGTGATCAGCCGCTCGCCGACACCGAAGGAATCGATGCACGCGCCCTGCTCGAGCAGCGAGTGGATCGTAAACTCATCGAGGCTGTTCGACGCCACGATGATACAGTCCTCGAGCCCCGCTGCGTCGAGCATCTTCCGCGCCTTCTTCGACAGATACGCGAGGTCACCGGAATCGAGCCGGATGCCCTTCAGCCGCTTCCCCATCGGCATCAGCACCTCCTTCGCCACGCGAATCGCATTCGGCACACCGGACACCAGCACATCGTAGGTGTCGACGAGCAGCACCGAATTATCCGGATAGATCTCCGCGAAGTGCTTAAACGCCGTGTACTCGTCATCGTGGTACATCACCCAGCTGTGCGCCATCGTCCCGCTCACCGGGATGCCGAACATCTCCCCGGCCAGCATCGTCGCCGTACTTGCGGCACCGCCAATGTAGGCGGCCCGGGCACCATACACCGCGGCGTCAACATTGTGCGCCCGACGCGCGCCGAAGTCCGCCACCAGCCGGCCCTCTGCCGAGCGGACGATGCGGTTCGTCTTCGTCGCGATGAGGGACTGGTGATTCACCTGCGCGAGAATCGCTGTCTCCACCAGCTGTGCGTCGATGAGCGGCGCCTCCACCGTGAGGATCGGCTCATTCGGGTACATGATGCTGCCCTCCGGCAGCGCCCGCACGGTGCCACGGAAGCGAAAATCCCGCAGCCAGTCGAGAAAATCCTCCGCATAGATATGAAGTGAGCGAAGGTACGCGACATCCGTATCATCGAAGTGCATCCCCTCGAGGTAGTCCAGCACCTGCTCGAGCCCCGCGAAGATCGCGAAGCCCGCACCATCCGGATTCTTCCGGTAGAACACGTCGAAGGTCACCAGGTCCTCCGCCCCCGGATCCTGGAAATAACCGTTCGCCATCGTCATCTCATAGAGATCCATCATCATGGAAATATTCCGCTGATCACTCTGATTCATATCAAATCCTTTCTCTTTACCAGTTCAGCTCTGTCCTCATCATATAAAAACTGCCCCGTTTTTACAACAGTAGCCCTCCTCGTTTGCCCCGTTTTTCGCAAAAATATCGCCACATAGTGCCCCGTTTTTGCAACCGCAGTTCTCCCCGTTTGCCCCGTTTTTTGCAAAAATATCGCCACATAGTGCCCCGTTTTCATATTTACGGTATCAAAAAACCGGAGTGAACATCACCCCGGCTTCATAACTATAGAGGGAGTCCGTCCTCTTTCTTTCGTCTCAGCATCTCACAGTTTTTCACTGATTGCACAGCACCGTTTCTTACAGAAGGCGATCCCATACAGCCGGATGTTCTTCCGATCATCGTTCAGAAGATACTCCTGATAACGACGGTCCCGAATCTGGTCAAGGGCCTTCCGAGACGCCGCCTTCAACTCGTCAAAGTTCTTCGTATACTTTAGTTCCACGACGATCCCCGCATCCGGATCATCCGTTTCCACGATGATATCTGCAAATCCTTCTCCAGCTTCAACGTTTGACTTCACAAGCCAGTCTGCATTTTCGGTAAGGATCCCGACGAGAAGGTTATGATAGGAGCTTTCCTTTTCTTCCTTTCTTGCTTTCGTATCGAAAACACTGATGGAATTACTGAGTATCCGGTTCAGATACTGCTCGACACCTTCGGTATCACCTTCTTCAAAAGCTTTCCAGAATGCAGTCAGGCGCTCTGTGTTACTGAAGATGGATTTCTTAAACCATTCGTTGATTTGAAGTCTGAAGACTTCGCGCACTTCCCGATTCGGAATAATCAGGCGATAAGCGCCATCCTTCGGTCTTCCAGTTTGTGTCAGGTACCCCGTCGTAAAAAGTACACTCCAGAGGTTCTCGATGCTCTGATCGATCTCTTCATATGTGAGTTCCAGGCGAAGCTCCTTTTCGATGGCTTCCCCGTTGATCAGACGTTCGATCTCACTCTTCGTTGTTTTATTCGCTTTATCGATAAAGCGCTTCACGAGGTCGTTTCCGCTCGTATTGATCCAGTACGCTTCCGGCCTTGCCTCTCGATCATCCTTCGCGCGGTCCACGAAGTTTACAACATCCCACGGACAGTAAACATCTGCATTTCCGAAGTGATAGCCGTCGTACCACTCCTTCACTTCTGCAAAACGATCTTCCATCTGATAATCAGAAAGTAACGTCCGCACCTCCGTATCTGTAAATCCAAATTGTTCATCGAAGCGTGTATCGGTGATCGATAGAATTTTAAAGTTGTTGAGACCGGTAAAAATACTTTCCTTCGAAACGCGGAGGCAACCTGTCAGGACAGCGAACGCAAGTGAGTCATTCGTTTTTAAGACTTCGCCTAACAGTCCACGTATAAAGTGGAGCATTTCTCTGTAATAGCCATACTGAAATGCCTTATCGAGCGGTACATCGTACTCGTCGATGAGAATGACCGCCTTTTTACGGTAATGCTTATACAGGAGATCAGACAATGTTTTGATGGAGGACATGATGATCTCTACCTCTTCAGGCTGGTCCTTCATTTCAAGAAGCTCACGATACCTTTTTTTATCAATATCGAGCAGGCGCTGGCTGTCCTTCAACACATAGAATCGCTCTGCTTCTCTCTTGATCAACTGAATGCATCTCCGTCTGGCTTCCGAAAAACTCAAACCCTCCACGCCCTTTAAAGACAGGAAAACAACCGGGTACTGCCCCAGATGCTGTTTACACAGATCCTGATTTTTCGAAATATAGAGTCCATCAAACAGTGACGGATCTGTACCAATCTCGAAAAAACTCTTCAGCATACTCATATTCAGAGTCTTTCCAAAGCGACGCGGACGCGTGAACAGACTCACCTTTCCGAGACTGTCAAACAGCTGCTCAATCAGTTTTGTTTTATCGATATAGTAATACTGGTTTCTTCGAATCTCTTCAAAATTTTCGATCCCCACCGGAAGTTTTAATCTGTTTTCCATAAAATCCTCCCGTTTTCATGCCATCATGTTGCTGATTTCATGAGCTGTCACGGAGCTGCTCTCATGAGCTGTCGCTGAACTGCTCAACTTTGCGTCATGAATGTCGTATGGGTTATCGCCGCCGGAGATCACCTTCGGCGGCATTTGCTTACTCATTCACAACAAGCATTTCGTGTTCTGCCACATAACTGACCATGTGGTCATCGATCAGTCGCTTCTGTGTCTGACTGGCATACATCAGGCTCTTTTCGCAGACA